>CAZSZN010000346.1:0-1544 GCA_964610405.1 uncultured Macromonas sp. | reverse complement strand
AGCGCGTGGACCAGCACCTGCGCATCGGCATCCGCGCCGTTGAACGGCTGCGCCAGGGCGGTGCCGACCAGTTGCACAGCCGCAAGCTGCGCAGCTTCGCGGAAGTGGCGTTTCAGTGATCGACGGCTTGCGCACAAGGATCGCAAGCACTACATTCCTCGCATGCGGGGGCCACAGGCCCTGGCATCAGGAGGCTGCCCAGCCATGAAAATGCTCAGGCTGCCCCGGGCCAAGGTGCAACTCGGGGCCCCACTGCCTTGGAACATCCGTGACGAACTCGGCCGACTGCTGCTGAGCAAGGGCCATGTGATCAGCACCGAGGGCCAACTGGATGCGGTGCTGCAGCGCGGCGCTTTTGTCGATATCGAGGACATCAAGGCGGCAGCCGCTGAGGCCACCGATACCAGCGCAGGCCATGCCCGCAACGCACCGCCCAACCTGTTCGAGCTCTGGCGTCAGTCGGCGGAAGACCTCAAATCTGTGCTCACAGGGCTGGAGCAACAGGTGGACTTCGGCCGCACGTTGGACCGTTTCGCCAACCACATCATCGGCCTGCTCGACCAGCAACCCGACATCGCCCTCTACCAGTGCGTGCGCCAGGAGCAACTGCACCTGTACTACTACGGCTACAGCCACGCGGTGCAAACGGCGGTGCTGTGCCAGCTCATGGCGCGCCAACTGAATTGGCCTGAGGCGCGCCAGCGCAGCCTGGTCAAGGCGGCCCTGACCATGAACCTCAGCATCCTTGACCTGCAGGGCCAGATGGCCGGCCAGGACGGCCCCGTGCGCGAGCGCCAGCGCGCCGCCATTCTGGCGCACCCGCAGCAGGCTGAGGCCTTGCTCCAAAAGGCGGGCATTGACGACGCCGATTGGCTGGGGGCCGTGGCCCAACACCACGAGCGGCCCGAGGGCGGCACCTACCCCAAGAGCGAGCAGCCCCTCTCGGAAATGGCCGTGGCACTGCGCGTCGCTGACGTGTTCATGGCCAAGATCAGCCCCCGCCTGCTGCGCAGCCCCCTGTCGCCACAGGAAGCGATCCGCCAGCTTTACCGCGAGGACCAGGGCGGCCCACTGTCCACCGCCGTGGTCAAGGTCTTCGGCATTTACCCGCCGGGCGACGTGGTGCGGCTGGCCTCGGGCGAATGGGCGGTGGTGGTGCAGCGCACCAGCAACGCCAAGGCACCCATCGTGGCGACCATCACTGACAACGCCGGTCAGCCCGTGGCGCACACCCTGCAGTTGGACTCAGGCCTGCCCGCCCACGCCATCGTTGGCACCGCGCCCGACAATCGCCTGGTGGCCAAGCTTCCCCCGGAGCGTCTGTACGGCTACGCCATGCCGTCGGACGATCTGCTTGAACGCCTGAAGGCGCTGCGCGAGGGCTCGGGCGGACCGGTGTTGTAAGCGGGAAGGTCAGACCACGCGCGGCTTGACCTTGGACGCGGCCAGCTTGGCGTTGGCACGGGCTGCGTCGGTGTCTGCGGCGCGCGCCAGCGCCACGCCCATGCGGCGCTTGGTGAAGCTCTCGGGCTTGCCGAACAGGC
>CAZSZN010000345.1:0-1552 GCA_964610405.1 uncultured Macromonas sp. | reverse complement strand
AGCACGGCGCTGTAGTAGCCCTGGCGGTTCAGGTAGGCGCCGGCCCAGCCGTCGAGGAACCAGTTGATGAACTCGTAGGCCGCGTCCTGCTTCTTGCCCGACAGGGTCTTGGGCAGGCCAAAGCCGGCGGCCCAGGCGCGGTAGCCCTCTTTCAGCGGCTGGAAGGTGCAGTCGATGCCCTTGGTGCGCACCGCCGTCACGGCCGGGCTCCACATGGACTGGATCACCACCTCGCCCGAGGCCATCAGGTTCACGCTCTCGTTGAAGTCCTTCCAGAGGCTGCGGAATTGGCCGGCCTTCTTGGCTTCGATCAGGGTCTTGATCGTCAGGTCGATCTCTTTCTTGGTCATGTTGCCCTTGTCGGGGTACTTGTACAGGCCCATCGCCTCCACCACCATGGCCGCGTCCATGATGCCGATGGACGGGATGTTCAGGATGGCGGCCTTGCCCTTGAACTCGGGGTTGAGCAGCTCGGCCCACGAGCTGATGGGGCGCTTGATCAGGTCGGGGCGGATGCCCAGGGTGTCGGCGTTGTAGACGGTGGGGATCAGCGTCATGAACTGGGTCGGCGCGCTGGAGAACTTCTTGGCGTTCGGCGCCTCCAGGTACATCACCTTCTTCGGCGCGGTGCCCTGGTCGCCCACCTTCTTGCCGGCGACTGCGCCCTGGGTGAACAGGGGGGTGATCTTGTCGGCGTGCTTGATGCGCTTGCTGTCGATGCCCAGCAGGTTGCCGCTAGGGATGATTTTCTTGAGCGAGAAGTACTCGGTGTCGATCAGGTCGAAGCTGTTGGGCGCGGTGATGGCGCGCTTGGTGACCTCGTCGGTGGTCACGGCCACGTACTGGATCTTGATGCCGGTGTCGGCCTCGAACTTCTCGGCGATGGCTTTGTCCTGGTTCACCGCGGTGCCGAGGTAGCGCAGCGTCACCTTTTCCTGCGCGTGGATGGCCGGGAACATGCCGCTGGCCAGAATGGCGGCGGCGCCCTTGAGCAGTTGGCGGCGCTGGGGTTCGGCGCTCGGGGTGTCAACGGTGTTCGACATGGACAAAACTCCTGGTGGGATGGAAAAACCTGAAGCCGTCAGGCGGCGGTGGGGGAAAACGCTTGAACAACGCTTCAATGCGTGGCCAGACGGTGCGCCTGTTCCGGCCGCCACGACACCCAGACCGGCTGGCCCGGCTGCACCGGCTGGCGCTGGAAGTCGGCTTCGGACAGGCTGACCTGGATGCTGCGGGCCGCCCCGGTGCCTGCCCCGGCCTCGATGCCGAGCAACACGTAGGTGCCCTGGTACTCGATGTCGCGCACCTGGCCGTGGGCCTGCGGCTGGCCGGCGGCCCCGTCGGCGCTCAGGTGCAGCGCCAGCCGGTCGGCGCGCACGGCCACGCGGCCACCGGTGGCGGCGTCGTCGAACACGTTGTGCCCGCCCATGAAGCTGGCCACGAATTCGGTCGCCGGGGCGTTGAACACCTCGCGCGGGCTGGCCGCTTGTTCGATGCGGCCGTGGTTCATCACCACCATCTGGTCGGCCAGGGCCATGGCCTCTTCCTGCGA
>CAZSZN010000344.1:0-1559 GCA_964610405.1 uncultured Macromonas sp. | reverse complement strand
GCCGCATCGGTGCCTGGGCCAGCCCGCAAAGCCAGGTGATTGCGGGGCGCAGCGTGCTGGTGACGCAAGCCGCCAAATTCGGCGCCCAGTTCCTGCTGAACCCACCGCGCCCACCGCACTGGGGCGGTTACCGCCTGGTGCCCGACCGCTGGGAGTTCTGGCAGGGCCGCAAAAGCCGTTTGCACGACCGCTTGCAGTACCGCCTGGACGGCGGCACATGGCAGCGGGAGCGGCTGGCGCCCTGATCAGCCCGGCAACCGCTCGATGGCTTGCCCCGCCACGGCCTGCAAAGCGTGGGCGGAAACCCGCTCGGGCGCAATCTCGGCCAAGGGCACCAGCACGAATGCGCGTTCCCACAACCGGGGGTGGGGCACGGTCAGGGTGGGCGACTGGATGCGCCCTTCGCCATAAAACAACAGATCCAGGTCGAGCGTGCGCGGCGCGTTCAGGTAGGGCCGCTCCCGTCCAGCGGCGATCTCCAGCGCTTGCAACGCTGCCAGCAGGTGAGGGGCAGGCAGATCGGTGTGCAACAACGCCACCGCGTTGATGAAATCGGGGCCACTGGCCTCCCACGGTGCGGTGCGGTACAGGCTGGAAGCTCGCACCAACTGGGTGTACGGCAAACTTCCCAAGGCTTGCAAGGCCTGGCGCACGGCGGCGGCGGCATCACCCAGGTTGGCCCCCAGGGCCACGCAGGCCAGCACACTCACTCGGCAGACCCACCAGCGTCTGCTCCACCACCGCCATCACCGGCATGGCCTGAGCTACCGGGTTTGCGGCGCCGGCGGCGGCGCTTCTTGGCCGGTGCGACGTCGTCCGGCGTGAATGCATCGTCTTGGGGCACGGATGCGGATGCGGCTTCGGTCTGCGCCTCGGCCTGGGGAGCATCGGGCGGTGCCCGGAACACACGCCCCGAACCGCCACGCCCGGTTTTGCCTTCGCCCTTGCCATCGCTTTTGCCGGAGCCACGCGGCTTGGCGCGCTGCTGCGCCAGGCGGATCTCGTCCACCATGTCGCGGCGCACGGCATCGCTGGCGGTGGAGAAAGTTTCCCACCAATGCGCCAGCTCTTCGTCAATCTCGTTGACCTGAGAGCGCAGGCGCAAAAAGTCAAAACCCGCGCGGAAACGCGGTTGCTCCACGAGTGAAAACGGCGAAGAACCGGTGCGTTTGTCGAAACGCGGCTGCATCAACCAGATTTCGCGCATGTCGGCGCCGAGCTTGCCGCGCCCGGACACGTCACCAATCCGCGACTCGAACACCTCATCGACCGCGTCCTGCAAGGCGGGGAAAGGCGGCACCTGGGCCTTGAGGCGCCGGCTCCAGCCTTCGCGCACATCGTTCCACAACACACAGGCCAGCAGAAAGCTGGGCGCGACCGGCTTACTTTCGCCCACGCGGCGGTCGGTGTCGAGCAGCGCCGCTTTCACAAACGGCTGCTCGGCGCGTTGCACCACCAGGTCCAGCAAGGGATAGATGCCGGTGGACAAGCCGGTCGCCTTCAGTTGCTCGATGCTGGCCAGCGCATGGCCGGTCTGCTACAGCTTGAGCATTTCGTCA
>CAZSZN010000343.1:0-1572 GCA_964610405.1 uncultured Macromonas sp. | reverse complement strand
CGCGCGAGCCCTTGATGTCGAAGCTGAACACCGAGCCCGCGCCTTTGGCGCCGTGCCGCAGCAGCCGGTTCGCCAGCGCGTGGCTGGGGTGTGATTCCAGCAAGGGGTGGCCGACGCGGCCCACCAGCGGGTGGCTGGCCAGGAACGCCACCACCTTTTCGGTGTTGCTCATGTGCCGTTCCATACGCAGCGGCAGCGTTTCCAGCCCCTGCAAAATCAGCCAGGCGCTGTGCGGGCTCAGGCAGGCGCCGAAGTCGCGCAGGCCTTCGCGGCGGGCTCGCAGCAGAAAGGCGCCCACGGTGCTTTCCTCGCTGAAGGTCATGCCGTGGAAGCCGTCGTACGGTTCGGTCAGCTCTGGGAATTTGCCACTGGCGTCCCAGTCGAAACTGCCCGCATCCACCACCACACCGCCGATGACGGTGCCGTGGCCCGACAGGAATTTGGTGGCCGAGTGGTAGACCAGGTCCGCCCCCAGCTCAAACGGTTTGACCAAGTAGGGCGTCGTCAAGGTGGAATCGACCAGCAGCGGCACCTTCGTTTCGTGCGCAATCTGCGCCACGGTCGGAATGTCCAGCACGTCCAGCCCCGGGTTGCCCACGGTCTCGCCAAAGAACAGTTTGGTGTTGGGCCGCACGGCGGCCTTCCAGCCGTCGATGTCGCCGGGTTTGACGAAGGTGGTTTCGATGCCGAAGCGGCGCAGCGTGTAGTGCAGCAGGTTCTGGCTGCCGCCGTACAGCGCGGTGCTGGCCACGATGTGCGAGCCCGTACCCATCAGCGTGGCAATGCTCAGGTGCAGTGCCGCCTGGCCGCTGGCCACGCTGATCGCGCCAATTCCCCCTTCCAGCGCTGCCATCCGCTGCTCGAACACGGCGTTGGTCGGGTTGCTGATGCGGCTGTACACATGGCCCGCGCGTTCCAGGTTGAACAACGAGGCCGCGTGGTCGCTGGACTCGAAAACGAACGAGGTGGTCAGGTGGATCGGCACCGCGCGGGCGCCCGTGGCGGGGTCGGGCGCGGCGCCGGCGTGCAACGCCAGCGTGTCAAAGCCAGGATCGGCGTGGCCGGGCATGGTGTCTCCTTGTGGTTTTGGCCCGATTGTGAGCTATATTGAGAACCGAACTCGCCGTGTGTGCGACAGAGGAGAAAACATGAAAGTCAGCGACATTCTGCGTGTCAAAGGCGGCACGCTGTACACCATTTCGCCCGACGAGCCGCTGAGCCGCGCGGTGGAAACCATGGCCCAGTTCGACATCGGCTCGCTGGCCGTCATGGACCGTGGCGAACTGGTGGGCATGCTGACCTTCCGCGAAGTCATGCACACCGTGGCCCGCAACGGAGGTTCGGTGGGTGATGCCACGGTGCGCAAGGTCATGGATCACCAACCCATGTCCTGCAGCCCCGATACCGAGCTGGAACAAGTGCGCCCGATGATGCTGGAAAAGCACACCCGCTACATGCCGGTGATGGACGCCAAAATGCTGATGGGCGTGATCAGCTTCTACGATGTGGCCAAGGCGGTGGTGGACAGCCAGAACTTCGAGAACAAGATGCTCAAGGCCTACATCCGCGACT
>CAZSZN010000342.1:0-1583 GCA_964610405.1 uncultured Macromonas sp. | reverse complement strand
CCCAGCGACACCACGATGGACGGCATGATCAGGCTGGCCACGGTGACGTAGAACAGCGCGTTGCCGCCGCGCAACCGCTTGCGGAAGGCCAGCGCCGCCAGCAGCGACAGCCCCACCGTCAGCACCATCACCGTCACGCCCAGCGCCAGCGAACGCTTGAAGGCCGCCCCAATGTCCACCACGCCCAGGCCCTCGGCCAGCTGGCGGTACCAGTGCAGTGACACGCCGCGCATCGGGAAGGTCAGGCCGCCCTCGGGGCCCTGGAAGCTCAGGGCAAAGATGGTCAGCATCGGGCCGTACAGGAACAGCACGAACAGGCCAAACACGGCGGCCAGCGGCCAGAAGCCGGGCGCACGGGGTTCGCGGAAGCGGGCCATGTCACAACTCCTTGCGGATGTCGACCACGCGGGTCAGACCCCAGACGATCATCAGCACCGTCAGCAGCAGCACCACCGCGTTGGCCGCGGCCAGCGGGAACTGCAGGTAGGAGGTCTGCACCTGGATCATCTTGCCGATCGAGGCGATCTGCTGCCCACCCATCACGCCCACGGTGACGAAGTCGCCCATGACGATGGTGACGATGAAGATGGAGCCGATCAGGATGCCGGTGCGCGACAGCGGCACCACCACGTGCCACAGCGTCTGCCAGGCACTGGCGCCGGCGTCCTTGGCGGCCTCCAGCAGCGAGCGGTCGATGCGCATCATGGAGTTGAAGATGGGCACGATCATGAACATGGTGTAGAGGTGGACGAAGGCCAGCAGCACCGAGAAGTTGGAAAACAGCAGCCAGTCCAGCGGGCCGTCGGTCAGGTGCAGGCCTTGCAGGCCCTGGTTCACCAGGCCGTTGCGGCCCAGCAGGGGCACCCACGAGATCATGCGGATGACGTTGGACGTCCAGAACGGCACGGTGCAGAGCACGAACAACAGGGTCTGCATGCCGGGCGAGCGCACGTGGAAGGCCAGGAAATAGGCCAGCGCAAAGCCCAACACCAGGGTCACGGCCCAGGTCAGCAGGGTGAACTGCAGCGTGGACAGGTAGGTGGAGAAGGTGACGCAGAAGTCGCCGTGCTCGGTCAGGCGGCTGCAACCCTCCCACATCGACACGTAGTTGCGCCAGGTGAAGGCGGGCAGCAGTTCGTAGTCGTTGAAGTCCCAGAAGCTGACCATGACAACCAGCCCCAGGGGCACGAGGAAAAACAGCAGGAACACCGCCGAAAACGGCAGCGCCTGCCACCAGGGGTGCAGCCCGGTGTGGGCGCGTGGGGGTTTCGCGGCGGTGCTCATGCGGGCCTCAGACCGTCAGGCGGCGACGAACTCGTTCCACTTGCGCACCATGTACTCGTTCTCGTCCATGATGGCGTTCCAGCAGGCGATGCCGCCCATGCGCTGCTCGTAGCTGCCGCCGTCGCGCACCGCGCCCTTCTTGGCCAGCACGTCGCCGTTGGGGCTCTTGATGTCCTGGGTGGCGGCCTTGCCTTCCATCCAGTAGGCCCATTCGTAGGCCTCCATCTTGGCCTTGGCGGTGTCGAGCACGGCGCTGTAGTAGCCCTGGCGGTTCAGGTAGGCGCCGGCCCAGCCGTCGA
>CAZSZN010000341.1:0-1584 GCA_964610405.1 uncultured Macromonas sp. | reverse complement strand
TGCCCTTGCGCAAGAGCCCGATCATCAGCGCGCTCCCGCCGGACTCAGTCGGGCCATTTCGCGTTTGATGCCGGCCACATCGGCCTCTGCGCGTTCAATGCGGGACTTGAGGTCGCTGACCCGCTCTTCGTAACGCTGAGGGTTGCTGCGCTCGCTGGCCAAGGGCGTGGGTTTGCCGTTGTTGTATTCCTCGCGCAAGTCGCTCAGCCGCTCTTCGGCCCGGCGCAACTCGGCGTCCAGGATCTGGCGCGCATCGCTGTCGCGGGCGCGCTGCTCGGCCCCATCCACCCGCTCACCGCTGGAACGGGCGCCGCTGCGCGAGGATGCGGCACCGGACGCGCCAGAAGTCGCGGGCGCTGCGTTGGCCGCTGGTGGGCGCACACCCTCGACGATGGTGAGGTTGCCCCCCTCCACCAGCCGGCAGCCCCGGGCCTGGGCGTTGCCCGGGTTGTTGGTGTATTCGTTGCCACAGCGGTAGATGGGCGACTGGGCCTGAACCGGCCAAGCCCCCAACAGCAGCAGGCCCGCCAACACAGCGAGCGGTCGCGAGTGAGTCACAGTCATGGGTTGCTCTGCAATGCGGGTTTCGGGCGGTCTGTGCCCGTGCACCTCAGGGATTTCCAGTATCGCCGAAAAGTGCCCAAGAACGGCCCTGCCCGCCCCAACGAAAAAGGGACGGCTTGCGCCGTCCCTCCTTTGCCACCCTCGTCGGGCAGAGCCCGATCAGAGGCTGTAGTACATGTCGAACTCGACCGGCGACACTTCCACGCGGGCGCGGGTGACTTCGGTCATCTTCAGCTCGATGTAGGCATCGATCCACGAGTCGGTGAACACACCGCCCTTGGTCAGGAACGCGCGGTCCTTGTCCAGGTGGGCCAGGGCTTCGTCCAGGCTGGCACACACGGTCGGGACCAGCTTGTCCTCTTCCGGCGGCAGGTGGTACAGATCCTTGGTGGCGGCTTCGCCCGGGTGGATCTTGTTTTCCACGCCGTCCAGACCGGCCATCAGCAGGGCGGCGAAGCCCAGGTAGGGGTTGCACAGCGGATCGGGGAAGCGGGCTTCCACGCGACGGGCCTTGTCCGACGCCACATTGGGGATGCGGATCGAGGCCGAGCGGTTCTTGGCCGAGTAGGCCAGCTTGACCGGCGCCTCGAAGTGCGGGACCAGGCGCTTGTAGCTGTTGGTGCCGGGGTTGGTGATGGCGTTCAGGGCACGGGCGTGCTTGATGATGCCGCCGATGTAGTACAGCGCGAAATCGCTCAGGCCGGCGTAACCGCTGCCCGCGAACAGGTTCTTGCCGTCTTTCCACACGGACTGGTGCACGTGCATGCCGGAACCGTTGTCGCCGTGGTAGGGCTTGGGCATGAAGGTGGCGGTCTTGCCATAGGCGTTGGCCACGTTCTGGATCACGTACTTTTGCAGCAGGGTCCAGTCGGCACGCTCGACCAGGGTCGAGAACTTGGTACCGATTTCACACTGACCGGCGCCAGCCACTTCGTGGTGGTGCACTTCAACGGGCACGCCCACGGCTTCCAGGATCTGGACCATCTCGTTGCGCATGTCGATGGTGCTGTCCACCGGCGC
>CAZSZN010000340.1:0-1585 GCA_964610405.1 uncultured Macromonas sp. | reverse complement strand
CCACAAGGACAAGCCGCTGACCAACGACCCGATGGAGGCCACCTACATCGGCATCAACATGTGGGCCCAGGCCGTGAACAAGTCCAAGAGCCTGGAAACCGACAAGGTGATTGCCGCCATGGCGGGGCAGACCTTCAAGGCACCCAGCGGCTTTGTGGCCAAGATGGATGAGAAAAACCACCACTTGCACAAGCCGGTGCTGATTGGCGAAGTGCGCGCTGATGGCCAGTTCAATGTGGTGTGGAAGACCAAAGGTCCGGTGAAGGCCCAGCCGTGGAGCCCCTTCATCGAGGGCAACGACAAGAAGAAGGACCAGCCCGAAAAGCTGTAAGCAGGACCCAGACCCATGCGTTCCATCCTGAATCGAACCCTTCAGGTCGGGGCGCTGGTGGCCAGCCTGTGGCTGGCCCCGGCGCAAGCCCTGACCCCTGAAGACGCGCTGGCCTTGGTGGACGGCGCGGTGAGTGACCGCATCGAAGTGCTCAACCGGCTGGCCACCGAGCCGGACGAGCGGGCCGCCGCCCTGATCCGGGCGCTGGCTGACGAATCGGCGCGGTATCAGGGGGAACGCGTGTTCATCCTGCAAGGCGACGGCGCGCTGGACGCGGTGACCGGTGAGTCCGTTGCTGTACCGGACGACGCCGAGGAGCCGATGCTCAACAACCGCTTGCGTGGCGCGTTGCAAACCGCCTTGGCCGGACTGGATTTGTTGAGCCCCGACATGGCCCGCCAACGCGAGGCTGCCATGGTGTTGCAGCGCGGGGCGTTTGACGACCCCGACCCTGCCCAATCGTCTTTGATCCAAGCGGCGCTGGACGACGACCAGCAACCCCCTTTGGATGCGCAAGCCCGGCAATCGCTGGAGTTGGCGCAGGCCGCCTTGCTGCTGGCCAGTGACGATCCGACCCAACGTGCGGCAGCCGCCGCCAAACTGGCCGAAGCGCGCCAGACCATCGTCAAAGCACTGCTGGAACAGCGCTTGAAGGTCGAAGAAGATGCCAACGTCAAAGCTGCGTTGGCGCAGGCGCTGTCCGCGGTAGAGCGTTCGCTGACCCTGAGCGCGACCCTGGGGCAGGTGTTCACCGGTGTCAGCCTGGGTTCCATCTTGTTGCTGGCGGCGTTGGGCCTGGCCATCACCTACGGTTTGATGGGTGTGATCAACATGGCCCACGGCGAGTTGATCATGATTGGCGCCTATGCCACCTACCTGGTGCAACTGGCTTTCCAGCGCTGGTGGCCCGGCGCGTTCGACTGGTATTTGCTCGCTGCGTTGCCGATGGCGTTCATGACCTCGGCACTGGTGGGCGCAGTCATGGAGCGCAGCGTCATCCGTTTTTTGTACGGCCGCCCGCTGGAAACGCTGCTCGCGACCTGGGGCATCAGCCTCATCCTCATGCAAAGCGTGCGCAGCCTGTTTGGGGCGCAAAACGTGGGCGTTGAAAACCCCGCGTGGATGAGTGGGGCTGTCACCGTGTTGGGCAACCTCACCCTGCCTTGGAACCGCATGATCATCGTGTGCTTCGCGCTGGCGGTGTTGCTGGGCGTGACCATGTTGATCAGCAAGACCCGCTTGGGCTTGTTTGTG
>CAZSZN010000339.1:0-1593 GCA_964610405.1 uncultured Macromonas sp. | reverse complement strand
TGAACTTCTCGAACAGCGCGAACTGCGGGCCATCGACGGGCAGCGACACATCCGGTCGGCCCATGTGGTCCACCACCACGGTGGTCGGCAGCGCGGTGAAGAAGTCCCACAGTTCGGGCAGGTCCACCGCCTCGAAGTAGATGACCACGTGCCAGCCCAGCTTGGCGATGCGGCCAGCGATTTCCATCAGCTCGTCCTTGGGCGTGAAGTCCACCAGGCGCTTGACGAAGTTGAAACGCACACCGCGCACACCGGCGGCGTGCAGGGCCTGCAGTTCTTCGTCCGTCACTGAACGCTTGACCGTGGCCACGCCACGCGCCTTGCCGCCGCTGGACAGGCACGCGTCCACCATGGCGCGGTTGTCGGCGCCGTGGCAGGTAGCCTGAACGATCACGTTGCGGGCAAAGCCCAGGTGGTCGCGCAGCGCATACAGCTGGTGCTTGCTAGCGTCGCAGGGCGTATACTTGCGTTCTGGCGCGTAGGGGAACTCGGCGCCGGGGCCGAACACATGACAGTGCGCGTCCACCGCGCCGGCGGGCAGTTGAAAACGGGGCTTGGACGGACCGGTGTACCAGTCGAGCCAGCCGGCGGTTTTGGTGAAGTCACCGGAAACAGGTTTGCTCATGGTGTCTCCTCAATCGATGTACTTGAGGCCCTTGGCGGCCAGCGGTTCGCGCATCTTGTACATGTCCAGCCCCAGGATGCCCGAGGCCAGCTTGTCGCGCTTCTCGCCTTCGAAGCTCTCGCGCTTCTGCGCCGCGGCCAGGGTTTCCACCGCGCGGGCGGCGGGCACGCAGACCACGCCGTCGTCGTCGGCCACGATCACGTCGCCCGGCGTCACCAGCATGCCGGCACACACCACCGGGATGTTCACCGAACCCAGCGTTTCCTTGATGCAGCCCTTGCTGGAGATGCACTTGCTCCAGACCGGGAAGTTCATCTCATTCAGGGTTTTTACATCGCGCACGCCAGCATCGATGATCAGCGCGCGGGCACCACGGGCCTGGAAGCTGGTGGCCAGCAGGTCACCGAAGTAGCCGTCGGTGCACTCGGCGGTGATGGCCGCCACCACGATGTCGCCGGGTTGGATCTGTTCGGCAGCCACATGCATCATCCAGTTGTCGCCCGGGTGCAGCAGCACCGTCACGGCCGTGCCGCTGACCTGCACGCCGGTCTGGATGGGGCGCATGTAGGGCTTGAGCAGGCCGACACGGCCCATGGCCTCGTGCACCGTGGCCGAGCCCAGGGCGGCCAGGCCATCGGCGGCCGCGCGGTCAGCGCGGGTGATGTTGCGGTAAACAACGCCGAGTTCGTACATCTTGAATTCCTTGTGGTTGATCGGTTGAGCCGGGGAGCGCCTCAGCGCCCTTGCGCCTTCAAGGCCGCATCCATGCGCGGGAACACCCGGCGCGCGTTGCCTTCGAACACCTTGTAACGCTGCTCTTCCGTCAGGTTGGGCGTGGCCGCCACGTAGCGCTTGGTGTCGTCGTAGTAGTGGCCGGTCTCGGGGTCGATGCCGCGCACCGCGCCGATCATCTCGCTGGCAAACAGGATGTTGTCCACCGGGATCACCTTGGTCAGCAGGTCGATGCC
>CAZSZN010000338.1:0-1641 GCA_964610405.1 uncultured Macromonas sp. | reverse complement strand
GCTCTGGCCCGTGGCGATCACGTAGTCGTCGGGCTTCTCCTGCTGCAGCATGCGCCACATGGCGTCCACGTACTCGGGCGCCCAGCCCCAGTCGCGGATGACGTGCGTGTTGCCCAGCTCGAGCGACTCCTTCGATCCCCCGGCGATCCTCCGCGCCACCTGCACGATCTTCTGGGTGACGAAGCGCTCGGGGCGCAGCGTCGATTCGTGGTTGAAGAGGATGCCGTTGCAGGCGTAGATGCCGTAGGCCTCGCGGTAGTTGACGGTGATCCAGTAGGCGTAGAGCTTGGCCACCGCGTAGGGGCTGCGCGGGTAGAAGGGGGTAGTTTCCTTTTGCGGGATTTCCTGCACCAGGCCATAGAGTTCGCTGGTGCTGGCCTGGTAGAAGCGGGATTTCTTCTCCAGGCCCAAGATGCGAATTGCCTCCAGTATGCGCAGGGCACCCAGGGCGTCGGAGTTGGCGGTGTATTCGGGCTCCTCGAAGCTCACAGCCACGTGGCTTTGCGCGGCGAGGTTGTAGATTTCGTCAGGCTGGGTTTGCTGGATGATCCGGATGAGGCTGGAGCTATCGGTAAGGTCGCCGTGGTGAAGAAAGAAACGCACGTCCTTTTCATGGCGATCTTGATAGAGGTGGTCAATTCGGTCGGTGTTGAACAGGCTGGTGCGACGCTTGATGCCGTGAACGATGTAGCCCTTATTGAGCAGGAATTCGGCAAGGTAGGCGCCGTCTTGGCCGGTGACGCCGGTAATGAGGGCGACTTTGGGTTGGATGGTCATGGGGTGATCTTCCCTTCAAATACTGGGTAAGGCAGTTTTCTGGAAATCGGCGTAGGCGAGTTGTAGGCCTTGCTCGAGACCTATCTTGGCGTGCCAGCCGAGGGCGTTGAGCCGGGAGCTATCCATCAGCTTGCGCGGGGTGCCGTCGGGTTTGCTGGGGACGAAGGTAATTTCGCCTTGGTAGCCGACCACTTTGCCGATGGCTTCGGCCAGTTCTTTGATGGTGGTGTCGTTCCCGTAGCCGACGTTGATGTGGCTGAGCATGGGCTGAGTGTGCTGGTTGTACACAACCTTAGAGAGGTTCATGACGTGCACGCTGGCGGCAGCCATGTCGTCCACGTACAGGAATTCGCGCCGTGGGGTGCCGGTGCCCCAGATGGCGACGCTGGGCGCCTGGTTGGCCTTGGCCTCATGGAAGCGGCGGATGAGCGCCGGGATGACGTGGGAGTTTTCCGGGTGATAGTTGTCGCCGGGGCCGTAGAGGTTGGTGGGCATGACACTGCGGTAGTCCACCCCGTGGCTTTGGCCGTACTGGCGGTTGTAGCTCTCGCAGAGCTTGATACCGGCAATCTTGGCAATGGCGTAGGGCTCATTGGTGGGCTCCAGCGTGCCGGTGAGCAGGACGTCTTCGCGCATAGGCTGCTCGGCCAGCTTGGGGTAGATGCAGCTGGAGCCCAGGAACAGCAGCTTTTGCACGCCGTGGCGGTACGCCGCGTCAATCACATTGGCCTGCATCATCAGGTTCTGATAGATGAATTCGGCCGGGTAGGTGTTGTTGGCGTGGATGCCGCCTACCTTGGCTGCTGCCAGGTAGACCTGGTCGGGCTTTTCTTCAGCAAAAAACGCGTTGACGGCTGCTTGGTT
>CAZSZN010000337.1:0-1645 GCA_964610405.1 uncultured Macromonas sp. | reverse complement strand
AGCGTGCCGCCATGTCGCCCGACGCGCTGACCGGCCTGGAAGCCAACCTGCGCTTCGCCCAGAAGGAAAACATGTTCACCCGCATCTTCGGCCGCCTGACCGCGTGGCAGAACTGGATTTTCCAGCGCCCCAACGCCGTGGGCGAAAAAGGCGCCCTGAAGGTGTACGGCAAGGGCGACAAGGCCCAGTTCGACATGAACCGCGTCTGACCCTGTTTTGATCGTTGTGCGGCGGGTTTCCCGGTGGAGCCCGCTGCAACCGAATGCCATTTCCACCGCGTTTGTTTCTCGGAGACTCTCTCATGTCCGGCATCAACTACAGCGAAAAAATCCCCAACAACGTCAACCTGAGCGAAGACCGCACCCTGCAGCGCGCGCTGGAACACTGGCAGCCCAACTACCTGCAGTGGTGGCAAGACATGGGCCCCGACGGCTCGCAGAACTTCGACGTTTACCTGCGCACCGCCGTCAGCGTGGACCCGCAGGGCTGGGCCCAGTTCGGCCACGTGAAAATGCCCGACTACCGCTGGGGCATCTTCCTGAATCCGGCCGAGCAGGAGCGCAAGATCCACTTCGGTGACCACATGGGCGAAGCCGCCTGGCAGGACGTGCCCGGCGAACACCGTGCCAACCTGCGCCGCATCATCGTGACCCAGGGCGACACCGAGCCGGCATCCGTCGAGCAGCAGCGCCACCTGGGCCTGACCGCGCCCAGCCAGTACGACCTGCGCAACCTGTTTCAGGTGAACGTGGAAGAAGGCCGCCACCTGTGGGCCATGGTCTACCTGCTGCACAAGTACTTCGGCCGCGACGGCCGTGAAGAAGCCGAAGCCCTGCTGGAGCGCAACAGCGGCAACGCCGACAACCCGCGCATCCTGGAGGCCTTCAACGAGAAGACCCCGGACTGGCTGTCGTTCTTCATGTTCACCTACTTCACCGACCGCGACGGCAAGTTCCAGCTCTGCGCGCTGGCCGAATCCGCGTTCGACCCGCTGGCCCGCACCACCAAGTTCATGCTGACCGAGGAAGCGCACCACATGTTCGTGGGCGAGTCGGGCGTGGGTCGCGTCATCACCCGCACCTGCGAGATGATGAACCAGCTCAAGACCGACGACGTGGCCAAGCTGCGCGCCGCCGGCGTGATCGACCTGCAGACGATCCAGCGTTACATCAACTTCCACTTCTCGGTGACGATCGACCTGTTCGGTGCCGACCAGTCGTCCAACGCCGCCACCTTCTACTCGTCGGGCTTGAAAGGCCGCTACGAAGAAGGCAAGCGCACCGACGACCACGTGCTCAAGGGCAACAGCTACAAGATCCTGGCGGTCGAGAACGGCGCCCTGGTCGAGAAGGAAGTGCCGATGCTCAACGCGCTCAACGAAGTGCTGCGCGACGACTACATCACCGATTCCAAGGCCGGCGTGGACCGCTGGAACCGTCTGATCGAAAAGGCCGGCATCGACTTCCGCCTGAAGGTGCCGCACAAGGCCTTCCACCGCAACATCGGCACCCTGGCCGGCGTGAAGGTGAGCCCGGACGGCCGCGTGGTGAGCGAGGCCGAGTGGAGCGCCAAGCAGGCCGAATGGCTGCCGAGCGAGCAGGACCGCGCCTACGTGGCCAGCCTGATGGGCCGCGTGGTCGAGCCG
>CAZSZN010000336.1:0-1656 GCA_964610405.1 uncultured Macromonas sp. | reverse complement strand
AATGGGCGCCGCCGCCGTGGCCGCTGCACAGAGCGTGGGCTACGTGGGCGCGGGCACGGTCGAGTTCATCGCCGAGCAGGCGGGTGGTGCCGGCGTGGGTGGCGCAGGCGTCTCGGCCTTCTATTTCATGGAGATGAACACGCGCCTGCAGGTCGAGCACCCGGTCACCGAGGCCATCACCGGCCTGGACCTGGTGGAGTGGCAGTTGCGCGTGGCGTCCGGCGAGCCCCTGCCGCTGCAGCAGGAAGACTTGCGCATCCAGGGCCACGCGATCGAGGCCCGCATCTGCGCCGAAAACCCCGACAACCAGTTCCTGCCCGCCACCGGCACGCTCAACGTGTACCGCAAGCCACGGCACACCAGCTTTGCCCGGGCCGATGTGCGAGTTGACGACGGCGTGCGCGAAGGCGACACCATCAGCCCGTTTTACGACTCCATGGTGGCCAAGCTGATCGTGCACGGCGACACCCGCGAGCAGGCCCTGGCCCGGCTGGACGAGGCGCTGGCGCAGACCCATATCGTGGGACTGGCCACCAACGTGCAGTTCCTGCGGCATGTGGTGCGCAGCGCGTCGTTCGCCCAGGCCCAGCTGGACACGGCGCTCATCCCGCGCGAACAGGCGGTGCTGTTCCACCAGCAGCCGGTGAGTTTGCCCCTGGCCGTGGCCGCTGCTGTGGCGCAGACCCTGGTGCTGGAACGCGCCCGCGAAGGTGCCGACCCCTTCAGCAAGACCGACGGCTGGCGCAGCCACGGTGTGTTCACCCGCCGCTTCGCGTTCGAGGACGGCGATGCGCACATTCCGGCCACGCTGGCCTACCTGCACGACGGCAGCCTGCGTCTGACGGTGGGCGACGCGGGGCAAGCCACCGGGGGAAACTGGGCTGAAGGACTGTTGGCTTTCCGCCTCAGCGCGCCCAGCTTGGCCGGTACCTCGGTCCAGGGCGACTTGAGCGCTTGGACCCTGGACGTGAACTTTGCCGGCGAAGGCACCCGCGCCACCGTCTATCTGCAGGGCGAGCGCGCCCACGTGTTCACCCCGCGCGGCGCGCGCCAGGTGGTCGAGGTGGACCTGTTGGCCCACGCCGGTGACACGGCGGCCGAAGGCGGGCGCCTGACCGCGCCCATGCCGGGCAAGGTGGTGTCCTTCGCCGTGCAGGCCGGTGACGCGGTGAAAAAAGGCCAGCCGCTGGCGGTGATGGAGGCCATGAAGATGGAGCACACCATCGCCGCACCGGTGGATGGCACCGTGGCCGAACTGCTTTACGCACCCGGCGATCAAGTGGCCGAGGGCGCGGAGTTGCTCAAGCTGGTGGCGGGGTGAGGGTGCCCGTCGTTATCGCCGGTGCGGGGGTGTAAGGTATCGCGTTTTGAGTCCAACGACATTGCGCATGAAGATTGCTTTCTGTTGCACCGACACCCCGCCCGAGCCCTGGCTGGAGGGCCTGCGTGCCGCCTTGCCCGAGGCCGACGTGAGCCTCTGGCTGGCGAGCAAACCCATCGAGCCCGCTGACTACGCGGTGGTTTGGGCGCCGCCCCAGGCCTTCATCGACGCGCAGCCCGGTGTCAAGGCCCTGTTCAACATCGGCGCGGGCGTGGATGCTCTGCTGCGCCTTCGCCTGCCCGATGGCTTGAAGATCGTGCGGCTGGACGACGCGG
>CAZSZN010000335.1:0-1683 GCA_964610405.1 uncultured Macromonas sp. | reverse complement strand
TCTTGTCTGTGATGACCTGGCCCGCTTCAAAGCGCACCGCACCGGCGCCGCAGCCGTCCAACCCGGCCACAAAGCTGGCCAGGTTGTCGCGCACGTTGCGCGCCGCGAACTGGGCCGCGCGGCCGTTGAGGTCGGTGCCGCTGCTGGCCGCGGTGGCGCTGGCGTTGGGAACCTTGCTGGTGTCGGCGGCCGTGGCCAGCACATTGTCGAAAGGCACACCCAGCTCATCGGCCACGATCTGCGCCACCTTGGTGTTCAGGCCCTGGCCCATTTCAGTGCCGCCGTGGTTCACCTGCACGCTGCCGTCGGTGTACACATGCACCAGCGCGCCGGCCTGGTTGAACAGGGTGGCGGTGAAGCTGATGCCGAACTTCACCGGCGTCAGTGCAATGCCCCGCTTGATCACGGGGCTGCTGGCGTTCCACTGCGCGATCTGCTCGGCCCGCTCGCGGTAGCGCGCGTTGTGCGCCAGCGTGGTCATCAGCGGTTCGAGGATGTTGTCCTCCACCGCCGTCTGGTAGTGGGTGACGTTGCGGTCGGTGGTGCCGTACAGGTTGCGCAGCCGCACGTCCAGTGCGTCCAGCCCCAGGTGGCGGGCGATGTCGCCCATGATGCGTTCGATGACGATCACTCCCTGCGGGCCACCGAAGCCTCGGAACGCGGTGTGGCTCTGGACGTTGGTCTTGCAACGGTAGCTGCTGATGGCCACATCTTCCAGGAAGTAGGCGTTGTCGGCGTGGAAGATGGCGCGGTCGGCCACCGGGCCCGACAGGTCGGCCGAGAAGCCGCAGTTGGCCAGCATGGTCAGCTGCAGCGCGGTCACGCGGCCCGTGCCATCAAAGCCCACGGTGTAGTCATAGGCAAACGGATGGCGCTTGCCGGTGATCATGAAGTCGTCGTCGCGGTCCAGCCGCAGCTTCACCGGGCGTTGCATCTTGTTCGCGGCCAGGGCGGCCCACACCGCCAGGTGGCCGGCCTGCGTTTCCTTGCCGCCAAATCCGCCGCCCATGCGCCGGCATTCGACCGTCACGGCGTTGTTGCTGATATGCAGCGCGTGCGCTACCCAGTGTTGAATCTCGCCAGGGTGCTGCGTGCTGCTGTAGATCCACCACTGGCCCTGCTCCAGCGGCAGGGCATAGGCGATCTGGCCTTCCAGGTAAAAATGCTCCTGGCCGCCCACTTCCAGCTGGCCGCTCAGGGTGTGTGGCGCCTGGCGCATGGCGGCTTCGGGCTCACCACGGCGCACCGTCACGGGCGGCAGCACATAGCTTTTCGCCGCGTGGGCCTCGCGCGGCGTCAGCACGGCGGGCAGGGGGTCTATGGTGAGCTTGACCTTGCGGGCCGCGCGCCGTGCCTGCATCACGGTGTCGGCCACGATCACACCCACCACCTGGCCAATGTGCTGCACCGTGTCCTGCGCAAAGATGGGCTCGTCATGGCCGAACGCGGCCAGGATGGGGTCACCGGGGATGTCGTGGGCCAGCACGATGCCACGCACGCCGGGCATGCTGAGTGCGTCCGCCGCGCCGAGGCCGCGCAGGTGGCCGTGGGCCACGTTGCTCATGATGGGCGCGGCATGCAGCGTGCCCTTCACCTCGGGGATGTCGTCCACATAGGGCGCGGCGCCGGCCACCTGGGCGCGCGCGCTTTCGTGATGGCGTGATGTGCCGCTGGCGGGCGCGG
>CAZSZN010000334.1:0-1694 GCA_964610405.1 uncultured Macromonas sp. | reverse complement strand
TGGGCATGAACACGCCGAACAGCATGAAGGCGAACAGCGTGTCGCTGCCCTTGAATTTCCATTTGCTCAGCACATAGCCGTTCAACGCGCCCAGCATGGTGGAGATCAGCACCGCCGGCACCACCATGGCGACCGAGTTCCAGAAGAAGGGCTTGAGGCCTTCGCACTGCACGCCGGTGCAGGCGGTGCCCCAGGCTTTGCCCCAGGCGTCAAAGTTCAGTGCGCTGGGCAGGCTGAGCAGGCTGCCTTCGCGCAACTGGTCGGCGTCTTTGAAGGACGTGACCAGCATCACGTACATCGGCGCCAGGAACCACAAGGCGAACAGCCCCAGCAGCCCCCACAGCACCAGGCGGTGAAATGTCAGGCGGTTCATCGCTTGCTCCTGAGTTCAGAGTAGAGGTAAGGCACCACGATGGCGGCGACGGTGGCCAGCATCACGGTGGCGCTGGCGGCACCCAGACCGATCTGGCCGCGGGTGAAAGCGTGGGCGTACATGAAGGTGGCGGGCAAGTCGGTGGCAAAACCGGGGCCGCCGGCGGTCAACGCCATCACCAGGTCGAAGCTCTTGATCGCCAGGTGGCTGACCACCATCAAGGTGCTGAAGAACACCGGGCCCAGGCTGGGCAGGATGATGCTCCAGTAAATGCGCGGCAGGCTGGCGCCGTCCACCTGGGCGGCCTTGATGATGGAGTCGTCGATGCCGCGCAGCGCGGCCAGGAACAGCGCCATCACGAAGCCGGCGCTCTGCCAGACGCCCGCGATGACGACACAGTAAATCGCCATGTCCGGCTCCACCAGCCAGCCGAAAGTGAAGTTCTCGAAGCCCCACTGGCGCATCAGGTGCTCCAGCCCCAGGCCGGGGTTGAGCATCCATTTCCAGGCGGTGCCGGTGACGATGAAGGAAATCGCCATCGGGTAGAGATAGATGGTGCGCAGCACGCCTTCGCCGCGCACTTTCTGGTCCAGCAAAATGGCCAGCAGCACGCCAATGGCCATGGCCCCGCCGATGAACAGCGAGCCGAAGATGGCCAGGTTTTTCAGCGCGACGTGGAAGCGCTCGTTGACGAACAGGGCCTCGTACTGGGCCAGGCCGACGAATTCGTAGTTGGGCAGGATGCGCGAGGCGGACAACGACAGGTAGCCGTTCCACGCCATCAGGCCGTAGATGAACAGCAGCGACAGCACAAAGCTGGGCGCCACCACCAGTTTGGGCAGCCACGCGGCGGTTCGGGAAGAGGAAGCAGACATGGGTGGCTCCTGCAAGGAGTCAAGAAAAGGCCCGCCCCAGGCGGGAACGGGCCGGTCGGCGGCCGGAGCCGCCCTCAATCACTTGGTGGCGGCCGCTTTGGCGATGCGGTCTTGCGCCGCAGCCACGGTCACTTTGTCGTCGTTCCAGAACTGGCTCACCGCGTCCTGGATGGCACCGGCAGCGGCCGACGGCACGGCCATGCCGTGGGCCACGGACGGCACCAGCGAGCCGCCCTTGGCGGTGTCCACAAAGTCCTTGGCGCTGAGTTTGGCGCAGTCGTCGAACTTGGCCAGGTCCATGTTCAGGCGCACCGGGATGGAGCCTTTGTTCAGGTTGAACACTTCCTGGAACTGGGGCGACATCACGGCGGCGGCCAAGTCTTTCTGGGCCTTGATGTTGGCTTCGTTCTTCAGCTTGAACATGGCGAACGAGTCCACGTTGAAGG
>CAZSZN010000333.1:0-1722 GCA_964610405.1 uncultured Macromonas sp. | reverse complement strand
CTTGGGCGTCAAAGTCCGTCACAGGGAAGGACAGCAGGCCGGAGGACATGACTTGTTTCAGATCTGCAGGGGTGTAGTGCATGGCAGGCTTTCGGGTGTGAAAGAAAAAGGGTGTCAGTACCGGGGCTGGTGGCCAGTGAACGCAGGGTCGTACTTGCGCATCTGGCCCAGGTCGTCGCGGTTGCGGATGGAGGTGTTCAGGTAGTTGTCGTGCAGGCGGGCCAAAGCTTCGCGGTCCAACGTCACGCCCAGGCCGGGGGTGCGGGTCACGCGCAGGCTGCCGTCCTCGAACTTCAGGCGCCCGCCCTGCACCACCTCGTCGTCCTGCCAGGGGTAGTGGGTGTCGCAGGCGTAGGACAGCAATGGCACCGACGCGGCCAGGTGGGTCATCGCCATCAGGCTGATGCCGAGGTGGGAGTTGGAGTGCATGGACAGGCCCAGGCCAAAGGTCTGGCACATCGTGGCCAGGCGCTGGGTGGCGCGCAGGCCGCCCCAGTAATGGTGGTCACTGAGCACGATCTTCACCGGGCAGCCCATCTCGGCGTTGCGGCGGAATTCCTTGAAATCGGTGACCACCATGTTGGTGGCCAGCGGCACCTCGCACTGCCGCGCGACTTCGGCCATGCCGTCCAGACCGGGGGCCGGGTCTTCGTAGTACTCCAGCACGCCGCGCAGTTGCTCCACCACCTTCAGGCTGGTGGGCACGGTCCAGTTGCCGTTGGGGTCGATGCGCAGCGGCGCGCCCGGGAACGCTTGGGCCAGCGCCAGGATGCCGGCCGCCTCCTGCTCGGGCGGCAACGTGCCGGCCTTGAGCTTGATGCTCTTGAAGCCGTACTCGCCGATCATGCGCCGCGCCTGCGCCACCAGTTGCTCGGGCGTCAGCGCCTCGCCCCAGGGGTCGGGAGTGTAGGGGCGTTCGATGTGCTCGGCGTACTTGTAGAACAGGTAGGCGCTGTAGGGCACGGTGTCGCGCGCGGAACCGCCCAGCAGGTCCACCACCGGCGCGTTGGCCAGTTGGCCTTGCAGGTCCAGCATCGCCACCTCGAAAGCGCTGACCACCTTGGCCACGGTTTTGGAGACGTGGGTGCCCGGCGCCAGCGACACCTGCTGCCCGAGAAACTCCGACGCCGTGGCCTTGGGCGTGACCAGCGCAGCGACACGGGTTTCCATCTCGTTCAGGGCCCAGGGCGACAGGCCGACCAGGGCCGGTGCGGCCTTGGCCAGCGCGTCGAGCATGGGCAGGTCGCCGTAGCTTTCGTTGAGGCCCAGCAGGCCGCTGTCGGTCTCGATCTCGATGATCGAGCGCAGCGCCCAGGGCTCGTGGATGCCGGCGGCATTGAGCAGCGGCGGGTCGCGGAACGCGATCGGCGTGACGCGGATGTGGCGGATGGTGTGCAACGTCATGACCACCTCAGTTCAACAGCAGGCCGGGCAGCCAGAGCGACAGCGCGGGGATGTAGGTGACCGCGATCAGCACCAGCAGCAGCGCGAAGAAGAAGGGCACGAGCGCCTTGACCACCTGCTCCATCTGCAGCTTGGCCACCGCCGCGCCGACGAACAGCACGCCCCCCACGGGCGGGGTGATCAGGCCGATGCCCAGGTTCACCATCATGATCATGCCGAAGTGCACCGGGTCCACGCCAATGCTCTTGATGACTGGCAGCAGGATGGGCGTGAGGATCAGGATCAGCGGCGCCATGTCCATCAGCGTG
Organism: uncultured Macromonas sp.; assembly: GCA_964610405.1. Classification (GTDB taxonomy): domain Bacteria; phylum Pseudomonadota; class Gammaproteobacteria; order Burkholderiales; family Burkholderiaceae_C; genus CAZGDZ01. The sequence continues at coordinate 10 of CAZSZN010000333.1, read as the reverse complement.
CCCAGCACCA
>CAZSZN010000332.1:0-1729 GCA_964610405.1 uncultured Macromonas sp. | reverse complement strand
GATTGAAGTGAAGGTCCCGGACATCGGGGATTTTTCGGAAGTGGCGGTCATCGAGTTGCTGGTCAAACCGGGCGACACGGTGGCGGTGGACCAGTCGTTGATGACGGTGGAGAGCGACAAGGCGTCGATGGAGATTCCTTCCAGCCACGCTGGTGTGGTCAAGGAGTTCAAGGTCAAGCTGGGTGACAAGGTGAGCGAAGGCTCGGCCGTGCTGGTGTTGGAGGCTGAAGGGGGCGCTGCACCCGCACCTGCTCCCGCCGCCGTCCCTGCGGCTCCCGTTGCCGCGGCTCCTGCGCCTGTCGCGGCCCCTGTGGCTGCAGCGCCCGCAAGCACTGGCAGCATCGAGGTCCGCGTGCCCGATATCGGCGACTTCAAGGACGTCGCTGTGATCGAGGTGTTTGTGAAGCCAGGCGACACGGTCAAGGTGGAGCAATCGCTGATCACGGTGGAGAGCGACAAGGCGTCGATGGAAATCCCGTCCAGCCACGCCGGCGTGCTCAAGGAACTCAAGGTCAAGCTGGGCGACAAGATCAACATTGGTGATTTGCTGGCGATTCTGGAAGGGGCTGTCGCCGCCGGCGCCGCACCTGCTGCCCCGGCAGTCGCATCGGTGGCTGCGCCAGTGGCTGCTGCACCGGTTGCGGCAACGGCCGCACCTGCTGCTGCCACCGTGTCGGCCCCCGCGCACAACCCCACTGCCACCCCGGCGCTGGGCCTGCCACACGCCTCTCCCTCGGTGCGCAAGTTCGCCCGCGAACTGGGCGTGCCGCTGGCCGAGGTCAAGGGTTCCGGCGCCAAGGGCCGCATCACCCAGGAAGACGTGCAGAGCTTCACCAAATCGGTGATGGCCGGCGCCATCCAGACCTTGGCGCAGGCGGCCAAGGCCCCTGCGGCTTCGGGTGGTGGTTCCGAACTGGGCCTCATCCCCTGGCCGAAGGTGGACTTCGCCAAGTTCGGCCCCATCGAGCGCAAGGAGCTGGGCCGCATCAAGAAGATCAGCGGCGCCAACCTGCTGCGCAACGCCGTGATGATCCCGGCGGTGACCAACCACGACGACGCCGACATCACCGACCTCGAAGCTTTCCGCGTCTCCACCAACAAGGAGAACGAGAAGTCCGGCGTCAAGGTGACCATGCTCGCTTTCCTCATCAAGGCCTGCGTGGCGGCGCTCAAGAAGTTCCCCGAGTTCAACTCCAGCCTGGACGGCGACGCGCTGGTCTACAAGCAGTACTACCACATCGGCTTTGCGGCCGACACGCCCAACGGGCTGGTGGTACCGGTGATCAAGGACGCCGACAAGAAGGGCGTGCTGCAGATCAGCCAGGAAATGGGTGAGTTGGCCAAGAAAGCGCGCGACGGCAAGCTGGGCCCGGCAGACATGTCCGGCGCCACCTTCACCATCTCCAGCCTCGGCGGCATTGGCGGGCGTTACTTCACGCCCATCATCAACGCGCCCGAGGTGGCCATTCTGGGCGTGTGCAAGAGCCAGATGGAGCCGAAGTGGGACGGCAAGGCCTTCCAGCCGCGCCTGATGCTGCCGTTGAGCCTGACGTGGGACCACCGCGTCATCGACGGCGCTGCTGCTGCGCGCTTCAACGCCTACCTCGGCCAGATCCTGAGCGACTTCCGTCGCGTTCTGCTGTAAGGAGAACACGATGGCACTCATGGACATCAAGGTTCCCGACATCGGCGACTTCGACGAGGTCGCGGTCATCGAACTGCTGGTCAA
>CAZSZN010000331.1:0-1735 GCA_964610405.1 uncultured Macromonas sp. | reverse complement strand
ACCTGTTCTGGGCCTTCATCTACAACGTGGCGGGCATTCCGCTGGCGGCGCTGGGTTACCTGAACCCCGTGGTGGCCGGCGCCGCCATGGCCCTGAGTTCGGTGAGCGTGGTGACCAACGCTTTGCTGCTCAAGCGGTGGCGGCCTTGAGGTGCATTGCTTGACCTGCATCAACACCCGCTGGTCGCCGGGCTGTCATCCTTCCCCCATTGAAGGAGACCATGGCCATGTCCACCCCCGAATCCCTGCGCATCATCCGCGATGAACACATGGCGCTGGAGGCCATGCTGCGTTCCCTGCAACAACTGGTGCGCCAGGGTGCCGGCGGCGACGAACAGAATTTCTTCGACACGCTGCAGGCGATGCTGTTCTACATCGACGAGTTTCCGGAGCGGTTGCACCACCCCAAGGAATCGAACCTGCTGTTCCCAAGGGTGGCGCGCCTGTCGCCGGCCGCGATGGACGTGATCGAGCGGTTGGAGCAGGACCACATCCGGGGTGAATCGTCGGTGCGGTCTTTGCAACACCAGTTGCTGGCGTGGAAGCTGCTGGGCGTCAGCCGGCGCCAGGAGTTTGTGCAGGCGTTGGACCGCTACATCGGGTTTTACCTGGAGCACATGCGCGCTGAGGAAGCCCACATCCTGCCCGTGGCGGAAAAGCATTTCAGCACCGACGATTGGGCCGCGCTGGACGAGGCGTTTGCGGGCAACCAAGACCCCCTCACCGGCCAGCACGCGCCCCAGCCTTTGTACGAAAAGTTGTTCCAGCGGATTCTGCACGATGCGCCGGCGCCGATTGGGTTGGGCGGCTGACCTTGCCCATCCCCTGTTGGCTCACGCGGGCAGCGTGGCCAGCAGTTCGTCGAAGTTGCGCAGCAGTTGCCGCACGTCTTCCGCTGTGGTGGCAGGTGAACACAACATCATGCTGTGGAAGGGCGTCAGCAGCACACCCCGGTTGAGCATGAAGAGGTGGGTGTAGGCCTCCAGTTCGGGTTGGCCCATTTCGCGCACGTCCTGTGCGCTGCGCGGGGTGCGGGGCATGAACTGCAATTCCATGCGCGCGCCTAGGCGGGTCACGGTCCAAGGGCGCTTTGCGGCCTGGATACGCTGCACCAGCCCGGTTTCCAGTGCCTCGGCACGGTCCAGCATGGGGCCGTAGGCTTCGTGCGTGTGCAGGTGTTCCAGTGCAGCGCGCAACGCAGCCAGGGTGAGTGGGTTGGCGGTGAGCGTGGTGCCGATGCCGCTGTGCCCTTCGGGGGCGCTTTCCTTGGCTTGGCGCATGCGCCGGGCCATGTCTTCGGTGAAGCCATAGACGGCGCAGGGCAGGCCCCCCGCCACAGCCTTGCCCACCACCAGCAGGTCGGGCTGCAGGCCGTGGGTGCGGCTGTAGCCGCCGGGGCCGCTGGACAGGGTGTGGGTTTCGTCCAGCACCAGCAGGGTGCCGTAACGGCGGCACAGGGCCTGGGCCGCTTCCCAGAAGCCCGGCTCGGGCGGCACCAGCCCAAAGTTGGTGAGTGCGGGTTCGGCCAGCAGCGCGGCCACCTGTCCATCGGCCAACGCGGCTTCCAGCGCCAGAATGTTGTTGAACGGCACCACGCGGGTGTAGCTGTGGTGGTTGTGCACCTGCCCCAGCACCGACGGGCGTGGCAGCGTCTGCCCCGTGGCCGGGTCCCTGTCCACCAGGGTGTCGTCCACGGCACCGTGGTAGCAGCCGTCGAACACCAGCAGCTGGGGGCG
>CAZSZN010000330.1:0-1748 GCA_964610405.1 uncultured Macromonas sp. | reverse complement strand
GGATGGTGACGTTCAGGCCTCGCCCGCCCTGCTGGCGAAACGCATCGACTGCAGCTGCGAATTGACCGAGCGGCCCCTCCAGCGTGGTGTAGGTCATGGCCTGTCCGGTGGCTTGGGCGAAGGCCGCGTGGATGGCCGGCGATTTGCTGTGGCTGATGGGGTTGCCAATGACGGCGTAGCGGTCTGCGGGTGCGGCTGACATGGGGGTGAGGTCTGAAAAGAGGTGAATTGGGCAATTGTCACCGATGTGAACGGTGAAACCGTTTGAACGTTGACCCGCATCGGTTTGAACGCGCAAGGCCCAGGCTTTCGTTACATTGGACGGCATGAACACCGCTCTGACCATGCCCACTTTATTTGTGTCCCACGGCTCGCCGATGTACGCGCTGGACCCCGGCACGTCCGGCCCCGCGCTGCGGGCGTTTGGCGAAGGCCTGAAGGGCTTGAACCCCCGCGCCGTGGTGGTGATGTCGCCGCATTGGATGGCTGACGAGGCGGATGTGATGGCGGCGGCCCAGCCGGCAACATGGCACGATTTTGGCGGTTTTCCCGAACCATTGTACCGATTGCAATACCCGGCCCCCGGTGAGCCTGCACTGGCCCAGGCGGTGCACAGCCGGTTGAAAGCGGCTGGCATGCCTTCGGCTTTGGATGTGCGCCGCCCGTTCGACCACGGCGCCTGGGTGCCCTTGATGCACTTGTTCCCCGAGGCCCAGGTGCCGGTGGTGCAGGTGGCGTTGCCCGATGGCTACGGGCCGCGCGAGGTGTATGCCATGGGCCAGGCCCTGCGCGATCTGCGGCAAGACGGTGTGTTGGTGGTGGGCTCGGGCAGCATGACCCACAACCTGCGCGAATTTTTCGGTGGACGGCCCGCGCAGGATGCCACCCCCACGCCTTACGTGGAGGCATTCAGCCGCTGGGTGGAGGCCACGCTGCAAAGCGGTGACCGGGAAGCCCTGTTCAACTACCGAACCTTGGCGCCGAGCGCCGTGCGGGCCCACCCAACCGACGAGCACTTTCTGCCCATCTTCTTTGCCTTGGGGGCGGCGGGTTGGGGCGAACCTGGCGCGTCCACGCCAGACTACCTGACCCGTGAGGTGATGTACAGCTACCTGGCGATGGACAGTTTCGCGCTGGCGTGAGCGCGAGCGTTCAGTTCAGGAGACCCACTTGTTTTCGTCGTCCAGCACGAAGCCAGTGAGGTCACCCAGCATCGTGTCGCGCAAATCGTTGATGTCCATCAGCACATCGAACGGAAAGCCGTGGCGGCTGCCCCGGCGGTCGTGCGTGAGTTCGTTGAAGTAGTCGCGCAAAGCGTCTTTGTCGTCTTTGAGGGCGACGAGTTGGTTGGCGATGCGCGGGTAGTGGCTGACCAAGGCCTTGGGGTACTTCAGCCCTGGGGTTTGGCTCAGGTAGTGTTCCGCGGTCGGGCTCAGGGGCTCGTTGGTCTCGCTCATGGTGGCTCCTCGGCGTCGGTGGGGCCGTGGTTGGTCGCACGTTGTCTGGGCAGTGTAATCCCGCCCGCTTGGCCTCGCAAGGTGCCACTGCCGGCGCCGGTTCAGCACTCCACGATGTTGACGGCCAGCCCGCCACGCGAGGTTTCCTTGTACTTCACCTTCATGTCGGCGCCGGTCTCGCGCATGGTCTTGATGACCTTGTCCAGGCTGACGAAGTGGGTGCCGTCGCCACGCAACGCCATGCGCGCGGCGTTGATGGCCTTGACCGAGGCGATGGCGTTGCGCTCGATG
>CAZSZN010000329.1:0-1760 GCA_964610405.1 uncultured Macromonas sp. | reverse complement strand
AGCTCGGCGTTGATGAAAATCCGAAGAGCCTGAAATGTGCGCGTTGCAGGGTCCTTGCCCGGCTCGCGGGTTTTGACCGCGCCAGCCACGACCTCGGCCAGCTCGGCGGTGGTTCGAACAGGGCCCCGTTCCTGTCGGCGACGATCAATCGCCTTTGCAATCTGTTGAGCAAACCGTTCTTCGCCGTATTCACGTATCACCTCCGCCATCTGGGCAATGTCGGCTTCAGCCAACCACTCGGCCACGCTCATGCCCCGGGTCGGGTCCATGCGCATGTCCAGCGGTCCGTCGTGCCGGAAGGAAAAACCCCGGGTGGGGTCGTCAATCTGGGGCGAACTCACCCCCAGGTCCATCAGAACGCCATGGGCGCTGGCCACCGGCAGTTCAGCCAGCGCCTTGAAACCCTCGTGACGCAGCGTCAGCCGGGCATCGGCCGCCGCCAGCTCGCGGGCCACCGCGATCGCCTGCGGGTCTTTGTCGAACACCGTCAAGCGACCGGCCGGCCCGAGGCGGGAGAGGATCAGCCGCGAATGCCCGCCGCGACCGAACGTCGCATCGATGTAGTGGCCGTCTGGTTGGATCTGAAGGGCGTCGACCGCTTCGTTCAACAAGACGGTGCAGTGTGTGTAGGACGCTTGCACCGCCGGGCCTCAGAAAGAAAAGTCCTTGAGGGCGTCGGGCAGATCGCCCTGCATGGCCTCGGCCTCTTGCGCCGCGTAGGTCTCGGCGTCCCAGAGCTCGAAGTGGTTGCCCATGCCCAGCAGCACGGCCTCCTTGGTCAGCCCGGCTGCAGCCCGCAGTTCGGGCGAAATCAGCACGCGACCGGTACCGTCCATCTCGCAGTCCATGGCGTTACCCAGGAAGATGCGCTTCCACCACTGGGCCGACATGGGCAGGGCGGCGATGCGCTCGCGGAACTTTTCCCACTCGTTGCGGGGAAAGACCATGAGGCAGCCGTGAGGGTGCTTGGTGATGGTGAGCTGACTGGCGGCCGTCGCGCTCAGGACGTCACGGTGCCGGGTCGGCACAGAGAGCCGACCTTTGGCATCGAGACTGAGGGACGAGGCGCCTTGGAACACGGGAGTCAGACCTTAAAACCCACTTTTCACCACTTATTTGCACTTTTTACCACTGTAGCACCAAACCACAGCCGCGCAACAGGTCTGATCCGATATTTTTTGAATGAAATCAAAGACTTAGGCCCGATTCACAAAGTAAATCGGGCCTAAAAGTTCAAGAAAAACAAGCACCTAGAAACAGGACTGAAAGTCCTGCATGAGCTTGCAGCTCAAGGCATCACAAGATGTAACGGGACAAGTCCTCGTTGCGGCTGAGTTCACCCAGGCGGGCGTCCACGTAGGCGGCATCCACCGTCACCGTCTGGCCCTCCAGCCGGGTGGCATCGAAGCTCACCTCGTCCAGCAGATGCTCCATCACCGTGGCCAGGCGACGCGCGCCGATGTTCTCGGTGCGCTCGTTCACGTCGTGGGCGATCTGCGCCAGGCGGGTGATGCCCTCGGGCGTGAACTCGAGGGTCACCCCCTCCGTGGCCAGCAGCGCCTGGTACTGGCGCACCAGGCTGGCGTGGGTCTGCGTCAGGATGGCTTCAAAATCAGCCACAGACAGCGACTGCAACTCCACCCGGATGGGAAATCGCCCCTGCAATTCGGGAATCAGGTCGCTTGGCTTGCTCAGGTGAAAAGCGCCGCTGGCAATGAAGAGGATGTGGTCCGTCTTGATCGGGCCGTACTTGGTGGACA
>CAZSZN010000328.1:0-1764 GCA_964610405.1 uncultured Macromonas sp. | reverse complement strand
TGGTCTTCTTGATGGTGGCGGTCAGCTTGCGCAGGGCCTGGCTCATCAGGCGGGCTTGCAGGCCGGGCAGGCTGTCGCCCATGTCGCCTTCGATTTCGGCCTTGGGGGTGAGCGCGGCCACCGAGTCCACCACGATCAGGTCCACCGCGCCGGAACGCACCAGGCTGTCCACGATTTCCAGCGCCTGTTCACCAGTGTCGGGCTGGGAAATCAGCATGTCCTGCAGGTTCACGCCCAGCTTCTGGGCGTACTGCACATCCAGCGCGTGCTCGGCGTCCACAAAGGCACAGGTGCCGCCCTGCTGCTGCATCTGGGCAATCACCTGCAGCGTCAGCGTGGTCTTGCCCGACGATTCCGGGCCGTAGATTTCGATCACCCGGCCGCGCGGCAGGCCGCCGACGCCGAGCGCCACGTCCAGGCCCAGCGAGCCGGTGGAGACGACCTGGATGTCCTCGATTTTCTCGCCTTCGCCCAGGCGCATGATGGTGCCTTTGCCGAACTGCTTCTCGATCTGGGCCAGCGCGGCCTGCAGGGCCTTGGCTTTTTCGCTGTCTTGGGGTTTGACGGCTGCATTCATGAAAATCTCCTTGAAAAACATGGGGTTGAAGCACCAGCCTCCCTGGCTTCAACGACAGTGTGTCGGTGCTTGGGTGGCAGTTTATCGCGATATATCTTCTGAAAATCAGTATTTTTAGTCAGTTTGCATTACCATAAATGCGGTCATGAACAGCCTGCCCGACGCCTCCCCCACCCCCCCCGATGACCGGTGGCGCGCCACCCACCTGGGCCGGCTCATGGGTCACGCCCTGCGCCGGTTCGACGCCCGGGTGCTGACGCTGATGGCCCACTCCGCGCAGGCACCGCTGGCCCTGTCGCACTTGGCGGCACGGGACCAGGTGGGTGCCGCCATCGTCCACATCACCCGCCACCTGGAGTTGCACGGCTCGCGCCTGACCGAGCTGGCCACGCGTGCCGGCATGACCAAGCAAGCCATGGGCGACCTGGTGGACCAATGCACCGCCTGGGGCCTGGTGCAGCGCGAACCCGACCCGCTGGACGCCCGTGCCAAGCGCATCGTGTTCACCCCCGCCGGGCTGGACTGGCTGCAGGCCTTCCGCCAGGCCGTGGCGCAGGCGGAAGCCGAATTTCGCGACCAGGTGGGCGACGCGGTGGCCACCGTGGTGGCGCTGGGCCTGGAGGCCTACGCCGAGGGCGCCTGAGACGCCCCTACAATGCCAACACGGCACAACCACCGGCCCCCAGTGCCGGACGCCGACCCAGGAGGCAAGTGATGCGCATACTCATCGCAGAAGACGACCAAGTGCTGGCCGATGGCCTGTTGCGCACCTTGCGCGGTGCGGGCGCGGCCGTCGATCACGTGGCCAGCGGCACCGAAGCCGACGCGGCCCTGATGACCAACAACGAATTCGACCTGTTGATCCTCGACCTGGGCTTGCCCAAAATGCATGGGCTGGAGGTGCTCAAGCGCCTGCGCTCGCGCGGCACCACCCTGCCGGTGCTGATCCTCACCGCCGCCGACAGCATCGACGACCGGGTGCGCGGCCTGGACCTGGGTGCCGACGACTACATGGCCAAGCCGTTTGCGCTGCAGGAGCTCGAAGCCCGCGTGCGCGCCCTGGTGCGGCGCGGCAACGGCGCGGCCAGCAGCCAGATCAAGCACGGCCCACTGGTGTACGACCAGGCCGGACGCGTGGCCACCATCGACGGCAAGATGGTGGAACTCTCCGCGCGCGAACTCGGCCT
>CAZSZN010000327.1:0-1792 GCA_964610405.1 uncultured Macromonas sp. | reverse complement strand
CGGGGCCGGTGCGTGCGCCGCTGAGCGACCTCAAGCCGGCGGAGATGGAGGAGCTCCAGGCCCTGATCCAGAAACTCGGCCCGCAGTGAGGCTGCACCGCAAGCCTTCAAGCCCTCCCATTCACATCCCACCCTCAACCGTCAGGAGACAACCATGACATTCAAGCAAGTGTTCACCGGGCTGGCCGCCGCGCTGGCCGTCACTTCCGCACTGGCCTGGCCGACCAAGCCGATCGCGCTGGTCGTGCCCTTTCCCCCCGGCGGCTCGACCGACCTGATCGCCCGCACCCTGAGCGCCAAAATGGGCGAAAAACTCGGCGGCGCCACCGTGGTGGTGGAGAACAAACCCGGTGCCACCGGCACCATCGGCGCCACCCAGGTGGCCCGCGCCCAACCCGACGGTCACACCCTGTTCGTGGCATCGCTGGGCCCGTTCGTCATCGCACCGCACCTCATCAAGGTGCAGTACGACGCGCTCAAGGACCTGGACCCGATCACCGTGGTGGTGCAGGCGCCCAACGTGCTGGTGGTGCCCGCCGCGTCGCCGCACAAAAACCTGGCCGAGGTGATCGCCTGGCAAAAAGCCAACCCCGGCAAAATGTCGTTCGCCTCGTCGGGCAACGGCAGCAGCGACCACCTGACCGCCGAGCTGTTCTGGCAGCAAACCGGCACCAGCGGTATCCACATTCCCTACCGTGGCGGTGGCCCGGTGATGACCGACTTGCTGGGCAACCAGGTCAACGCCTCATTCATGAACATCAACACCGCGATGCCGCAAATCAAGGCCGGCAAGCTGCGCGCCCTGGCCATCACCAGCGCCAAGCGTTCGCCGCTGCTGCCCGAAGTGCCCACCCTGGACGAAGGCGGCGTGAAGGACGCCAACGTGTACTCCTGGCAAGCGGTGGCCGCGCCCAAGGGCTTGCCGGCCGACGTGAAGCGCAAGGTGCATGAGATCATCGTTGCCACCTTCAAAGAGCCCGAAACGGTGGCCAAACTCTCGGAGCTGGGCTTTGAGTTCGTGCTCAACTCGCCCGAGCAGTTCGCCGCGTTCCAGCAACGCGAATTCACCCGTTGGCAGCAGCTCATCACCAGCCGCAACATCAAGGCCGATTGATCATGTCCGCACCCATCGTCAAATCCATGCGCGTCATCCCGGTCGCTGGCCGGGACGGCATGCTGCTCAACCTCTCCGGGGCGCACGCGCCCTTTTTCACCCGCAACATCGTCATCCTGACCGACAACGCGGGCCACACCGGCCTGGGCGAAGTGCCCGGGGGCGAAAAAATCCGCCAGACGCTGGAGGACGCGCGGGCCCTGGTGGAAGGCCAACCCATCGGCAACCTGCAGGGCGTGCTGAACGCGATGCGCTTGAAGTTTGCCGACCGCGACAGCGGCGGCCGTGGCCTGCAGACCTTCGATCTGCGCACCACCATCCATGCCGTGACGGCCGTGGAGTCGGCCCTGCTCGACCTGCAGGGCCAGCACCTGGGCGTGCCGGTGGCGGCCCTGCTGGGCGAAGGCCAGCAGCGCGACGCGGTGCAGATGCTGGGCTACCTGTTCTACGTGGGCGACCGGCTGAAAACCGATTTGCCCTATGCCAGCCCGGCCGATGAGGGCGACAACGCCGACGACTGGTGCCGCCTGCGCCACGAGGTGGCCCTGACGCCCGAGGCGGTGGTGCGCCTGGCCGAAGCCGCGCAGCAACGCTACGGCTTCCAGGACTTCAAGCTCAAGGGCGGCGTGCTCAGTGGTGACGCGGAAGTGGAGGCCGTGACCGCGCTGCACGAACGCTT
>CAZSZN010000326.1:0-1800 GCA_964610405.1 uncultured Macromonas sp. | reverse complement strand
ACATCGAGTCGAGATTGCGTTTGGATCATTTGATTTAAGTCCCAACTTGAATCCCTGCCACCACCACGGCAGCAAGCGATCAGTCTTGGGCCCGTCGTTGCCAGCTTGATCACAGGGATCAAAAAGACTTCGGTGGGCAGAGCACTTCACCCAATTTGGGCGAAGCTGCGTATTCTTGCACCGTTCACCAACGATGTCAAGCCCTGTTGAAGCACCCGTGTCGGTGTATCCTCAAAACCACAGGCATCGCGCATGCGAGGCGCCATTTCTTCGCCGCAACCACCCTCTCACCATGATTTCAGCCCCCTCCCTCGCCCCCGACACCCGCTTGGCCTTCATTGGCGGCGGCAACATGGCCAGTGCCATCATGGGCGGCTTGCTGCGCCAAGGGCTCGCCGCCACGCAGATCGATGTGGTGGAACCTTACGCACCGCAGCGCGAGAAGCTCACCGCCGAGTTCGGCGTCCGGGTGCAGGAGACACCCAGCCCCGACCTGGCCCAGGCCCAGGTGGTGGTGTGGGCCGTCAAACCCCAGACCTTTCGGGAGGCCGCCTTGGCCGCCGCCGCACACACGGGTGGCGCGTTGCACCTGAGCGTGGCCGCCGGCATCCGCAGCGACAGCATGGCGCGCTGGCTCGGCACGGAGCGGATCGTGCGCGCCATGCCCAACACGCCAGCCCTGGTCGGCCTGGGCATGACCGGCCTGTACGCGCGACCGGCCGCCAGCACCGATGACCGGCAATGGGTGGAAGCGGTGGTGGGCACCACCGGCCAGTTCGTCTGGCTGCCGGCCGAGCACGACCTGGACGCGGTGACGGCGCTGTCGGGTTCCGGCCCGGCTTACGTGTTTTATTTCCTGGAAGCGATGCGCCGGGCCGGCACCGAGATGGGGCTGAGCGCTGAAACGGCGACGCAACTCGCGATCGGCACCTTTGTGGGGGCGTCGCAGTTGGCGCAGGCTTCGCAAGACCCGCCGGAAGTGCTGCGCGAACGCGTCACGTCCAAGGGCGGCACCACCTACGCGGCGCTGACTTCGATGGCCGGCAGCGGCGTGGCCGATGCCTTTGTCCAAGCCATGCTGGCCGCCCAACAGCGGGCCCGCGAACTGGGCGACGAGTTCGGCGGTTAAACGCTGCGGAAGGCCATGGACAGCGCCAGGCCGGCGAACAAGGTGAAGCCGAGCCAGTGGTTGAGGCGGAAGGCGCGGAAGCACCCCTCGCGGGTGCGGCTGCGGATCATGCCGAAATGCCACAGCACCTGCACCAACGCCAGCACCCAACCAAGCCCAAACCACCAGCCGCCGGCCACCGGCCACAGCAAAATGCCCCACAGGGCCAGGTGGACCAGGTAAAAGGCGGTCACACCGAGCACGTCCCACCGGCCGAGGGTGATGGCCGAGGTTTTCATGCCGATGCGCAGGTCGTCGTCCCGATCGACCATGGCGTATTCGGTGTCGTAGGCCAGCACCCAGAACAGGTTGGCCACGAGCAAGGCCCAGGCCTGCCAGGGCACGGCGTTCTGCATGGCCGCGTAGGCCATGGGAATGCCAAAACTGAAGGCCACCCCCAGCACCGCCTGCGGCATGGACACCACCCGCTTGGCGTACGGGTACACCAAAGCCACCGCCAGCGCCGGGAAGGACCAGGCGATGGCCACCGGCGTGGTGGTGAGCACCAGGCCAAAGGCCGCCAGCGCCAGCACCGCCCCCACGGCCAAAGCCTCTTTCACCGAAATGCGCCCACTCGTCACGGGGCGCTGGGCGGTGCGCTTGACGTGCCGGTCGAACTCGCGGTCGGCCAC
>CAZSZN010000325.1:0-1822 GCA_964610405.1 uncultured Macromonas sp. | reverse complement strand
GCTTCTTCCAGCACCTTCTGGTGGCGGCGCTGCACCGAGCAGTCGCGCTCGAACAAATACACACAGTTGCCATGCGTGTCGCCAAACACCTGGATCTCGATGTGACGCGGGCGCTGCACGTATTTTTCGATCAGCACCGCGTCGTCGCCAAAGCTGTTGATGGCTTCGCGTTTGCACGATTCCAGCGCAGCGATGAAGTCTTCGGACTTCTCCACCGCGCGCATGCCCTTGCCACCGCCACCGGCGCTGGCCTTGATGAGCACCGGATAACCGATGCGGTCGGCCTCCGCCTGCAGCAGCGCCGGGTCCTGGTTGGCGCCGTGGTAGCCGGGCACCAGGGGCACCTGGGCCTGCTCCATCAGCCGCTTGGATTCGGCCTTCAAACCCATGGCGTTGATGGCCGACGCCGGCGGGCCGATGAACACCAACCCCGCCGCCACACAGGCGTTGGCGAAGTCTTCGTTCTCGCTCAAAAAGCCGTAGCCGGGGTGGATGGCTTCGGCCCCGGTGGCCTTGGCGGCGTCCAGAATGGACTCCCAGCGCAGGTAGCTTTCTTTGGGCGCGCTGCCGCCGATGTGCACCGCCTCGTCACAGGCGGCGACGTGCTTGGCTTGGGCGTCCGCGTCGGAGTACACAGCCACGGTCTTCACACCCAGGCGCTGGGCGGTGGCGGCCACGCGGCAGGCGATTTCGCCCCGGTTCGCAATCAGAATCTTCTTAAACATCGTTCAGCTCCTCAGCCCAGCCAGTTCGGTTTGCGTTTTTGCAGGAAGGACTGCACGCCCTCTTTGCCCTCCGCGCTGGCGCGGATGTCGGCAATGCCTTGCACCGTGCGGTCGATCAGTGCGGCGTCGATGGTGTGCTCGGCCACGTCCTGCACCAACTGCTTGCAGGCGCGCACGGCAGCGGGGCCGGCGCTGGTGAGCGCTTTCACCAGATCGTCCACCTTGGCGTCCAGCTGCTCGGGCGGCACCACCTCGTGCACGAAACCGATGCGGTGCGCTTCGGCGGCGTCAAACCGCTCGGCGGTCAAAAAATACCGGTGCGCGGCGCGCGCGCCCATGGCCCGGGCCACGTAGGGCCCGATGGTGGCCGGGATCAGGCCCAGCTTCACCTCGCTCAGGCAGTAGCCGGCCGTGTCCACGCTCACCGCCATGTCGCAGCAGGCCACCAGGCCCATGCCTCCGGCGTACACGTCGCCCTGCACCCGGGCGATGGTCGGCTTGGGGCAGGCGTAGATCACGCGCAGCATCTCGGCCAACTTGCCGGCGTCCACCACGTTTTCTTCACGGCTGTAGTCGGCCATGCGGCGCATCCAGTTCAGGTCGGCGCCGGCGCAAAAGGCCGGGCCCTCGGCGGCCAGCACGATGGCCCGCACGTCGTCGCGCTGGCCCAGCTCGGTGAACACCTGCGTCAGCTCGGCGATCACCTCGTCGTTGAAGGCGTTGCGCATCTCGGCGCGGGTCAGCGTCACGGTGGCGCGGTGCGCCTGCACGGTGACGTTCAGCATGGGGCTGGAGTGCAAGGTGGTCATCGCGGCCCCTTACATGCGGAACACGCCGAACCGGGTGTCCGGGGTGGGGGTGTTCAAGCTGGCGCTCAGGCCCAGCGCCAGCACGCGGCGCGTGTCGGCCGGGTCGATCACGCCGTCGTCCCACAGGCGGGCGGTGGCGTAGTAGGGGTGGCCTTGCTCTTCGTACTGCTGCTTGATCGGCGCCTTGAAGGCGTTTTCTTCCTCGGCGCTCCACTGGCCGCCCTTGGCCTCAATGCCGTCGCGCTTGACGGTGGCCAGCACGCTGGCGGCCTGCTCGCCGCCCATCAC
>CAZSZN010000324.1:0-1844 GCA_964610405.1 uncultured Macromonas sp. | reverse complement strand
GTGACGCGCAGCGCAATCAGCGTGATGGCCGGGAAGGCCGCCAGGATGGCGGTGCGCACCAGGTCGCTGAGCACGAACGGCATCACGCCGCGGTAGGTGTGGCTGATCGGGATGTCCTTGGCCATGTTGTTGATCACGAACAGGTTCATGCCCACCGGCGGCGTGATCAAGCCCACCTCCACCACGATCAGCACCAAAATACCGAACCAGATCGCCGTCTCTTCCGGGCTCAGGCCGAAGTCCAGCCCCATGATCATCGGGAAGAAGATCGGGATGGTCAGCAGGATCATGGACAGCGAGTCCATCACGCAGCCCAGCAGCAGGTAGACGATGAGCACGGTGGCCAGCACCAGCCACGGGCTCATGCCCAGGCTGAGCACCCACTGCGCCATTTCCTGCGGCAGTTGCGACAGCGCCAGGAAGGTGTTGTACAGCCCCGCGCCCAGCACGATCATGAAGATCATGCCGGTGGCGATGGCGGTACCCATGATGGCGTCGATCAGCGTCTTGCGGTTGATGCCGCCAGCCGCCCAGGCGGCCACGCCAGTGCCGAAGGCGCCGATGGCCGCACCCTCGGTCGGGGTGAACAGGCCGGTGTAGATGCCGCCCACGACGCTCAGGAAGATGACCATGACGGGCCAGACCTTGACGGTGGCCTTCCAGCGCTCGGCCATGGGCAGCGGCGCCATCTTGCCGGCGCTGTCGGGTTTGACGCGCACGTAGATGGCGATCACGATCATGTAGCCGATGGCGGCCAGGATGCCGGGGATGAAGGCGGCCAGGAACAGTTTGGCGATGTTCTGCTCGGTGAGGATGGCGTAGATGACCAGCACGACCGAGGGCGGGATGAGGATGCCCAGGGTGCCGCCGGCGGCCAGGCAGGCGGTGGACAGGGCGCCGCTGTAGCCGGCGCGCTTGAGTTCGGGCAGCGCGACCTGGCCCATGGTGGCGGCGGTGGCCAAGGAAGAGCCACAGATGGCGCCGAAGCCGGCGCAGGCACCGACGGCGGCCATGGCGACGCCGCCTTTGCGGTGGCCGATCCAGGCTTCGGCGGCTTTGAAGAGGGCTTGAGACAAGCCGCCCAGGGCGGCGAACTGCCCCATGAGCAGGAACAGCGGGATGACCGAGAGGTTGTAATTGGAGAAGGTGCTGTAGGTGACCTGCTTGAGCTGGCTGAGGATGGGCGCGGGGTTGCCGTAGATGAGGTAGGCGCCGACCAGGCCGCAGGCGGCCATGGCCAGCCCGATGGGCACGCGCAGGAAGATGAGTCCGAGCAGGACGGGGAAGGACCAGGCGGCCAGTTCGATGGTGCTCATGGGGCGGTCTTCTCTCTGGAAGGGGGCAAGGGGTGGTTCAGATGGTCAAGACCGGCCGTCAGTGGCTGGCGACGCTCTCGGTGGGCCAGCCTTCGGGGTAGCGCGCGAGCCCGAAGAGGATGAGGGTTTGGCTGATGTAGGCCAGGCAGCCGATGACGGCGCCCACCATGCACAGGGCGTAGGCCCACCACACGGGCATCTGCAGGATGAAGGTGGTTTCGGCGTAGTCGCGTTTTTCGATCATGCCGACCCACAGCATCCAGGTCAGCGCCAGCCACAGGGCGAGCATGATGAGGTCGCTGACGATGACGACCAGGCGCTGGCTCCAGCGCGGCAGGTGCATGTAGATCAGATCGACCGTGGCGTGGCCGCCGCGCAGGTAGGTCCAGGGCAGAAAGCAGAAGACGGCCACTGCGGTGCCGACTTCAACCAGCTCGAAGTCGCCGGGCACCGGGCCCAGACCCAGCCCAATGAGCGCTCGGCCCGTCACGCTCGCCACGATCATCAGCGTGAGCGCGCACAGCACCA
>CAZSZN010000323.1:0-1848 GCA_964610405.1 uncultured Macromonas sp. | reverse complement strand
CCTGGGGCAGGCCTGCGGCATCGGTGCCACCGGCCATCGCCATGTCGGGCTTGCCGCCGCCTTTGCCGCCCACCTGCTGAGCCACAAAGTTCACCAGCTCGCCGGCCTTGACCTTGCCCACACTGTCGGCGGTCACGCCCGCCGCGATTTGCACCTTGCCACCATCCACGGCAGCCAGCACGATGGCGGCGGTTTTCAGCTTGTCTTTCAGCTTGTCCATGGTCTCGCGCAAGGTCTTTGCGTCGGCGCCTTCCAGCTTGGCGGCCAGCACCTTCAGGCCCTTCACGTCCACGGCCTGGCCCAGCAGCTCGTCGCCCTGGGCGGAAGCCAGCTTGCCCTTGAGCGCGGCCACTTCCTTTTCCAGGGTCTTGATCTGCTCCAGCGCCGCGCCAATGCGGTGGGTGAGTTCGGCGGTGGGTGCTTTGAGCGCACCCGCAGCTTCGGCCACAGTGCTTTCGAGTTCCTGCAGGTAAGCCAAGGCGTTGGCGCCGGTCACGGCTTCGATGCGGCGCACACCCGCAGCCACACCGCTCTCGGCCACCACCTTGAACAGGCCGATGTCGCCGGTCGCTTTCACGTGGGTGCCGCCGCACAGTTCCTGCGTCGAACCGATGCTCAGCACGCGCACGATTTCGCCGTACTTCTCGCCGAACAGCATCATGGCACCGGTTTTCTGGGCGCTTTCGATGTCCATCAGCTCGGCCTTGGCCACTGCGTTGGCCAGCACTTCGGCGTTCACGATGGCCTCGATCTGGCGGATTTGCGCATCGGTCACGGGCGCGTTGTGCGCGAAGTCGAAGCGGGTGCGCTCGGCGTTGACCAGCGAGCCCTTCTGCTGCACGTGGGTGCCCAGCACTTCGCGCAGGGCCTTGTGCATCAGGTGGGTGGCACTGTGGTTGCGCACCGTGGCGGCGCGCAGCTCCAGGTTGACCGACGCGGTCACGGTGTCGCCCACCGCCAGCGTGCCTTGGGCCACCGAGCCGTGGTGACCGAACACATCGGCCTTGATTTTCTGTGTGTCGCCAACCACGAACTCGGCGGAGCCGCTGGTGATGACGCCTTCGTCACCGACCTGACCACCGCTCTCGGCGTAAAACGGCGTGGTGTCCAGCACCACAACGCCCTGTTGACCCACCTTCAGTTCGGCCACCGGGGTGCCATTCAGGTACAGCGCCACCACTTTGGCGCTGGCCTGCAATTGCTCGTAGCCCACGAAGGTGTTGCCGGCGCCGGTGTAGTCCAGCGCCTTGTCCATCTTGAACTTGCCAGCGGCGCGGGCCTGGGCCTTCTGCTTTTCCATGGCTTCTTTGAAACCGGCTTCGTCCACGCTCAGGCCGCGCTCGCGGCACACGTCGGCACTCAGGTCCAGCGGGAAGCCGTAGGTGTCGTGCAGCTTGAAGGCCACATCGCCAGGCAGCACTTTCGCACCATCGGCCAGGGCGGCATCGAGGATTTCCATGCCGTTTTCCAGCGTTTCGTAGAACCGCTCTTCCTCGGCCTTGAGCACCTCGGTGATGCGCTGCGCGTTGGCGGCCAGGTTGGGGTAGGCCTCGCCCATCAACGCCACCAGGTCGGGCACCAGCTTGTGGAAGAACGGTGCCTTGCGGCCCAGCTTGTAGCCGTGGCGGATGGCGCGGCGCACGATGCGGCGCTGCACATAGCCCCGGCCTTCGTTCGACGGGATCACGCCGTCGCTGATCAGGAACGAGGTGGCGCGGATGTGGTCGGCAATCACCTTCAGCGAGGGGTTGGCCAGGTCGGCGCAGCCGGTTTCGCGGGCAGCAGCCTTGATGAGCGCGTCGAAGATGTCGATTTCGTAGTTGCTGTGCACGTGCTGCAGGATGGCGG
>CAZSZN010000322.1:0-1869 GCA_964610405.1 uncultured Macromonas sp. | reverse complement strand
GCCGTTGACGTTGAGAACGATGGGGGGACTGCTCATGGGCGCTACCTCTGGATGTGCGGTACCGGCTGGCCGCCCCGGGTGGTGGGGGCGGCCAGCGCAGCGGGGATCAGGACTGGCAGTCCTGCGGCGTGCGGCGGGTCAGCTTCTTCTCGGCCGCGTACTTGTCGGCCGAGGCCTTGACCATCGGTTTGATGATCTGTTCATCGGCCTGCAGCCAGTCGGACGCCCAGGTGAACTTGGCGCCGTCCCAGGTGTGCACGCGGGTCCAGGCGGAGCCCATGTGGTCCGCGCACGAGGTGGAGATCGGGCGCAGCACGCCCTTGAAGCCCTGGGCGTCGAGTTTGGCCTGGGTCAGGTTCAGGTTCTCGTAACCCCAGCGCGCTTGCTCCGGCGTGACCGGCTTGCCTTTGCCGTATTTCTCTTGTGCGGCACGGGCGCCTTCCACCGCCAGCAGCGCGCCTACCACGCCGCGCATGTACAGCACCTGGCCCACTTCGTCGCGCGGGCCGGTGCCCTGGCCTTTGTCGTGCACCTTGGCCAGGATTTCTTTCACCACGTCCGACTGCGGCTCGGCGCCGTGCTGCATCATCACCGCGCTGTAGCCCTTGGCGCCGGCGCCAATGTCCTTCAGGTCCGGTTCCGCGCCGGACCACCAGGTGCCGAACATCTTCTCGCGTGGGTAGCCCACGGCGATCGCTTCGCGGATCGCGGTGGCCGTCATCACGCCCCAGGTTTGCAGGATCACAAAGTCAGGCCGCTGCTGGCGCACTTGCAGCCAGATGGCCTTTTGCTCCACGCCCGGCGCCGGGATGGGCAGCAACTGCAGCTGGAAGCCGTGCGTGGCGGCGCGTTCCTGCAGGATGGGCAGCAGCTCTTTGCCGAACGGGCTGTCGTGGTAGCCCACGGCAATCTTCTTGCCCTTGAGCTTGTCCCAGCCGCCTTCCTTCTTGGCGATGTGCTGCAGCACCGTGTCGCCCGCCACCCAGTAGTGGCCGATCAGCGGGAAGTTCCACTTGAACACGCCGCCATCGGCGGAGTCGCTGCGGCCGTAGCCGGAGGTGATCATCGGGATCTTGTCGGTCGGGATTTTTTCGGTCAGCGCGAAGGTGATGCCGGTGGACAGCGGCTGGAACACCGTGGCGCCGCCGTGTTTGCCCTTCAGGCGTTCATAGCACTCCACGCCGCGGTCGGTGGCGTAGGCCGTTTCGCACTCTTCCACCAGGGTCATCACGCCGTTGATGCCGCCGCGCGCGTTGACCAGCTTCATGTAGTCGGCGTAGCCGTTGGCGAACGGGGTGGCGTTGGGCGCCACCGGGCCGGTGCGGCCGGTCAGGCTGGGGAAGAACTGCACCTTTTGCTGTGCGTGGGCCACCGAGGTGACCAGCGTGCCCGTCAGTGCAGCGGCGGTCAGGGCCGCGCTCAAGGCGATCTGTCGGAATGTCATGGTTTGTCTCCTATTGCAGTGAACACCGGTCTTGAAGCACATGAAGCCGGGGCGGCCCTGGGTGTCGTCAGGGCGCCCTGGCAGGGAAAACTCAATGCGGGAAGGGCCACAGGCGCAGCTTCTGCTTGCCGATGCTCCACAGCTTGGCCAGGCCGTGCGGCTCGGCGATCAGGAACCAGACGATGAGCGCGCCAAAGATCATGAATTCGGCGTGCGACACCATGGCGGTGGACACCGTCATGCCCAACAGGTCGCCAGCCCAGGGCAGGAACTGGTTCAGGAAGATGGGCAGCACCACGATGAAGGCGGCGCCGAAGAAGCTGCCCATGATGGAGCCCATGCCGCCGATGATGACCATGAACAGCAACTGGAACGAGCGGTCGATGGAGAACGCGGCCGGCTCCCACGAACCCAGGTGCACAAAA
>CAZSZN010000321.1:0-1869 GCA_964610405.1 uncultured Macromonas sp. | reverse complement strand
CATCAGCTTCGTGCTCGTCGCAGATGGACTCAGAATGTGTTAACAGGCCCTAGCTCGGCAACCCGTTTCGATAAAGAGGATTGGGTGATGTGCAGCTTCACCGCTGCACCGTTGAAGCTGCCCAATGCGGCGGTCCAGTAGAAGGCTTCGATTTCTTTAAACGTGATCATGGATCGTTCCGTGAATTCGAATGATTGTCCTTGTTACTTGAACGTCAGGAAATGAAACCTCCTCGTGGTGATTGCCACCCTCAACCCAACCAGCCCTTGATCCGCTGCGTCAGCACCTCGGTGCTGATGCCGCAGCGGTCGTGCAGCGTGGGCAGCGCGCCCGCGCCCAAATGTCGCTGGACGCCGCGACGCAGGGCTTGGGGGTGGCGCTGGAGAGCGCGGTGAACGCGGGTGGGCATCTGGCCGAAGGCAAGCTCAAAGCACCGTTTGGCTTGAAGATGGCCGTCCGCGTCAAGGCGCACTTCGCGGTGTACCCGCCCCGGCATGCCAAGCGACCCGCGGTGGAGGCGTTTTTGTCCTGGTTGCACAGCGAAGCATCGCGGACTTGAGGGGCTGAAAGGTCGATGCTGGCGGGCCGCTAAGATGGAGCCCCTTCTTTTACGCCTCTAGCCATGAGTTCCAGCGTCCCCCCGTTACGCAAAGGCCGCCGTGGCACCGGCGCGGTCACGCTGCGCCAAGTGGCCGAACTGGCGGGCGTGGCGCCCATCACCGCGTCCCGGGTCATCAACACGCCGCAGCAGGTGTCGCCCGAGGTGCGCGAACGGGTGCTGCAGGCGGTGCGCCAGACCGGCTACGTGCCCAATTTACTGGCGGGCGGGTTGGCCTCGGCCAAAAGCCGCATGGTGGCGGCGGTGGTGCCCAACCTGGCGGTGTCGGTGTTTCTGGACACGGTGCAAACCCTCAACGACGCGCTGTTTGCGCGCGGCTACCAGCTCATGCTGGGCCAGACCGGCTACGCCACCGAGCGCGAGGACGCGCTGCTCGAAGCCATCATCGGCCGCCGGCCTGACGGCATTGTGGTGACCGGTGTGGTGCACGCCCCCGAGGCCCGGCAGCGGCTGCTGGCCTCGGGCATCCCGGTGGTGGAGACCTGGGATTTGAGCGACGACCCGATCGACATGGCGGTGGGTTTTTCGCACGCGGCCATCGGCCAGCAGGTGTGCGACTACCTGCGCACGCGTGGCCGGCAGCGCCTGGGGTTGATCACCGCCCACGACGAACGCGCCTTGCGCCGTGCCCGCAGTTTTGCGGCCCAGGCCCAGGCGGCGGGCCTGCCCCCGGTGGCGGTGGTGGACGTCGGCGACAGCCGAACCCTGCACAGCGGCCGCACCGGCCTGGCCCGCTTGTTGGTCGACCACCCCGACCTGGACGCGGTGTTCTGCAGTTCCGACCTGCTGGCCATGGGCGCGGTCACCGAGGCCCAGTGCCAGGGCCGCCGCGTGCCCGACGACGTGGCGGTGGTGGGCTTCGGTGACTTTGCCTTCGTGGCGGACACGGTGCCGTCCATCACGTCGGTGCACATCAACGGCAGCCGCATCGGCCAGCTCGCGGCCGATTACCTGATGGCCCGCGCCGAGGGCCGCCCCACCGGCGAACGGGTGGTGGACGTGGGCTTTTCCATCACCGAGCGCGACAGCGCCTGAACAACATCTAGGGTAATCCCTAGGTCTTTGGTGTTGACGACGCCATTTGGTACCGCTACCATTTGCACATCTTTAGTTGTCTGACATCACACGACAAATGATGGCCCGACACACCCAAACGAAAGCGCCCACCATGCACTACACCCCTGCAGATCTGAAGCAAGTCATGTCCTCCGGCCTGCTGTCCTTCCCTGTGACGGACTTTGACGCCCAAG
>CAZSZN010000320.1:0-1893 GCA_964610405.1 uncultured Macromonas sp. | reverse complement strand
AACCCGCCGAGCTACTTCACCGCCAACCACTACAACACCCCGGCCAAGTACTACACCCAGACCAACCACCTGATCATTCCCGAGATCCTGGTGATGTCCAAGGTGGCCTGGGACAAACTGACCCCGGCCGACCAGGCGCTGGTGAAGAAGCTGGCGCGTGAAGCGCAGCTGGAGCAGCGTCAGATTTGGGACAAGAGCGTGGCCGAGTACAGCGCCAAGCTCAAGGCCGCCGGCGTCGAGTTCATCAACATCGACAACAAGCCTTTCTTTGACGCCACCGCGCCGGTGCGCGCCAAGTACGGCGCCAAGCATGTGGATCTGATGAACCGCATCGCGGCGGTGAAGTAACCCCCAGCGCCGCTTCGCGGCTTCCCCCCAGAGGGGGGACCACACCTGAGGCCCGGCGAAGCCGGTCCCTCGGTGTGTGCTGGACGTTCGCTCCACCGTGTCTTCTCTTTCTCCCCGTCTCCCTTTTTCCGAGGCTCTCATGAGTCACCACCCATCATCTGCCGGACACCCTGTGTCCCGCTTTCTGGATCTGGTCTACCTGACCTGCATCTGGGTTGCGGGGGCGTGCATCTTTTTCATGTCGCTTTTCATTCCTTGGGGCATCTTCTCGCGCTACGTGCTGGGCACGGGGGCGCAGTGGCCCGAGCCGATTTCCATTCTGTTGATGGTGGTGTTCACCTTCCTGGGCGCCGCGTGCAGCTACCGCGCCGGGGGCCACATCGCCGTCGAGATGATCACCCAGCGCCTGCCCGCCGAGTGGCAGCGCCCGCTGCGCGCCGTGGTGCATGTGCTGATGCTGCTCATCAGCCTGTTCATGCTCTGGTTTGGCGTGCAGCTGTGCATCGGCACCTGGGGCCAGTCCATCCCCGAACTGCCGTGGATGCCGGTGGGCTTCACCTACACGCCGGTGCCCCTGGGCGGTGCGGTGACCGCGCTGTTCGTGCTGGAACACATTTTCCTGGGCGACCAGCGTCACCGCGCCGTCGTCACCTTTGACCACGAAACCGCCGCCGCGGACGCACAAGGAGCTGCGTGATGGAAGCCTGGGTCCTGCTCGGCAGTTTTTTCCTGCTCATCCTCATCGGTACCCCCGTGGCCTACGCCATGGGCATGGCCGCGCTCATCGGTGCCTGGTGGATCGACATCCCGCTGGACGCGGTGATGATCGCCATCGCCAACGGCGTCAACAAGTTCTCGCTGCTGGCCATTCCGTTCTTCGTGCTGGCCGGTGCCATCATGGCCGAAGGCGGCATGGCGCGGCGCCTGGTGGCGTTCGCCAACGTGCTGGTGGGCTTCATCCGCGGCGGCCTGTCGCTGGTGAACATCCTGGCCTCCACCTTCTTCGGCGCCATCTCCGGCTCGTCCATGGCCGACACGGCGTCGGTCGGCTCGGTGCTGATCCCCGAGATGGAGAAGAAGGGCTACCCGCGCGACTTCGCCACCGCCGTCACGGTCAGTGGTTCGGTACAAGCCATTCTGATCCCGCCCAGCCACAACGCGGTCATCTACTCGCTGGCGGCCGGCGGCACGGTGTCCATCGCCGCGCTGTTCATTGCCGGTGTGCTGCCGGGCCTGTTGCTGGGGCTGACGCTGGCCATCATGTGCCTGTTCATGGCCCGCAAGCGCAACTACCCCAAGGGCGAAGTGATTCCGATGCGCCAGGCGCTGAAGATCTGCGCCGATGCGCTGTGGGGCCTGATGACCATGGTCATCATCCTCGGCGGCATCCTCAGCGGTGTGTTCACGCCCACCGAGTCGGCCTCCGTCGCGGTGCTGTGGGCCTTCTTCGTCACCATGTTCATCTACCGCGACTACCGCTGGTCCGAGACGCCCAAGCTGGTGCACCGCACGGTCAAGACGCTGTCGATCGTGATGATCCTGATC
>CAZSZN010000319.1:0-1897 GCA_964610405.1 uncultured Macromonas sp. | reverse complement strand
TGATCACCACCAGCGCGTGCTTGGGGATGTCGAGGTCGATGTTCTTGAGGTTGTGGGTGCGCGCGCCGCGCACGCTGAGCATGGGCTGGCGCCAGGCGTCGCGCAGGTAGGCGCCTTCGGCAGGGGCCAGGGGTTCGGCGGCGGTGGTCAGGGGGGCAGTCACGGTGGCGTGGAGCAATGACAAGGCAACCGGGCATCATAGACGTTTGCTACACTTGTCGCATGTTCATCCAAAGCGGCACTTCCACAGCTCGCCTGGCCTCGCAATGCGGCCGGGAGGCTTGGCCCTGGCGTAAGCCAAAGACTGCGCGCTGACCCCCGCGGGTTGATCCCGCTGCGCGGCCCCCTTGGCCGCGCCTCGCGCTCCCCGCCCCTTGGGGAGCATGCACAGGATGAAACGCCCCGTCCCCAGCGGGGTGCGAGCACCAGGAGGCTCCATTGATCACTGAAACCGAATTTCTCGACCTGGCTGGCCAGGGCTACAACCGCATTCCGCTGACCGCTGAAGCGTTCGCCGACCTCGAAACGCCGCTGTCCCTGTACCTGAAACTGGCCCACGCCCAAGATGGCGGCCGCAACAGCTTCCTGCTGGAGTCGGTCGTGGGTGGTGAGCGTTTCGGTCGCTACAGCTTCATTGGCTTGCCGGCCCGGGTGGCGCTCAAGGCCACCGGCTTTGGCGCCCAGGCCCGCACCGACGTTGTGCGCGACGGTCAGGTGGTGGAAGCCGTGGCCGGCAACCCGCTGGAATTCATCGAGGCTTACCAGCGCCGCTTCAAGGTCGCGCTGCGGCCGGGCATGCCGCGTTTTTGCGGGGGCTTGGCGGGTTACTTTGGCTACGACACGGTGCGCCACATCGAGAAAAAACTCGAAACCACCTGCCCGCCCGACACCATCGGCATGCCGGACATTCACCTGCTGCATTGCGAGGAGCTGGCGGTCATTGACAACCTCAGCGGCAAGCTGCATTTGATGGTCTACGCCGACCCGGCCGAGCCCGATGCCTACGAGCGCGCCCAGGCCCGCCTGAGCGAGCTGAAGGCCCGCCTGCGCGTGCCGGTGCAGGTCCCCGAGGTTCACGCCATGCCGCATCAGGCCGAGCAGCGCGGTTACGCCAAGGCCGATTTCCTGCAAGCGGTCGAGCGCGCCAAGGGCTTGATCCAGGCGGGCGATTTCATGCAGATCGTGATGGGCCAGCGCATCAGCAAGCCCTATGCACAAAGCCCGGTCAGCCTGTACCGCGCGTTGCGCACGCTCAACCCCAGCCCCTACATGTACTACTACCACCTGGACGATGCGCAGGTGGTGGGTTCCTCGCCCGAAATTCTGGTGCGGCAAGAGCGCACCGCTGAGGGCACCAAGGTGACGATCCGCCCGCTGGCTGGCACCCGCCCGCGCGGCGCCACACCCGAGGCCGATCTGGCTGCCGAAAAAGACCTGCTGGCCGACCCGAAAGAGCGGGCCGAGCACGTCATGCTGATCGACCTGGCGCGCAACGACATCGGACGCATTGCACAAACCGGCAGCGTCAAAGTCACCGAGGCCTTTGCCACCGAGCGCTACAGCCACGTGATGCACATCGTCAGCAACGTCGAGGGTCTGCTCAAGCCCGGCCTGACCAGCATGGACGTGCTGCGCGCCGCCTTCCCGGCCGGCCCGCTCAGCGGCGCGCCCAAGGTCCACGCCATGGAGCTGATTGACCAGCTGGAGCCCGTCAAGCGCGGCGTCTATGGCGGTGCCTGTGGCTACCTCAGCTACGCGGGCGACATGGACGTAGCCATCGCCATCCGCACTGGCGTGGTCAAGGATGGGCTGCTGCACGTGCAGGCGGCCGCCGGCGTGGTCGCCGACTCGGTGCCCGAGCTGGAGTGGAAGGAAACCGAACACAAGGCGCGCGCCG
>CAZSZN010000318.1:0-1907 GCA_964610405.1 uncultured Macromonas sp. | reverse complement strand
TGCCGCCCAGCGCGACGCCGATGTTGGCATTGGGCCCCTGCCCCGCGTAACCGCTGGCCGCGATCACCACGCCAATGAACGCAAAGCTGGAGCCCAGGTAGCTGGGCACCTTGCCGCCCGTCATCACGAAGAAGATCAAGGTGCCAATGCCGCTCATCAAAATGGCCACGTTGGCGTCAAAGCCCATCAGGATGGGGGCCAGCACGGTGGCGCCGAACATGGCGATCAGGTGCTGCACGCCCATCACCGCCGTTTGCGGCCAGGGCAAACGCTCGTCGGGCCCGATGACGCCGCCCGCCTGCAGCGCCGCGTCGGATTTTTCTGTCCACTGGAACATGGGGTGCTCACTCCTCGAAGGTTGTAGGGTGGCGAGATTCTGCCTGCACCAGTTGGGTGCAAGCAAGTCGAGGGAGTCGCCGGCGTTCCAGCCAACGGTCGAAGTCAGGAGACGACTTTGTGACCCAACCAAGGTGGACAACCCTGAGCCGCTGAAGGTACAGCCTGCCAGATCCCATAGGCGGCCGCTGCCACGCTGTCGATCAGTGGCACGGGTACGCGCGGCTGTAGGGCAGTCGCCATGCCCGCCAAACCTGCGCCGCCCATCACGATGGCTTCCAGCGGCTGGCGCGCCAGTACCCGCTGACAAGCGGCCACCAGCACATCCTGCGCAGCCACCGGGTCAGCCCGCAGCTGTGCACCACTGAGTTCCACCGTCTCAATGTCCTGCACGTGCTGCCCTCCGGCCAAAAATGGCAGCAGACGCTGCAGCATGGGTTTCCAGGCATGTCCGCCGGTGACGATGGCGCAGCGGCCATGGCGCGCGGCTTCGGCCACCGCAGCCTCTGCCAAGCTGGTTACCGGGCAATCGGCCAGTTCGCGCAGAGCGTGCAGCCCCGGGTCACCAAAGCAGCCGATGACGATGCCGTCCGGCACGGTGGCCTGCCCCTGCGTGGCATGACGCCATGCATCCAGCGTGGCGTGCGCGGCCACGGCGTAGCTGGCTTCACAGGCAATGTAGGGCGCACCGAAACGCGCGGTCACCGCCTGCACCGTCACGTCCGGCGGACCGGCCTGGGTCACCAGGTCCGCCACCGCGGCAGTGATGTCGGCCGAGGTGTTGGGGTTGATGATGAGTAAGCGCCGCGTCATGCCGGACTCACAGGCGCAAAATGTCGGCCAGGTCACCCGCGCTGCCGACGCTGTCGGGGAACACCAATCCGGCCTCAATGCGCAGCAGGTGCTCACGCATCAACCGCGTGGCCTCTGGCGTGGCGCGCAGGCGTATGGCCTGGATGAGCGCACGGTGTTCGTCGCAACCACAGGCGGCAGCATGCTGGCGCTGCACGTTGCCCACCGGCCCGTAAGTCATCAAGATGAGCGAGGTGCGCGACACCAGCTCGCGCAAAATACGCCCCAGTGTGGCCTGGCCCGACACCTCGGCAATGCGCAGGTGAAACTCGCCGGACAGCCGAATGGCGCGCTGCTGTTCCCCTTGCGCCCGAGCGGCCTCCTCCGCGTCGATCAACTCGCGCAAACTCGCGATGTCCGCGTCACTGGCACGCTCCAGGAAACGCTCCACCAGGGTGGGCTCAATCAGGCGGCGCGCCTCGAACACCTCCTGCGCCTCCTGCGGCGTGGGCTCGGCAATGAAAGCCCCCCGGTTGGGGATCATCGTGACCAAACTTTCGTTGGCAAGCCTGACCAGCACCGGCCGGATGCGCGTGCGCGACACACCAAAGGCCTCCGCCAGCCGGTCCTCCACCAGCTTGGTGCCCGGCATCAGGCGGTGATCGAGCACCGCCGAGACGATGCGCCCGTACATCTCGGCATCCGACACGGTGGCGGTGATGACTTCTGTCTCCATGCTCAAGCCTGGCTTCTTTGACGTTTTCTGAGTGCCCATGTGG
>CAZSZN010000317.1:0-1940 GCA_964610405.1 uncultured Macromonas sp. | reverse complement strand
GCGAGCCGTACTCGTAGATGCTCTCCATGCTGAGGTGGCGCGCCGGATAGCTGGCTGGGTTGGCCATCTCCGACAGGAACTGCTCGCTGCCGGCGTCGCCGTGCAGCACCGAGTTCTCGCCGCCTTCCTCGTAGTTCAGCACGAACTGCACCGCCACCCGGGCGCGGCCGGGCCATTGGGCGTGGGGCGGGTTGGGGCCGTGACCATACAGGTCGCGCGGGTAGCGGGTGGGTAGGCTCATGTCAGGGCTTTCAGACGGGTTGCTCGGCAATGAAAGGGCGCAGCGCGGCGCCCAGGTCGGTGGTGTGCGGGCTCAGCCGCAGGTTGCGTTCCACATTCGTGATGTGGTGCTCCATCAGGCGCACGGCGGTGCGCACATCGCGGCGCTCCAGTGCGTCAACGATGTGTTCGTGTTCGGTCTGCGAATGCTCGGCCGAGTGTGCGGACTGGTACATCAGCGCGATCAGCGACGAGCGGCTGAGCAGATCGGCCAGCAGGTCGGCCAGCACCTCGTTGCCCAGCAGGCGCGCCAGCACCACGTGAAAGTCGGCCAGCAAGCGGGTGCGGCCCGTCACGTCGGTGCGGGCCACGGCATCGCGCTCCTCGCGCAGGTGTTGGCGCAGCGTGGCCACCTGCGCGGGGGTGATGGTCTGGCACAGTTGCCGCACCAGGGCGGTTTCCAGCATGGTGCGCACCTGGAACACCTGGTGCGCTTCTTGCACGCTGGGCGTGGCCACGAACGCGCCCCGTGCCGGCTCCAGCGTGACCAGCCGGTGGCGCGACAACTGGTGCAGCGCCTGCCGCACGATGGTGCGCGACACCTGGAACAGGTCGGCAATTTTCTGCTCGGCCAGCTTGGTGCCCGGCATCAGGCGGCGCTCCACGATGGCCAGCGTGATCGACTCCACGATGCGTTGGGTGGCGTCCGCCGGTTCGGCCGCTGCGCGGGCCACTTGGCGGCCTGCGGCTCCCCGGGCGCGCGAAGCGGCCACCGGCTGGGGCGGCGCGGCCAGCGGGGGCGTGGGGGCAGGTTTGCGCGGCATGGAGGGGTCGCTGATTTGAAAAGTGTGTGCTAAAGTGTATACAAAAATAAAGGCATCTGTAAACCCTGTCTTTCAACCTTCAGGAGATCGCACCATGGGCCACCTCAGTACCCACGTTCTGGACACGATGAATGGCTGCCCTGCCGCCGGCATGCGGGTGACGCTGCAACGCTGGAACGGCAGCGCCTACGACACGATCAAGGACATCGTGCTCAACCACGACGGCCGCAACGACGGCGGCCCCCTGCTGGACGCCAGCACCATGGCGGTGGGGCGGTACCGCCTCACCTTTGCGGTGGCGGCCTATTTCCGGGGGCGCGGCGTGGCCTTGCCCGAACCGGCCTTTGTGGACGAGGTGCCGATCGACTTCGGCATCGCCGACGCGGCGGGGCATTACCATGTGCCGCTGTTGGTCAGCCCGTGGGCCTATTCCACCTACCGCGGTTCCTGAAACCTAGGGAAACCACCAGCACGGGTGTATTCGTATTTGTATACACTTTATTCACGTCGCCGCGGAGCCCGGTCCGCCCACCTGCTTGAAGATGCCCGAACCGGTCGCGACGTTCACTCCTCACAGAGCCCGCCGTGGTGAGGTGTTGGCACAGCCCTTGCTGTGCCTGCATCGTATGGTTTGAGGGGTGAGAGTATGGACGCCTATTGGCTCGATTGGGTGAACCTGTTGTTGCGCTGGGTTCACGTCATCACGGCGATCGCCTGGATCGGCGCGTCGTTCTATTTCGTCATGCTGGACAACAGCCTGTCGCCGCCGACGCACGATGACCTGAAGAAAAAGGGCGTGGACGGGGAGATGTGGGCGGTCCACGGCGGCGGGTTCTACCACTCCAACAAGTACATGGTGGCGCCCAACTGGCTGCCGCTGCCCAAGAACCTGCACTG
>CAZSZN010000316.1:0-1951 GCA_964610405.1 uncultured Macromonas sp. | reverse complement strand
TCCAAGGTGGCTGCCGAGGTGTGCGAGATCACGCCCGACTCGGTGCTGCTGCTGGTGCTGCCGATTGCGCACAACCTGCCGCTGGCTTGCCCGGGCATCCAGGGCTTTCTGTTCAAGGGTGCCAAGGTGGTGCTGCACAGCAACACCAAGCCGGTCGAGATGTTCGCGCTGATCGAAAAGCACAAGGTCACCCACCTCAAGGTCGTGCCCGCGCTGCTGATCCGCCTGATCAACGACCCAGCGGTGGAGAACTTCAACCTGTCCAGCCTCAAGCTGATCCAGAGCGGCGGCCAACGCATGCAGCCCGAGGTGCGCGCGAAAACCCGCGCACTGATTCCTGGCGTGTTCGTGCAGGAGAACTTCGGCATGTCCGAAGGCACGCTGATGTTCGTGCGCGCCAGCGACCCCGAGGAAGTGAAGCTGGAGACCTGCGGCCGCCCGGTCTGCCCAGACGACGAGGTGCTGCTGCTCGACGACGAAGGCCGCGAGGTGCCCGACGGCGAGGTGGGCGAGTTCACCGTGCGCGGCCCCTACACGCTGCGCGGCTACTACGGCGTGCCCGAATACAACGCGCGCCAGTTCACGCCCGAGGGCTTCTACCGCTCCGGCGACCTGATGCGCAAGCACCCCAGCGGCAACTACATCGTCGAGGGCCGCAAGAAAGACCTGATCAACCGCGGTGGCGAAAAGATCAGCGCCGAAGAAGTGGAGAACCTGATCCTCATGCACCCCGCGGTGCAGAACGTGGCCTGCGTGCCCATGCCCGACGCAGCCATGGGCGAAAAGATGTGCGCCTTCGTGATCCTCAAGCCGGGCCAGAAGCTGCACCTCAAGGAACTGGTCGGTTTCCTGCTGACCAAGGAAATTGCCAAGTTCAAGCTGCCCGAGCGGCTGGAAGTGTTGCCCGACTTCCCGGTGTCCACCTTCGGCAAGGTGTCCAAGAAGGCCCTGGGCGAACTGGTCGCCAAGAAGCTGCAGGACGAGCAGGCCGCTGCCGCCCACTGAACCCACACAACAAGAGACACACCATGCGCATCATCGACCTGCACTGCTACCCCGGCACCCCCACCTGGATCGAATCACAAGGCCCCTACCCGGCCGAACTGGCCCGCTACTGGAAGCGCGACTGGGTGGGCAAGCGCGAAGAAGACGTGATCGCCGAATTCACCGACGCCGGCGTCGAAGCCTGCCTGGTGGCGCTCGACCTGGAGACCACCGTCGCCGCGCCGCCCTGCACCAACGAATACGTGCACGGCATGTGGAAGCGGAACCCGCAGCGCGTGATCCAGTGCTGGGGCGCGGTGGAGCCGGCCAAGGGCGAGATCGCGATGATCCAGGCCCGCAAGGCGATCAAGGAGCTGGGCTTCATCGGCTTCCACTTCCACCCCATCATGCAGCACTTCGCCGTCAGCGACCGGCGCTACTACCCGCTGTTCGAGGAGATCAACGCCATGGGCGCGGCGGTGATGATCGACGTGGGCACCACCGGCATGGGCGCCGGCATGCCCGGCGGCAACGGCGCGCTGGTGCGCCACGCCCACCCCAAACACATCGACCAGCTCGCGGCAGACTTCCCTCAGCTGAAGATCATCATGGCGCACCCTGGCTGGCCCTGGGTCGACGAGACCACGGCCGTCGCGCTGCACAAGGGCAATGTGTACTGGGAGATGTCGGGCTGGGCGCCCAAGCACTTCCCGGGCAACCTCAAGGTCGACATCCGCGGCCGCCTGCAGGACAAGATCATGTTCGGCAGCGACTACCCCAGCCTGCCCTACGAACGCATCCTGCGCGAGTGGGACGAGCTTGGGTACAAGCCCGAGGTGATGGAGAAAATCATGCACGGCAACGCCGAGCGCGTGCTGGGCCTGTGAGCATGAACGCCTACCTCTGTGACGGCCTGCGCACGCCCATCGGGCGCTACGGCGGTGCCCTGTCATCGGTGCGCACCGAT
>CAZSZN010000315.1:0-1959 GCA_964610405.1 uncultured Macromonas sp. | reverse complement strand
CCTGGAGGGCGTGACCCACCTGTGCGCCACCGCCATGACGCCGCGCGACTTTGGCCCGCCGACCCGCGCGCCGCGCGAGCATTTGGCCACCTTGCTGCACCAGCCAGATGGGCTGAGCGAGCGCGGGGTGGCATTCCTGTTCGGCTCCGAACGCTACGGCATGCGCAACGAGGACGTCTACCGCTGCCACGTGTGCCTGAGCATCCCCACCGCGCCGGACTACGGCTCGCTCAACCTGGCGGCAGCGGTGCAGTTGCTGGCCTACGAGTGGCGCCAGGCGCTGGGCGGCTTTGGGCAGAGTCAGCCGCCGGCTGCCCCGCCTTCGGGCACCGACCAACCCGCAGACGCCCAGGCCCTGACGGGCCTGCTGGCCCACTGGGAGCAGGCGTTGGTGGCGGTCGATTTCCTCGATCCTGCTGCGCCCAAAAAGCTGATGCCGCGCTTGAACCAGTTGCTCAACCGCGCCCAGCCCACTGAGGCGGAAGTCCACATTTTGCGCGGGGTGGCGCGCGCCATGCAGCGCGTGGCCGAGCGCGCGAAGCGCTAGACTTGGGGCCACAAAGCAATCCCTATGTTTGAACGCCTCAAATCCGACATCAATTGCATTCTGGAGCGCGATCCGGCCGCGCGGTCCCGCTGGGAGGTGCTGACCTGTTACCCCGGACTGCACGCTGTGTTGCTGCACCGGCCGGCGCACTGGTGCTGGGTGCACGGCTTCAAGTGGATGGGGCGTTTCATTTCGCACATCGCGCGGTGGCTGACCGGCATCGAAATCCATCCCGGCGCCAAGGTGGGCAACCGCGTCTTTTTCGACCATGCGATGGGCGTGGTGGTCGGTGAAACCGCCGAAATCGGCGACGGCTGCACCATCTACCAGGGCGTGACGCTGGGCGGCACGTCTTTGTACAAAGGGGCCAAGCGCCATCCCACGCTGGGCAAGGACGTGGTGGTGAGCGCGGGCGCCAAAGTGCTGGGCGGCTTCGAGGTGGGCGACGGTGCCAAGATCGGCAGCAACGCGGTGGTGATCAAGCCCGTGCCCGCAGGGGCCACGGCGGTGGGCATCCCGGCGCGCATCATCCCCAGCAAGCGCGGCGAAAGCGCCGATGTGAGCGAGTCGCCGCAAAAATTCTCGGCCTACGGCATCACCCAGGACGACGATCCGCTGTCGCAAGCCATGCGCGGTTTGATTGACAACGCCGCCGGCCACGAGCACCAGATCGCGCTGCTGTGGCAGGCGATTGAAAAGCTGTCGTGTGCCAAAGCGCCGGGTTTGCCGCCCGATGCCGCCAAGGTGGAGCACTTTGAGTTGAAGAAATTCAACGACCTGGTGGGCAAGTGACGATGGCCAGCGGTGGGTATTGGGTGATCGGCCTGTGCGCCGATTGGTGCCATGTGTGCCGGGGCATGAAGCCCGACTTCGACCAGATGCCGAGCCTGTTGCCCGACGCCCGGTGGGTTTGGCTCGACATCGAAGACCACGACGACCTGTTGGGCGATCTGGACATCACGACCTTCCCCACCTACTTGATTGCTTCGGACGAAGGCATCCACCTGTTGGCGCCAGGCCCGACCAAGGCCGATGCCTTGGCGCGCTTTGTGGCGCCTTACCTGCGTCAAGCGGTGGCCCCGATGGCGCACGACGAAACGCTGTCGCAACTGCTGGGCCGGGTGCGCGAACGCGCCAGCCCGTGACGGACCGGCCGCCCCGCTTTCAACCCTGGGCCGGTGGTCGGATCGCGTTTTTCGGGCGGAACACCTGGCACACCGCGTCGTCCGCTTCCAGGTAAGGCCCGCCAATCAGGTCGATGCAATACGGCACGGCGGCAAAAATGCCGGGCACCAGCGTTTGGCCCTCGGCGTCTTTCAGGCCCTCCAGCGTTTCGGCAATGCTCTTAGGCTGGCCCGGCAGGTTGATGATCAGCGCCTGGCCGCGGATCACCGCCACCTGGCGCGACAGGA
>CAZSZN010000314.1:0-1960 GCA_964610405.1 uncultured Macromonas sp. | reverse complement strand
GCACCTACAACTTCCCGCAAGGCCGCCTCACCGACCACCGCATCAACCTCACGCTGTACAAGCTGGCCTTGGTGATGGAAGGCGACCTGGGTGAAATCGTGCATGCGCTGCAGGTGGCGCGCGGCGCCGAATTGCTGGCCGAGCTGGAAGACCAGGTCGGCGACGGCACGCTGGCATGACCCACCTCACCCCACCCGCCACGGTGCGGGACGCCTTGCAGCGCGCCCGCCAGGCGGGTCTGGACCGGCTGGACGCCGAATTGCTGCTGCTGCACAGCCTGGGCCACGCACGGCACGACCGCGCCTGGTTGATCGGCCACGACGCCGACGCCCTGAGCACCGAGGCGAGCGACCGGTACGAGCACCTGTGCCAGCGCCGCCTGACCGGAGAACCGGTGGCCTACCTGGTGGGGCAGCGCGAATTTCATGGCCTCACCCTGCAGGTGGATGCCCGCGTGCTGGACCCGCGCCCCGACACCGAAACGCTGGTGGATTGGGCGCTGGACTGGCTGGCCGATCAAACCGCCCCCAACGTGCTGGACCTGGGCACCGGCAGCGGCGCCATCGCCCTGGCACTGCAACACCGCCGTCCCGACGCGCAGGTGTGGGCGGTGGACGCGAGCACCGACGCCCTGGCCGTGGCCCAAGCCAACGCCGAGCGGCTGCACCTGCCGGTCCGTTTTCGGCGCGGGCACTGGCTGCGCGACTGGCCGGCCGACGGCCCAGCCCCGCCGCGCTTTCACCTGATCGTCAGCAACCCGCCTTACATCCGAGCCGACGACCCGCACCTGGCGGCACTGACCCACGAGCCGCTGCAGGCCCTGGCCAGTGGTGCCGATGGGCTGGATGACATACGCGAAATCGTGTCGCAGGCGGCCGGGCACCTGATGCCCCAAGGCGGGCTGCTGCTGGAGCACGGCTGGGACCAGGGCGATGCGGTGGCCCAGTGGTTGGCGCAAGCCGGCTACCAGGGCATTGAGCACCGGCTCGACCTGGCCGGGCATGTGCGCTGCACCGGCGCGCGGCGACCCGCTTGAACACCCTGAACCCGCCCCAACCCACCACGCGTTGAAGGGGCTCCCCGCAGCGGGGATAATCGGGGGCAGTGGCCTCCATCGGTGTGGGGCCGTTTCCATTGGAATTTCGACCCATGAGTGATACCCAGCAACGCATCGACCAACTGGTCAAGACCAACGACATCGTGCTCTTCATGAAGGGCTCGGCCAGCTTCCCCATGTGCGGTTTCTCTGGCCGCGCGGTGCAAATCCTGAAAGCATGCGGCGTCGAACCGCGCTCGCTGGCCACAGTGAACGTGCTGGAAGACCCGGAAATTCGCCAGGGCATCAAGGAATACAGCAACTGGCCGACCATTCCGCAGCTCTACGTCAAGGGCGAATTCATCGGCGGCTCCGACATCATGATGGAGATGTACGAATCCGGCGAGCTGCAGCAACTGATCGGCGGCAACGGCGTCTGATTTTTGCAACTGGCGGGTTCGCCGGGGTTTTTCCGACGTTGAATGCTGGCACGACCTGTGCTTGAATGAAAGCACCGTGTCGTGAAGGAGAAACCGATGAGCTCGACCAGCCTCACCGTCCCGACCCTCGGGCTGCCCATTGCCCGCATGCGCAGCGTGTTCCGCGCCGACGACGTGGAACGCCGGCTTGCCAAGCTGCAATCGCAAGGCGAGCGCGAACACGAAGGCCTGCGCTCCACCTATGAACGCATGTTGGAGCGCGGTCCACAGCGCTTTGCCGTCAAGCCGTCGAGCGTGCCCGACATGGCGTCCCTGTACGACCAGTTGCCCAATTTTGGGGAACCGTTAGACGATCTGCGCCGCCACGTGGCGCTGAGCCAGGACAGTCAGGACAACCTCGAACTCACCCCCATGCTTCTGCTGGGTCCACCGGGCGTGGGCAAGACGCACTTTGCACGCAAGGTGGCCGACCTGCTGGGCACCA
>CAZSZN010000313.1:0-1978 GCA_964610405.1 uncultured Macromonas sp. | reverse complement strand
ACGCTGTCGGCGCCGGGGGTGCCGCTCTTGGTGCCGGCGATCACTTTGGCGTGCACTTCGGTGACTTTGCCGTCGGCGTCTTTGGCGCAACCCGTGCATTCGATGACGTAGCCGCCTTTGAGTCGCACCACGTTGCCCGGGAACAGGCGCTTGTAGCCCTTGGGCGGCACTTCTTCAAAGTCTTCGCGCTCGATCCACACGTCCTTGCCGATCTTGAACACGCGGTCGGGCGGCGGGGTCTGGCCTTCGGCTATTGCCGAGTGGGGCAGGGCGGGCTGGGTGCAGTCTTCGGTGTAGCCGTCGGAGCCGAACACCTCGGCCCAGTTGGTGAGCACCAGCTTCACCGGGTCCAGCACGGCCATGCCGCGGTGGGCCTTGTTCTCCAGGTCTTCGCGCAGGCAGCCGTCGAGCGTGCTGTAGTCGATCCACGAATCGCTCTTGGTCACGCCGATGCGTTCGGCAAACAGCTGGATGGCTTCGGGCGTGTAGCCGCGGCGGCGCAGGCCGACGATGGTGGGCATGCGCGGGTCGTCCCAGCCGCTGACTTTCTTCTCGTTCACCAATGCGGCAAGCTTGCGCTTGCTGGTGATGACGTAGGTCAGGTTCAGGCGCGCAAATTCGTACTGCCGCGGCGGCGGGGCCTTGAGCAGGCCGCCTTCGATGAGGCGCTCCATCAGCCAGTCGTAGAACGGGCGCTGGTCTTCAAATTCCAGCGTGCAGATGGAGTGGGTGATCTGCTCCAGCGCGTCCTCGATGGGGTGCGCGAAGGTGTACATGGGGTAGATGCACCAGGCGTCGCCCGTGTTGTGGTGCGTGGCGCGGCGGATGCGGTAGATGGCCGGGTCGCGCATGTTGATGTTGGGCGAGGCCATGTCGATCTTGGCGCGCAGCACGGCGGCGCCGTCGGCCAGCTGGCCGTCGCGCATGTCGCGAAAGCGGGCCAGGTTTTCGTCCGGCGTGCGGCTGCGGAAGGGGCTGTCCACGCCGGGTTTGCCGAAGTCGCCGCGGTTGACGCGCATTTCTTCGGGCGTCTGCTCGTCCACATAGGCCAGGCCGGCGGTGATGAGGTATTCGGCCGCGCGGTACATGAAGTCGAAGTAGTTCGACGCGTAGTACAGGTGATCTTCCGTCTTGCCGTTGAAGCTGCTCTGCCAGTTGAAGCCCAGCCACTGCACCGCGTCCAGGATGGAGTCCACGTACTCCTTTTCTTCCTTCTCGGGGTTGGTGTCGTCAAAGCGCATGTGGCAGACGCCGCCGTAGTCGCGCGCCAGGCCGAAGTTCAGGCAGATGCTCTTGGCGTGGCCCACGTGCAGGTAGCCATTGGGCTCGGGCGGGAAGCGCGTGCGGATCTTGGCCGGGTCGGGCTGGCCGGCGGCGTGGAAGGCGGCATCGCCCGGGCCACCGCCCCACTGGCGCGTGGCGTAGGTGCCGTGCTCCAGGTCCTTTTCGATGATCTGGCGCAGGAAGTTGGAGACCTTGTGTTCCTCGCCTTCGGCGGCAGGAGCGTTGTTTTTCGGGGCGTTGGAGGGTGCGATGCTCATGCCTGGATTCTAGGCGGTACGGCCCTGGCCTCATGGCCCTGAGCTGCGGCTGGCATGGTGTGGCGCCGTTGTTGAAGAAAGGATCAGCTTGTCCCGAATTGATCCATTCACCGAGGCAGGTGTGTCAGTTTGGGCAAGGCCATTCGCGCGCCGGCAAAACGGTGATCGACCTGGTTCTCATAGGAGCGCACCCACCAAAACCCAGGGCCATTGGCGGTGGGCACAGCATTTGCAAAGCGGGGGCGCCACCCACTTGGTGGCGAACCAACAATGGAGACATGCAAGATGAATATGCGATTGATGGCCTTGGCCTCGTTGGCACTGGTTTCGGGTTGGGCTGCGGCTCAAAGTTCGGTCACGGTGTACGGCATGGTGGACCTCGGTGTGACCTTGCCCCTGGAAAACGAATCCCTTGCTGAGTGTTTCAATACAGGCAA
>CAZSZN010000312.1:0-1985 GCA_964610405.1 uncultured Macromonas sp. | reverse complement strand
GTGGCGGCCGACTTCCCTGACGTGAAATTCGAGCACGCGACCGGCTACAAGACCGCTCCCAACATGCGCATCTACGATGCCAGCTTCTACCAGGACACCTACATGGCCGGCGTGATCGCGGGCAGCATGACCAAGTCCAACACCCTGGGCTTCGTCGGTTCCTTCCCGATCCCCGAGGTGCTGCGCAACATCAACGCCTACACCCTGGGCGCGCTGAGCGTGAACCCCAAGGTCAAGGTCAAGGTGGTGTGGGTCAACACCTGGTTTGACCCGCCGAAAGAAAGCGACGCCGCGCAAAGCCTGATCAACCAGGGCGCCGACGTGCTGCTGCAAAACACCGACTCCACCGCCGTGCTGCAGACCGCCGAGAAGAACGGCAAGTACGCCTTCGGCTGGGACAGCGACATGAGCGCCTTTGGACCGAAAGCGCACCTGGCGTCTGCCATCGCCGACTGGGGCCCGTACTACATCAAGTCCATCGAGGACGTGAAGGCCGGCACCTGGCAGACCACCCGCACCGTCTGGGGTGTGAAGGAAGGCCTGAACGACCTGATCAAGATCAATGACGTGGTGCCGGCCGAAGCGAAGGCCAAGGTGGAAGAGATCAAGGCCGGCCTGAAAGCCGGCACCTTCGAGCCCTTCACCGGCCCGATCAAGGACAACACCGGCAAAGAAGTGCTGGCTGCTGGCGTTCAAGCCGATCAGGCTTGGAAAGACGGCATCAACTTCTTCGTCCGAGGCGTGGAAGGCCGCGTGCCGTCCGGCAAGTAAACGTCGGTTTTTGGGCTCACAGGGCCGGTGCGGGTGTGTTGCCCGCATTCGGCACGGCCACCCCACCGGGCTCGCCTGGTCGGGTGGCTTTTTTGTTGGACATGCGAAGGGTGCGTGATGTTGAAGGAAATGAGTTGGTGGTGGCCGGTGTGCCTGGCCACTGAGTTGGGCGTGCAGCCGCAGGGTGTGCGCTTGCTGGACCAGCCGCTGGTGTTGTGGCGCGATGCGCTGGGCCAGCCGGTGGCGATGGTGGACCGCTGCCCGCACCGGGGGGCACAGCTCTCGATGGGGCGGGTGGTGGACGGCCACCTGCAATGCCCTTACCACGGCTGGCGCTTCGAGCCGGCCGGGCGCTGCGTGGGCATTCCGGCCCAGCCGGGGTTCACGCCGCCGGCCAGCAGCCGTGTGTGCCGGTACCCGGTGGCCGAACACGAGGGCCTGATTTGGGTGGCACTGGGGGCCGATACGCCCGAGGTGCCGGACGCTGCAGAACCCGAACAAACTCCCCTGCCCAACCTGAGTCACCTGCCTTCCCGGCGCCTCATCTACGGCCCGTTCGATGTCGCCACCAGCGCCCCGCGCGCCGTCGAAAACTTCCTTGACACCTCCCACTTTGCCTTTGTGCACGAAGGCTGGCTGGGTGCCGCCGACCACCCCGAGGTGCCGCCCTACGAGGTGACCCACACCGCCGACGGCCGCCCGGTCATCGAAGCCTACAAGGCGTGGCAACCGCGCGCCAGCGCGGCGGCGGCCGGCGGCGACTGGGTGACCTACCGCTATGAAGTGCTCAGCCCCTACAGCGCGCTGTTGAGCAAACAGGGCGACGCGGGCGGCCCGCAGGACAGCTACACCATCTGGGCTTGCCCCACCACGCCCGACAGTTGCCGTTTGTGGTTTGCCCAATACACCACAGATGCGGTATCGTCTGATGACGTGTTGCGCGATTTCCAAGTCGAAATCTTCTCGCAGGACCAGCCGGTGCTGGAATCGCAGCAACCGAAGCGGCTGCCCTTGAGCGGCGGCGAAGCGCACAGCGCCGCCGACCGCCTGAGTGCCGCCTACCGCCGCTACCTCCAGGCCTGCGGCATCACTTTTGGAGTGTGCTGATGTTCCATATGCCCCACATCGCCCCGCAACGCCTGCCCAACGTGTTGCGCAACATGCCCAAGGCCGAGCTGCACATCCACATCGAGGGTTCGCTGGAGCCGGAGCTG
>CAZSZN010000311.1:0-1999 GCA_964610405.1 uncultured Macromonas sp. | reverse complement strand
GCAACTACAACGTCGGCCGCTACAGCAACCCGCAGATGGACGCGCTGGTGGAGCGCACCCGCAAGGAAACCGACCTGAAGCTGCGCACCGAGCTGCTGACCAAGGCGCTGCAACTGCAGAACGACGATGTCGCGCACATCCCGCTGCACAACCAGGTCATTCCCTGGGCCATGAAGAAGAACATCGAGGTGGTGCACCGCGCCGACAACCGCATCGACTGGCGCCTGGTCAAGGTCAACTGACCCAATCAGACTTTAAGCCGACCATCCACCAAGGGCGGGCCTCACGAGGGCCCGACCCCGGAGAACCACGATGCTTGCTTTCATATTGCGCCGCCTCTACCAGGCGGCCTTGGTCATGGTGACCGTGGCGTTCATTGCCTTCATGCTGTTTCAGTACGTGGGCGACCCGATCACCTTCATGCTGGGGCAGGACGCGACGCCGGAGCAGGTGGCCGAATTGCGCGCCGCCCTGGGCCTGGACCAGCCTTTTGTGGTCCAGTTCTGGCACTTCCTGGCCAACGCGGTGCAGGGCGACTTTGGCATCAGCCTGCGCCAGGGCACGCCGGTGTCGCAACTGATTGCCGAACGCTTCCCGGCCACGCTGGAACTGGCGCTGGTGGCCGCAGGCCTGGCGCTGCTGGTGGGCATTCCGATGGGCGTGTACGCCGCCTTGCGGCGCGGCAGCTTCCTGAGCCAGTTGTTCATGACGCTGTCGCTGCTGGGCGTGTCGCTGCCCACCTTCCTCATCGGCATCTTGCTGATCCTGGTGTTTGCGGTGCAATTGGGCTGGTTCCCCAGCTTTGGCCGCGGCGAGGTGGTGAACCTGGGTGGCTGGACCACTGGCCTGTTGACCGCCAAGGGCTGGCACCACCTGACGCTGCCGGCGGTGACGCTGGCCATCTTCCAGCTCACGCTGATCATGCGGCTGGTGCGCGCCGAGATGCTGGAGGTGCTGCGCACCGACTACATCAAGTTCGCGCG
Source organism: uncultured Macromonas sp. (assembly GCA_964610405.1). GTDB lineage: Bacteria > Pseudomonadota > Gammaproteobacteria > Burkholderiales > Burkholderiaceae_C > CAZGDZ01. The sequence goes on along the minus strand of CAZSZN010000311.1, from coordinate 1,016 downwards.
CGCCCGGGGCCTGACCGACCGGGCGGTGCATTTCGGCCATGCGCTGAAAAACACCCTGGTGCCGGTGATGACCATCACCGGCCTGCAACTGGGCGGCCTGATCGCGTTCGCCATCATCACCGAGACGGTGTTCCAGTGGCCCGGCATGGGGCTGCTGTTCATCCAGGCGGTGACGTTCGCCGACATCCCGGTGATGGCCGCCTACCTGTGCCTGATCGCGTTGATCTTCGTGGTCATCAACCTCATCGTGGACCTGTTGTACTTTGCCGTCGATCCGCGCCTGCGTGCGGACAAAGCGGGTGGGCATTGAGGGAGAGCATGACATGAAACAAAACCTGTTTGGCTGGCTCGACAGCGACATCGGTTACAGCTTTCGCACCTCACCCACCGCCATCGTGGCGGCGGTGATCGCGTTCATTTGCGTGTTCGGCGCGGTGTTTGCGCCCTGGGTGGCGCCACACAACCCGTTCGACCTGGCCACGCTGGAGCTGGGCAATGCGCGCCTGCCGCCGGCCTGGCAGCCCGATGGCCGGGCCGAGTTCCTGCTGGGCACCGACGACCAGGGGCGCGACATTCTGTCGGCATTGATGTACGGCGCGCGCATTTCACTGGCCGTGGGCCTGGCGTCGGTGGTGCTGTCGGTGCTGGTGGGCGTGACCTTCGGGCTGCTGGCTGGCTTCCTGGGGGGCTGGGTCGATGCGTTGCTGATGCGCCTGTGCGACGTGATGCTGTCCTTCCCCGCCATCCTGGTGGCGCTGCTGATTGCCGGTGTGGGCCGGGCCTTGTTCCCCAACGCGCACGAGACGCTGGCGTTCGGCGTGCTCATCCTGTCCATCACCCTCACGGGCTGGGTGCAGTACGCGCGCACCGTGCGCGGCTCCACCCTGGTGGAGCGGCAGAAGGAGTACGTGCAGGCCGCTCGCGTGATCGGTGTGGCGCCGCTGCGCATCATGCGCAAGCACGTGCTGCCCAACGTGCTGGGCCCGGTGCTGGTGCTGGCCACCATCCAGGTGGCC
>CAZSZN010000310.1:0-2001 GCA_964610405.1 uncultured Macromonas sp. | reverse complement strand
GACGCCAGGCGCAGGATCTCATCCCAATGCGCACGCAGGTGTTTGACATTGATGCTTCCGCCGATCATGGTCTTGAGGGCGTGGAAGTCCTGCCCGCTACCTGGCACATACAGCTTGGTGTCGCCCAAGTCGCGGATGCGGGGCGCGAACCGGAATACCAGCAGGTGGGTCAGCGCGAACACTTGGTCGGTGAAGCCGGCGGTGTCGGTGTAGTGCTCCTCGATGCGCAGGTCGGACTCGTGGTACAGCAAGCCGTCGAGCACATAGGTCGAGTCGCGCACGCCGACATTGACCACCTTGGTGTGGAATGGCGCGTACTGGTCGGAGATGTGGGTGTAGAAAGTCCGCCCAGGACTGCTGCCATATTTCGGGTTGATGTGGCCAGTGCTCTCGGCCTTGCTGCCGGTTCGGAAATTCTGGCCGTCCGACGATGACGTGGTGCCGTCGCCCCAGTGCTCGGCGAAGGGATGCCGGAACTGCGCATTGACCAGTTCGGCCAGCGCCGACGAATAGGTTTCGTCGCGGGTATGCCAGGCTTGGAGCCAGGCGAGCTTGGCGTAGGTCGTTCCGGGGCAGGACTCCGCCATCTTGGTCAGACCCAGGTTGATGGCGTCGGCCAGGATCGTGGTCAGCAGCAGGTTCTTGTCCTTGGCCAGGTCGCCCGATTTCAGGTGCGCGAAGTGCCGGGTGAAGCCTGTCCATTCGTCTACCTCCAGCAGCAGTTCGGTGATCTTGACGTGCGGCAGGATCATTGCTGTCTGGTCGATCAGCGCCTGCGCGGTGTCGGGCACCGCCGCATCGAGCGGCGTGATCTTCAGGCCCGACTCCGTGATGATGGCGTCCGGCAGCTCGTTGGCCAGCGCCATGCGGTTGACGGTGGCGAGCTGCGTTTCCAGCAGCGTCAGCCGGTCATGCAGGTACTGGTCGCAATCGGTGGCCACGGCCAGCGGCAATTCGCTGGCCTGCTTGAGGCTGGCGAATTTCGCGGGTGGCACCAGGTAGTCCTCGAAGTCCTTGAACTGGCGCGATCCCTGCACCCAGATGTCGCCGGAGCGCAGGGCGTTTTTCATCTCCGACAGCGCGCACAGTTCGTAGTAGCGCCGATCGATGCCGGTGTCGGTCATCACCAGCTTCTGCCAGCGCGGCTTGATGAAATCGGTTGGCGCGTCGGCGGGCACCTTGCGGGCGTTGTCGCTGTTCATGTTGCGCAGCACTTCGATGGCCTCCAGCACATCCTTGGCAGCGGGCGCGGCCCGCAGCTTGAGCACGGCGAGGAATTCCGGCGCGTAGCGACGCAGCGTGGCGTAGCTCTCGCCGATGCGGTGCAGGAAATCGAAGTCCTCGGGCTGCGCGAGCTTCTGCGCTTCGGTGACGCTCTCGGCGAAGGCGTCCCAGGACATGACGGCCTCGATGGCGGCAAACGGATCGCGGCCCGATTGCTTGGCCTCGATCAGTGCCTGACCGATACGCCCGAACAGCCGCACCTTGGCGTTGATCGCCTTGCCGGACGCCTGGAACTGCTGCTGATGCTTGTTCTTGGCGGCGTTGAACAGCTTGCCCAGGATGCGGTCGTGCAGGTCGATGATTTCGTCGGTGACGGTGGCCATGCCTTCAATGGCGAGCGCCACCAGGGTCGCGTAGCGCCGCTGCGCCTCGAACTTGGCCAGGTCGGCGGGTGTCATCTGGCCGCCCTCGCGGGCGATCTTGAGCAGCCGGTTTTGGTGGATCAGCCGCTCGATGCCGGTAGGCAGATCGAGCGCCTGCCATGCCTTGAGTCGTTCGATGTGCTCCAGCATATGCCGCGAATTGGGCTTGACGGGTGACTGGCGCAGCCAGGCCAGCCAAGTCGTCTTGCCGTTGTCCCGGCGCTTGAGCAGATCGTCGAGGCGGCGGCGATGCGCGTCCGACAGTGGTTCGGCCAAGGCGTAGTAGATGCGCCGGTTGGCGCGGGTGATCGCTTCGGCGCTCGCCCGCTCGACGGCGTTGAGGGCAGGCAGAATG
>CAZSZN010000309.1:0-2019 GCA_964610405.1 uncultured Macromonas sp. | reverse complement strand
CGTCCATGATGTTGGACTTGCCGCACCCGTTCGGCCCCACCACGCCCACCAGTTGCCCGGGCAGGTTGAAAGTGGTCGGGTCGGCAAACGATTTGAAGCCAGACAGCTTGATGGTGTGAAGGCGCACGCGTACAAATATCAGAAAAAGGCAACGCCGTAGTTTAAAGCGGTGGCTGACTCCCCCCGGCAGCCGCCCTGGACAGGCGGTACCATCACGGCCTATGAACCCCTTATTGCAGCGCCTGCAACCCTACCCTTTTGAACGCCTGCGCCAACTGTTTGCCGGCGTCACGCCCAACCCCGCCTTGCGCCCCATCAGCCTGGGCATCGGCGAGCCGCGCCACCCCACTCCCGGTTTTTTGAAAGACCGCCTCTGCGACGCGGTGCAATCGCCCGACGGGGGCCTGGCCAACTACCCCGCCACCGGCGGCACGCCCGAATTGAAACAAGCGTGCGCCACCTGGATGGAACGCCGCTACGGCTTGAAGCTGGACCCTGCCCAGCAGATTTTGCCGGTGAACGGCTCCCGCGAGGCCCTGTTTTCGCTGGCGCAGGTGGTGGTGAACCCGCGCCAGTTTGCAGAAGGGCAAGAGCCCGTGGTGGTGTGCCCCAACCCGTTCTACCAGATCTACGAAGGCGCGGCCTACCTGGCCGGGGCCCAGCCCTGGTTCGCCCCCAGCGACCCGGCGCGCAACTTCGCCACCGACTGGGCGAGCGTACCCGCCCACATCTGGGAACGCACCCAACTGCTGTTCACCTGCTCGCCCGGCAACCCGACCGGTGCGGTGATGCCGCTGGACGAATGGGCCACCCTGTTCGAGCTGAGCGACCGCTACGGTTTCGTGATTGCCAGCGACGAGTGTTACAGCGAAATCTACTTCCGCGACGACGCGCCCCTGGGCGGTCTGGAGGCTGCCGCCCAACTGGGCCGGCACGACTTCCGCAACCTGATCGCGCTGACCAGCCTGTCCAAACGCAGCAACGTGCCTGGGCTGCGCAGCGGCTTCGTGGCGGGCGATGCCCGACTGATCGCGCCCTTCCTGCTGTACCGCACCTACCACGGCAGCGCCATGAGCACCGTGGTGCAGTCGGCCAGCGCCGCCGCCTGGCTGGACGAAGCCCACGTGGTGGACAACCGTGCCCAGTACCGGACCAAGTTTGCCGAGGTCACTCCCATTCTGGCCTCGGCCATGAAGGTGGCCCTGCCGGACGCCGGCTTCTACCTCTGGGCAGAGGTGCCCGAGCGCTTTGGCGGCCAGAACCACGCCCAAACGCCGGAACGCGACACCGTGTTCGCGCGCGAGCTGCTGGCCCAATACAATGTGACGGTGTTGCCGGGCAGCTACCTGGCCCGTGAAGCCCAGGGCTACAACCCGGGCGCCAACCGTGTGCGCATGGCCCTGGTGGCCAAAACCGCCGAATGCGCGGAAGCCGCGCGGCGCATCGTTTCCTTCATTCAAGCCTCCTGAATTTTTTCGTTCTCAGACCATGACTCAGCAACTGCAACAAATCATTGAAAACGCTTGGGACAACCGCACCCAGCTGTCGCCCGCCACCGCCCCTCAAGAGGTGCAGGACGCTGTGGAAGAAGTGATTGCCCAACTCAACGTGGGCAAGCTGCGCGTGGCGACCCGCGAAGGCGTCGGGCAGTGGACGGTGCACCAGTGGATCAAGAAAGCGGTGCTGCTGAGCTTCCGCCTGAAGGACAACGAAATCATGCAGGCCGGCGACCTGGCCTTCTACGACAAGGTGCAAACCAAGTTCGCCCACCTGAGCCCGCAGGAAATGGCCGCCACCGGCGTGCGCGTGGTGCCGCCGGCCGTGGCGCGCCGTGGCAGCTTCGTTGCCAAAGGCGCCATCCTCATGCCCAGCTATGTCAACATCGGCGCCTATGTGGACGAAGGCACCATGGTGGACACCTGGGCCACCGTCGGTTCCTGCGCCCAAATCGGCAAGAACGTGCACTTGTCGGGTGGCGTGGGCATTGGCGGCGTGCTGGTGCAGCTCATCGAGATCCCG
>CAZSZN010000308.1:0-2042 GCA_964610405.1 uncultured Macromonas sp. | reverse complement strand
CCCAGCGCGGCCTGCGCATCGTGAGCGGCCGCACCGAAAGCCACGTGATGCTGGTCGACCTGCGTGCCAAGGGCATCACCGGCAAGGAAGCCGAAGCGGTGCTGGGCCAGGCGCACATGACGATCAACAAGAACGCCATCCCGAACGACCCGGAAAAGCCGATGGTGACCAGCGGCATCCGCATCGGCACCCCGGCGATGACGACGCGCGGCTTCAAGGACGAGGAAGCCCGCCTGACCGCCAACCTGGTGGCCGACGTGCTGGACAACCCGCGCGACGCGGCCAACATCGAAGCAGTGCGCGCCAAGGTCAATGCCCTGACCGCCCGCTTCCCGGTCTACAAGTAAACCGGACGACGCGGCGCCGACACCCCGATGAAGTGCCCTTTCTGCGGTCACCCCGACACCCAGGTGGCGGAGACCCGCGTGGCGGAAGAAGGGCATTTCGTTCGGCGCCGCCGCCGTTGTCCGTCGTGCGACAAACGCTTCACCACCTACGAGCGGCCGGAAGTCACTTTTCCGGCGGTGGTGAAGAAAGACGGTCGACGCATCGACTACGACCCGCAAAAACTGCGCGCCAGCTTTGCGCTGGCCCTGCGCAAACGGCCCGTCAGCACCGAGCAGGTGGACGCGGCGATCGAACACATCGAAGAAAAACTGCTCAACCTGCCCGAACGGGAAGTGCCTTCGCACCGCCTGGGCGAGATGGTGATGCGCGAGCTCAAGCGGCTGGACAAGGTGGCCTACATCCGCTTCGCCAGCGTTTACCGCAGTTTCGAAGACATCGACGATTTCAAGACTTTGGTTGACGAAGTGCGACAATAGCGGGATGTTCACCGGCATCATCACCGGCGTGGGGCGCATCGTCGCTGTCCACTCCCTTGGCTCTTCCTCTCAACACGGCAAGCGACTCACCCTGGCGTCGCCGCCCGGCTACCTCGACGACGTCGGCCTGGGCGACAGCATTGCGCTCAATGGCGCGTGCATGACCGTGACCACGCTCGACGTCCCCAACGGGCAATTCACGATCGACATTTCGGCCGAATCGCTGGACAAGACCGCAGGGCTCGACCAACTGGGCTCCGTCAACCTGGAAAAGGCGTTGCGCGCCCACGACCGCCTGGGCGGGCACATCGTGTCGGGCCATGTGGACGGCATCGGCCGGGTCACCCGCTTTGACCGCGTGGGTGAAAGCTGGGAATTGCGCGTGCTCGCCCCCGCCGCGCTGGGCAAGTACCTGGCCTACAAAGGCTCCATCACCGTCAACGGCGTGAGCCTGACCGTCAACCGCGTGCAAGACCTGCCCGAGGGCTGCGAATGCAGCATCAACCTGATCCCCCACACGGTGGACAACACCGCCCTGGGACAGTTGAAGGCCGGCAGCCCGGTAAACCTGGAAATCGACCTGATCGCGCGCTACGTGGAGCGGATGCTGACCGCCCGTGCCGTCGCCCCTGAAACCGCCGGCTTGGCCGCCTGAGCCCAGCCCTGGAACCCCAACCATGACCCCACCCCAAAACGCTCTGGTCCCGATTTCGCCGGTCGAGGACATCGTGGCCGACATGAAGGCCGGCAAGATCGTGATCCTCGTGGACGAGGAAGACCGTGAGAACGAAGGCGACTTGGTGCTCGCCGCCGACCACGTCACGCCCGAAGCCATCAACTTCATGGCACGCTTTGGCCGCGGCCTGATCTGCCTGACGCTGACGCGCGAGCGCTGCGAACGCCTGAAATTGCCGCCGATGGTGCCACGCAACGGCACGAAAATGGGCACCGCGTTCACCGTCTCCATCGAGGCGGCCGAAGGCGTGACCACCGGCATTTCGGCCGCCGACCGAGCCCGCACGGTGCAGGTGGCGGTGGCTGGCAATGCACAGGCGGCCGATCTGGTGCAGCCCGGTCACATTTTTCCGCTGCAGGCGGTGGATGGCGGCGTGCTGATGCGCGCGGGCCACACCGAAGCCGGCTGCGATCTGGCTGCCATGGCAGGCTGCACGCCCGCCGCCGTGATCTGCGAGATCATGAAGGACGACGGCACCATGG
>CAZSZN010000307.1:0-2045 GCA_964610405.1 uncultured Macromonas sp. | reverse complement strand
GCTCGGGCGGCAGGCCGATTTCTTTGGTCCAGATGTCAAAGGCCTCGTCGTCTTCGGCGTACACGGTGGCGAGCAGACGCTCCGCCGGCAGCTTGTAGACCTCGGTCAACAGTTCCCAGGCCCATTTCAGCGATTCGCGCTTGAAGTAGTCGCCGAAGGACCAATTGCCCAGCATCTCGAAAAAGGTGTGGTGGCGGGCGGTGTAGCCCACGTTTTCCAGGTCGTTGTGCTTGCCACCGGCGCGCAGGCAGGCCTGCACCGACGCCGCCCGCACGTAGCTGCGCTTGTCGGTGCCCAGGAACACGTCCTTGAACTGCACCATGCCGCTGTTGGTGAACATCAGCGTCGGGTCGTTGCCGGGCACCAGCGGGCTGGACGCCACCACGGTGTGACCCTTGGCGGCAAAGAAGTCCAGGAAGGTCTTGCGGATCTCGGCCACGGTGGCCACGGGTGTCGCGGATGCTTGAGTCATGGTCGGCTGCGCCTGTTGGTCGCGTCGCGGTTGGTCTGGGATGGATAACCCTTCATTTTAACGAAGGGCTGCTGTGGCTGCTGCTTGTGTGACGGGCTCATGCGGCGTCAACGCCAGCCCGAGGCCAGCGCGCGCGTCAGTTCAGCGGCGGGCATGGGGCGGCAGGCGGGCGCGTTCTGGCCCGCCCACAGGGGGGTGAAGTCGGTGCGGCCCGCCTTTTCGGCGGCGGCGCGCAGCGGGGCGATGGCGGTGGCCGCCAGCGGAAAGGCAGGGGCCAGCGCGCTGAGGCCCACCGTGCCCTGCCCCAGCTCACGCATGGCGCGGTTGACGATGCCGCGCGCAGGCCGCCCAGTAAACACATTCGTGAGCGCGGTGTGGCGGGCGGCGTCGGATTGCAGGGCTTGCCGGTGCATGAGCGTGGTTTGCGCCTCGGAGCACAGCAGGTAGGCCGTGCCCACTTGCACCCCCGCCGCGCCCAACGCTTGCGCCGCCGTCACGCCAGCGGCGTCCACGATCCCCCCCGCCGCGATCACCGGCACCCGCACAGCGCGCACCACCTGCGGCAGCAAGGCGAAGGTGCCGAGTTGCGTGGTCAGGTCGTCGCTCAGGAAGATGCCCCGGTGACCGCCCGCCTCCAGGCCTTGGGCGATGACCACGTCGACACCATGCGCTTCGAGCCAGAGAGCCTCTTCCACCGTGGTGGCACTGGACAGCACCCGGGCGCCCCAAGCCTTCACACGCGCCAGCAGAGCGGGTTCGGGCAGGCCGAAGTGAAAGCTCACCACGGGCGGGCGAAAGGCTTCCAACAATTCAGCGGCCTCGGCGGTGAAGGGGGACCGCGCGGCCACGGCGGGGGCGATGGGTGGGGGCAACCCTGCCTTGGCGTAGTAAGGGGCCAGGGCCTGGTTCCAGGCGGCCTCGCGCGCCATGTCTTGAGCGGGTGGGCGGTGGCAGAAGAAGTTGACGTTGTACGGCCCCGCAGCCTGGGCTTGCAGCACCTGCAGTTCGGCGTGCAGCGCCTCCAGACTGAGGGTGGCGGCCGGCAGGGAACCCAAGCCGCCCGCCTGGGAGACAGCCAGCGCCAGCGCACTGCCTTGCGAACCCGCCATGGGGGCCTGGATGACGGGGAGTGGGAGGCCCAGCAGGGCTTGCAAGGGATGGCTCATGTTGGCGATTTTGCTTGGGTTTGCGGGTGCCGCCATTCACCGTCACGGGTAAACCCTGAAAACACCCAGACCAAAATCATTTAACATGTTAAATAAATGACTGACGCCCCCAATTTCAAACACCGCAACCTGCCGCGCCTGCTGCTGGAAGCCCGCGAAGCCGTGATGGCCCACACCCGGCCCGGCCTGCGCGCCCACGGCCTGAGCGACCAGCAATGGCGCGTGCTGCGCGTGCTCGGCGAACACGCCAGCGACCCGGCCGGCGTGGAAACCGGCCGCGTGGCGCGCGAGGCCTTCCTGCTCGGCCCCAGCCTCACCGGCGTGCTCAACCGCATGGAGCGCGATGGACTGATCGAACGCGCGCGCTGCCCTGTGGACGGCCGCCGCACCGTGGTGCGCGCCACGGC
>CAZSZN010000306.1:0-2047 GCA_964610405.1 uncultured Macromonas sp. | reverse complement strand
ACCAGCATCATCAGCGTGCTCTTGGGCAGGTGGAAGTTGGTGACCAGCACGTCCACCACCTGGAACTGAAAGCCCGGGGTGATGAAGATGTCGGTGTCGTCGCTGGCCTGGCCGCTGCGGGCCCAGCTTTCCAGCGTGCGCACGCTGGTGGTGCCCACCGCCACCACGCGCCCGCCGCGCGCTTGCGTGTCGCGGATGGCTTGTTGCGTGGCCTCGGGCACCTGGTACCACTCGCTGTGCATCACGTGTTCGGCGATGTTTTCGGTTTTGCAGGGCTGGAAGGTGCCGGCGCCCACGTGCAGCGTGACGCTGGCGCGTTGCACGCCGCGTGCGTCCAGTTCGGCCAGCACGCCTTCGTCGAAGTGCAGGGCGGCGGTGGGGGCGGCCACCGCGCCGGGGTGCTTGGCAAACACGGTCTGGTAGCGGCGCTCGTCCTCGGCGGTGTCGCCGTGTTCGATGTAGGGCGGCAGCGGCACGTGGCCGTGGGCGGCCATCAGCGCGTGGGGTTCGTCGCTGAAGGCAAAGCGGAACAGCGGGCCATCTTCGTTGGGCCAGCGGCCCAGCAGTTTGGCGGTGAAGGCGGTGGGCGGTGTGCCGGCCGCCGTACCGCCAGGGGTGGTGCCGCCCGCGTACATGTGCAGCGTGGCGCCCACCGGCGGTTTCTTGCTCACCTTCATGTGGGCCACCACCTCGTGGCCGGGACCGGGCAGCACGCGCTCCACCAGCAGTTCCACCTTGCCGCCCGTGGCTTTTTCGCCAAACAGCCGGGCCTTGATCACCTGCGTGTCGTTGAACACCAGCAGGTCGCCGGCGCGCAGCAGGCCGGGCAGTTCGCGGAAGATGCGGTCGGTCGGCGCGGGGCTGGTGCCGTCCAGCAGGCGCGAGGCGCTGCGTTCGGCGGCGGGGTGCTGGGCGATGAGTTCGGGGGGCAGCGAAAAGTCGAAATCGCTGAGGGTGTGGGCGCGGGGCGCGTCGGGGTGGCGTGCGTTCATGGGCTTGAGGGCCGGACGGGCCCGTTCCAAGTTGGGAAGGCCCGATTGTCTCAGAAGGTATGATGTTGCAGTGCAACAAACAGGAGTTCGCATGCCGCTCGTCGTGTTCAACCAGAAAGGTGGGGTGGGCAAATCCACCATCGCGTGCAACCTGGCCGCCATCAGCGCGGCGCAGGGTTTGCGCACTTTGCTCATCGACCTCGATCAGCAGGGCAACTCCACCCATTACCTGCTGGGCGCGCAGGCGGCGGACGACCAGCCCACCGTGGCCAGCTTCTTCGATCAGACGCTGAGCTTCACCTTCAACCCGTTGCCGGCGGGCGAGTTCGTGGTGGCCACCCCGTTCGAGGGCCTGGACGTGATGGCCGCCAGCGAGCGGCTGGACGAGTTGCAGACCAAACTCGAATCTCGCCACAAAATCTACAAGCTGCGCGAGGCCTTGCAGCAACTGGCCGAGAGCTACGACCGCATCTACATCGACACCCCACCAGCGCTGAACTTCTACACCCGTTCGGCGCTCATGGGGGCCAGCGGCTGCCTCATCCCCTTCGATTGCGACGATTTCTCGCGCCAGGCGCTCTACACCCTGTTGGCCAACGTGCAGGAAATCCGCGCCGACCACAACCCGGCGCTGGAAATCAAGGGCATTGTGGTCAACCAGTTCCAGCCGCGGGCCAACCTGCCACAGCGCCTGGTGCAGGAGCTGATCGACGAAGGCCTGCCGGTGCTGGAGCCCTACCTGCCGTCGTCGGTGAAGGTGCGCGAGTCGCACCAGCTGTCGCGCCCCATGGTGCACCTGGACCCGAAGCACAAGCTGACCCAGGCGCTGGTCGCCTTGCACGACCGCCTGGGCTGAGCGGTGCGCCTGGCCGGGTTCAACCCAGTACCGCGTGCGCCACGCCGATGTACAGCGGGATGCCAAACAGGATGTTGAGCGGGAAGGTGATGCCCAGCGACAGGCCGAAGTACAGCGACGGGTTGGCCTCGGGGATGGCGTGACGCAGCACCGCCGGCACCGCGATGTAGGACGCGCTGGCCGCCAGCACCATCAGCAG
>CAZSZN010000305.1:0-2074 GCA_964610405.1 uncultured Macromonas sp. | reverse complement strand
GACCTGGAGCTGGGCGGCACCGACCAGAAGTTCAACCTGCTGATGGGCCGCCACCTGCAGGCCGAGTACGGGCAGGAGCCGCAGTGCATCCTGACCATGCCGCTGCTGGAGGGCTTGGACGGCGTGGACAAGATGTCCAAATCCAAGGGCAACTACATCGGCATCACCGAAGACGCGAACACCATGTTCGCAAAGGTGCTCAGCATCAGTGATACCTTGATGTGGCGCTGGTACACGCTGTTGTCGTTCAAGTCCGAGGCCGAGATCGAGGCGTTGAAGGCGGCGGTGGCGCAGGGCGCCAACCCCAAGGATGCGAAGGTGGCGCTGGCCAAGGAAATCACCGCGCGCTTCCACAGTGCGGCGGCGGCAGACGCGGCCGAGCAGGATTTCATCAACCGCAGCAAGGGTGGCGTGCCGGACGAGATTCCCGAACTGTCGCTGGCGCTCGCCGAAGGCGGAGCCGCGCTGGGCATTGGGGCGCTGCTCAAGCAGGCCAACCTGGCGCCGTCGTCCAGCGAAGCCAACCGCCTGATCGACGGCGGTGGGGTGCGGGTGGACGGCGCGGTGGTGAGCGACAAGGGCCTGAAGTTGCCCGCCGGCACCTATGTGGTGCAGGTGGGCAAGCGCAAGTTCGCCCGCGTGACGCTGGGTTGAGCGCCGCGCGGCTTCAGCGCGCGCCTGCGGCCTCCAGCATCTGCACCATGGCGGCGTAGCCGCGTGCCTTGGCCAGGGCCAGCGGGGTTTGCCCGTGGCGGTCGGCCAGTTGCAGGTTGGCGCCGGCATCGATCAACGCTTTCAGGGTGGCGCGGTGGCGGGGCCCGCCGTCGCCGAGGACGATGGCTTCGATCACGGCGGTCCAATGCAGGTTGTTGACGTGGTCCAACGGCGCCCCGGCCGCGATCAGTTGCCGCACCACCCCGTCATGGCCGAGGTGGGCGGCCGCGATCAAGGCGGTGCCGTCGTAGCGGCTGGTGACCTGCCGCGCGCTGGCGCCCAGCGACAGCAGCAGGCGCAAGGTCGCTTCGTCGTCGGCCACCGAGGCGATGGTGACCGCATCGTAGCGGTCGTTTTCCAGCGCGTTCAGGTCTGCGCCTGCGCGGGCCAAGGCGCGGATGACCGCGTGCTGCCGGGCAAAGGTGGCCACGTGCAGCGGCGTGCGGCCCCGGGCGTCGCGGGTGTCCAGCGCGGGTCTGGGGCTGTGCTCGACCAACGCAGCATCGCCCCGGTGCGCGGCGGCGAGCACGCCCTGGTAGGCCGACGACTCCGCCGTGCTGGGGGCCACCTGGGCCTGGGCGGCGCCGGCCAGCAGGGCCGAGGCCAGCCCTATCCCCATCCCCAGAGTCAGCGCAGCCGGGTTCATTTCAGCAAGTCCGCGACTTGGGCCAGGGCGGCGTTGGCACATTGCTCGTCCAGGTGACCGCCGGGCGCGCCACCCACACCAACGGCGCCGATCACTTCGTTGCCCACGCGCACCGGCACACCGCCACCCAGCACCAGGAAGCCAGGGATGTCGACCAGCGTTTGAGCGCCGGGGTTCTTCTGCACGTTCTCCAGCATGGCGCTGGTGTTGGCCCGGGCCGAGGCCGAGGTGTAGGCCTTGCCTTGCGCGGCGCCCACGGTGTGCGGGCCGGCGTTGTCGGCGCGCTGCAGGGCGCGCAGGGTACCTGCGCGGTCCACCACGGCAGCGGTGACGTTGTAATTGTTCGCGGCGCAGGCGGCCACGGTGGCGGCGGCGATCCGGTTGGCCAGGTCCAGCGACATGTTCTTCTCGGTGCGAACGGCCTGGGCGCTGGCGGCGGTGGCGGTCAGGGTCAGGGCGATGAGGGCGTATTTCATGGGGACTCCGTGTGCTTTTGCGGTGCGATTCACCGTGTTCACACTGTAGAAAATCCCCCTCGATCTGCCCATTCGGGCGGTTACGCGCGGGCGTCCGTAGAACTACGGAGCGCCGCTCGATTCGGCCAGCGCCGCGTAGCGCCGGATCAACTGGGCCAGCGACTCGGCCTCCAGCTTGGCGAACAGGTGGGCGCGGTGGGTCTCCACCGTGCGCGGCGACAGTTCCAGCGCGCGGCCG
>CAZSZN010000304.1:0-2089 GCA_964610405.1 uncultured Macromonas sp. | reverse complement strand
TGAACTGCTGGTAGACCATGGCCACGTTGCGTTCGCGCACGGGCACCCCGGTCACGTCGTGCCCGCCCACCCGCACGCTGCCTTCGCTCGGGCGGTCCAGCCCGGCCATCAGGCGCATCAGAGTGGTCTTGCCCGCCTGGGTGGCCCCCAGCAGCACCGTCACCTGCGCGGGCTGCAGCGCCAGGTCCAGCGGGTACAAGTAGGGCTGCCCGGCAACGGTCTTGCTCACCCCTTGCAGGGTCAATTGCATGACGGCTCTCCAATGTTCGAAATTGTCTTCATTGAGTTTCCTATTTTTCGTTTTCCGAATTCTAAGGTTCGATATCGCCCAATATTGCTCAGTATTTACCCTTAAAACCCCAATTTATTGTTCTTTTCCGTTCGCTTTTGGTTGAATAATCGACCACATCATGGAACTCAACCCGCGTCAGACCGAACTGATCGAAGCCGTGCGCGCCCACGGCCCGACGACCATCGAATCACTGGCAGAGCGCTTTGGCGTGACGCTGCAAACGGTGCGCCGCGACGTGCGCCACCTGTCGGACGCCGGCTTGCTGGCGCGCTTCCACGGCGGCGTGCGCCTGCCCGGCTCCACCACCGAGAACATCGCCTACCGCCAGCGCCAGGCCCTGGCTTCAGAGGGCAAGGCGCGCATGGCGCGGGCCATCGCTCGGCGCATCCCCAACGGCTGCTCGCTGATCATGAACATTGGCACCACCATCGAGGCGATAGCGCACGAGCTGCGGCACCACCAGGGCCTGCGCGTGATCACCAACAACCTGCACATTGCCGCGCTGCTGAGCGCCAACCGGGACTGCGAGGTGATCGTGGCCGGGGGCGTGGTGCGCGGCAGCGACCAGGGCATCGTCGGCGAGGCCACGGTGGACTTCATCCGCCAGTTCAAGGTGGACATCGGGCTCATCGGCATCAGCGGCATCGAAGCCGACGGCACGCTGCGCGACTACGACTTCCGCGAGGTGAAGGTGGCGCGCACCATCATTGAACAGTCGCGCGAGGTGTGGCTGGCGGCAGACCACACCAAGTTCAACCGCCCGGCCATGGTCGAACTGGGGCCGCTGCGCGACGTGGACATCCTCTTCACCGACGAGGCGCCGCCTCAGACCTTCACCGAACTGCTGCGCCAGGCCGACGTGGAATGCGTGGTGGCCACACAGCCATAAGTGCCCAAGGACCCGCCATGAAACACCTGCTTGCCCTGGACCAGGGCACCTCCAGTTCACGCAGCATCGTCTTTGACGAGAGCGGGCGCATTGTTGCCATGGCGCAGCGGGAGTTCCGCCAGATTTACCCCCAGCCCGGCTGGGTGGAGCACGACCCGCTGGAGATCTGGACCACGCAGCTCGACACCGCACGCGAGGCCCTGGCCAAGGCGGGTCTGCAGGCGCAGGACGTGGCGGCCATCGGCATCACCAACCAGCGCGAAACCACGGTGGTGTGGAACCGCCGCACTGGCGAGCCGCTGTACAACGCCATCGTGTGGCAAGACCGCCGCGCCGAACCCACCTGCGCCGACCTGCGCGCGCGCGGCCTGGGCGAAGCCGTGCTGGAGAGCACCGGCCTGCGCATAGACGCGTACTTTTCGGCCACCAAGCTGCACTGGATATTGCAGAACGTGCGTGGCGCGCGTGAATTGGCCGAACGCGGCGAGCTGGCCTTCGGCACGGTGGACAGCTGGCTGATCTGGCAACTCACTGGGGGCAGCGCCCACGTGACCGACGTGAGCAACGCGGCGCGCACCATGCTGTTCAACATCCGCCGCAACGCGTGGGACGAGGCGCTGTTGCAGGCGCTGGACATTCCCGCATCCCTGCTGCCGAAGGTGCTGCCTTCCAGCGCGGCCTTTGGCGAGACGCTGCCCGCGCTGTTCGGCCAAGCCATTCCCATTGGCGGCGTGGCGGGCGACCAGCAAAGCGCCCTGTTCGGCCAGGCCTGCTTCGACCCCGGCATGGCCAAGAACACCTACGGCACCGGCTGCTTCATGCTGATGCACACGGGCGAGCGCTTCCAGCGCAGCGGCAACGGGCTCATCACCACGGCGGCGGCGCAGCCCGGCGGGCAGCCTCAGTTC
>CAZSZN010000303.1:0-2119 GCA_964610405.1 uncultured Macromonas sp. | reverse complement strand
AAGGCGCAGTCTTCCAGCTCCATCATCACGCCCTTGAGCGCCTTCTGCGCCTTCTCGTCGGGAATTTCGAGCAGCTGCAGAATGACCGGCTGGTCCTTGCCCAGCATTTCGCCGGAAGCAATGCGGAACAGCAGGGCGTAACCAATTTGACCTGCGGCGCCGGTGACGGCCACGCGAACGGGCTTCTTGCTCATGAAAACACTCCAGAGTGGGTACGGTTGAAAGAAAACAAATCCTGCGAAGTGTACTCTGGTAAACCCGCAAACGTCAATTTGTCTTATGTCTTATATAAGATATGATTGAGGCCTGCATGACACATCCGAGCCCAGACCTTGCCGACCTGTCCGGCCCTGCCACCGACGCCGTTGCGGCCGGGGGTCTGGTGCCGCCGCCCACCCCGGCTTTCAGCCCGCTGTACCAGCAAATCAAAGCCTTGATTTTGCAGAGTCTGCAGGCGGCCGAATGGAAGCCCGGCGACCTGATCCCGAGCGAGCTGGACCTGGCCGCCCGGTATCGGGTCAGCCAAGGCACGGTGCGCAAGGCCATCGACGAGCTGGCGGCCGAAAACCTGCTGGTGCGCCGTCAGGGCAAGGGCACTTTTGTGGCCACCCACAACGAGCAACGCATTCAATACCGCTTCTTGCGTTTGCACCCAGACGAAGGCACCCTGGAAGGCGAAGGCCCCGCGCAACGCGAGATCCTCGCCTGCCGGCGTTTGCGAGCCCCCACCGAAGTCACCACCGCACTGGGTCTGCGCAGCGGCGAGCCCATGGTGCAGGTCAGCCGGGTGCTGTCCTTCGCGGGCGTGCCCACCATCGCCGAAGACGTCTGGCTGCACGGCACCGCCTTCAAAGGTTTGACGCTGGAAACCCTGGCCCAGCACCAGGGCCCGATGTACGCCCTGTTCGAAGCCCAGTTTGGCGTGCGCATGGTGCGGGCACAGGAAAAGGTCAAAGCCGTGGCCGCTGACGAAGCCATGGCCGAGCGGCTGAAAGTGCCCCTGGGCTTCCCGCTGCTGAGCGTGGAACGCATGGCCTACACCTACAACGATGTGCCGATGGAGCTGCGCCGCAGCCTGTACCGCACCGACAGCCACCACTACCGCAACCAGTTGAGCTGAGCGTCAACTATGTACTCCCCACACCAGCGCGAATGCTGCATTGCAATAGAATCCGACAGTTTTCCGTCAGCGTGATGCCGCAAAGTTACACGCTGGTTACAACACCCCCGACTTCTAGCCAACCGAAAGTTCTTCCATGACAGAGCTGAGCAAAAAGCGGCCCGAGTTCCGCAACATCAATGCGTTCAAGGACCTCACCACCTACCGGCTGCCTGCGGCCGGCTGGGTCTCCATCCTGCACCGCATCAGTGGCCTGCTGATGTTCCTGCTGATGCCCTTCATCATCTGGATGTTCGACACCTCCCTGTCGTCGGAAATCTCTTTCGAAGTCTTCACCGCCGCGTTCAGCGCTGGCATCGGTTTTGTGCCGGGCTGGTTCGTCAAGCTGGTGGTGCTGGGCCTGCTGTGGGGCTACCTGCACCACTTCATCGCGGGTGTGCGCCACCTGTACATGGACGCCACCCACAGCGTGACCAAAGAGTTCGGCAAATCGTCGGCCACCGTGACCCTGGTGCTCAGCATCGGCCTCACCGTGGTGCTGGGCGCCAAGCTGTTCGGCCTCTACTGATACCACTGGAGTAGCAAACATGTCCGTCAACTACGGCTCCAAGCGCGTCGTCACCGGCGCCCACTACGGCACCCGCGACTGGCTGATGCAGCGCGTCACCGCCACCCTCATGGCCCTGTTCACCGTGGTGCTGCTGGCCCAGGTGATCTTCTCCAGCGGCCCCATCGGCTACGAAACCTGGGCTGGCATCTTCGCCGCCCAGTGGATGAAGTTCCTGACCTTCGCGGTCATCATCGCCCTGATGTGGCACGCCTTCGTGGGTGTGCGCGACATTTGGATGGACTACGTCAAACCCGCAGGCCTGCGTCTGGCGCTGCATGTGTTCACGATCGTCTGGCTGGTGGGTTGCGCCGGCTGGGCATTCCAAGTGCTCTGGAGGCTCTGATTCATGTCGACCACTTCTTCCCTGCCCCGCCGCCGTTTTGACGTCG
>CAZSZN010000302.1:0-2168 GCA_964610405.1 uncultured Macromonas sp. | reverse complement strand
GAAGTCGAAAGACCTCTGGTGGGCTTGTTTGTCTTGAGTGCGTGAATTCCTGAGTACCAAACCATGGCCAGCACAGATGTAGAAACCGTCGGCACCGGTGCCGACAAAGCCAAGCTGGCAGCTGCTGCTGCGCTGCTGGTGGGCGGCTTCGTGGCCTTTTACCTGCTCTCGGCCCAGGGGGCGCTGGCCCAGTGGGCGGCACTGCTGGTCGGTGTTGCGGCCTCGGTGGCGGTGATCGGTGTGTCCGATCCGGGTCGCCGTTTCGTGGCCTACGGCAAAGATTCCTGGAAAGAAGTCAAGAAGGTCGTTTGGCCGACCCGGCGTGAGTCGATGCAGATGACGGCCTACGTGTTTGCCTTTGTGTTTGTGATGGCGCTGTTCCTGTGGTTGACCGACAAGACCCTGGAGTGGGTGTTGTACGACCTGGTTCTGGGTTGGAGATGATGATGAGCGAAACGACAAACGCGCCGGCCATGAGCGCCGCTCCCGCCGAAGGCATGCGCTGGTATGTAGTGCATGCCTATTCTGGCATGGAGAAGGCCGCAGAACGCAACATCCTGGAGCGCGTGCAGCGCGCTGGCATGCAGGACAAGTTTGGTCGCATTCTGGTGCCGACCGAAGAGGTGGTCGAGGTCAAGAATGGCCAGAAGCGGACCACCGAGCGCAAGTTTTTCCCGGGCTACGTGCTGGTGGAAATGGTCATGGACGACGAGACCTGGCACCTGGTGAAAAACACCAGCAAGGTCACCGGCTTCGTGGGTGGTGCTCGCAACCGTCCGACGCACATCTCCGAAGAGGATGTGCAGAAGATCATCGGCCAGATGCAGGAAGGCTCTGACAAGCCGCGCCACAAGGTCGAATTCGTGATTGGCGAGTTCGTGCGCGTCAAGGAGGGGCCGTTCACCGACTTCAATGGCACGGTGGAAGAGGTCAACTACGAGAAAAGCAAGCTCCGCGTCTCGGTCACGATTTTTGGCCGCGCCACGCCGGTGGAGCTGGAGTTCAACCAGGTCGAAAAGACCTGATTTCTCGCTTGCGGAAAATCTGCGTCTTGCTATAATCCGAAATTCCGCCGAAGCGAGCAATCGCCTTGGCGTTTTTTGCTGGCACTGTCGATCCGTTGCTGGCCGGCTCGCGCCTTTTGGGGCGGGGGTTGAACAGGATCTTTGCGCGAGGAGGTGTGGGGCTTGATCCCGGCGCCGTCAGAACTCGCAGGAGCTCAACATGGCGAAAAAAATCGTCGGCTTCATCAAGCTGCAAGTGCCGGCTGGTAAGGCCAACCCCTCTCCCCCGATCGGTCCGGCGCTGGGTCAGCGCGGCCTGAACATCATGGAGTTCTGCAAGGCGTTCAACGCCCAGACCCAGGGCGTTGAGCCCGGTCTGCCGCTGCCGGTGGTGATCACCGCTTACGCGGACAAGAGCTTCACTTTCATCATCAAGACCCCCCCGGCCACGACGCTGATCAAGAAGGCGATCAAGCTGGACAAGGGCTCTTCGGTGCCGAACAAGCAAAAGGTGGGCAAGATCACCCGTGCCCAGCTGGAAGAAATCGCCAAGACCAAGCTGAAGGACATGAACGCCGCCGACATCGAAGGCGCCGTGAAGACGTTGGCTGGTTCTGCCCGTTCCATGGGCGTGATTGTGGAGGGCGTGTGACATGGCCAAATTGACCAAGAAGCAACAAGCTCAACAGGGCAAAGTCGACTCGAACAAGCTGTACGCCATCGGCGACGCGCTGGCCCTGGTGAAAGAGTTTGCCAGCGCCAAGTTCGATGAGTCTATCGATGTGGCCGTGCAACTGGGTGTGGATGCCAAGAAATCCGACCAGGTGGTGCGTGGCGCCGTGGTGCTGCCCAATGGCACCGGCAAGACCAAGCGCGTGGCGGTGTTCGCCCAGGGTGCCAAGGCTGAAGAAGCCAAGGCCGCTGGCGCTGACGTCGTGGGGTTTGAAGACCTGGCGGCCGACATCAAGGCAGGCAAGATGGACTTCGACGTGGTGATCGCCTCCCCCGATGCAATGCGCATCGTCGGTGCCCTGGGCCAGATTCTGGGTCCGCGCGGTCTGATGCCGAACCCCAAGGTCGGCACCGTGACCCCCGACGTCGCCACCGCCGTCAAGAACGCCAAGGCTGGCCAGGTGCAGTTCCGCGTGGACAAGGCCGGTATCG
>CAZSZN010000301.1:0-2172 GCA_964610405.1 uncultured Macromonas sp. | reverse complement strand
AGAACGTGGCACCGGTGCGCAAGGAGTTGGGCATCAAGACCATCTTCAACATCCTGGGGCCGCTCACCAACCCGGCGGGTGCGCCCAACATCCTGATGGGGGTGTTCCACGCCGACCTGGTCGGCATCCAGGTGCGCGCCCTGCAGCGTCTGGGCGCTGAACATGCGCTGGTCGTGTACGGCAAGGACGGCATGGACGAGGTCAGCCTGGGCGCGGGCACCCTGGTGGGCGAGCTCAAGAACGGGCAGGTCGAGGAGTACGAAATCCACCCCGAGGACTTCGGCTTCACCATGGCCAGCAACCGCAGCCTCAAGGTCGAAACGCCCGAGCAATCCCGAGCCATGCTGCTGGGCGTGCTGGACGACGAGCCCGGCGCGGCGCGCGACATCGTCACCCTCAACGCCGGTGTGGCGCTGTACGCCGCCAACGTGGCGGCCGACATCGAAGGCGGCATCGCGCTGGCGCGTCAGGCGCTGGCCAGCGGTGCGGCCAAAGCCAAATTGGACCAGCTCGTCAGCGTGGCCCACGAACTCACGGCCTGACGGCCGCTTAGGACAGCGTGATGAGTGACATCCTTCAAAAAATCGTGACCACCAAGCGCGAGGAAATCGCGCAGGCGTTGACCAAGCGCTCCCTGGCCGATGTGCGGTACGACGCCGAAACCCGGGTGCTGACCCGCGATTTCGCGGGCGCTTTGCGCCGCAAGATCGACGCGGGGCAGGCCGCCGTGATCGCCGAGGTGAAAAAGGCCAGCCCTTCCAAAGGCGTGCTGCGGGCCGATTTCATTCCGGCCGACATCGCCCAAAGCTACGCCGAACACGGCGCGGCCTGCCTGTCGGTGCTGACCGACCGGCAGTATTTTCAGGGCAGCCCCGACTACCTCAAGCAGGCTCGCGCCTCGTGCGATCTGCCGGTGTTGCGCAAGGACTTCATGGTGGATCCGTACCAGGTCTATGAGGCGCGCGCCATGGGGGCTGACTGCATCCTGCTCATCGCCGCCTGCCTCGACGACGCGCAAATGGCCGATCTGGAAGCGATCGCGCTGGGGCTGAACATGTCGGTGCTGGTGGAGGTGCACGACCGCGACGAATTGGAGCGCGCGCTCAGGCTCAAGACCCCGCTGGTGGGCATCAACAACCGCAACCTGCGCACCTTCGAGGTGTCGTTGGACACCACGCTGTCCATGCTGCCCGATGTGCCGGCCGACCGCTTGCTGGTCACCGAGAGCGGCATCCTGGGCCGTCCGGATGTGCAGCGCATGCGCGATGCGGGTGTGCACGCCTTTCTGGTGGGTGAGGCCTTCATGCGCGCGCCCGAGCCGGGCGTGGCCTTGGCCGAATTGTTCGCCTGACGACGCCGTGTCGCAAGCCGCATTCGATTGGGGCGGTCCCAAGGGGGCCGCAGCTCCGTCATCGACGCAGCTCACCACGGCCGATCCGGCCCAGTGGGCCGCGCACGCGAGCTGGCAGCCGTTGTTGCAGCGGTTCTGGGCTTCGGCGGCTGGGCGCGGCTTGACCGCCGCATTGCAGGCCAGGCTGCAAGCGGGGGCGGTGGTCTATCCGCCACAGCCGCTGCGCGCCTTGGCGCTCACGCCCCTGGACCGGGTGCGGGTCGTCATCCTGGGGCAAGACCCCTACCATGGCCCAGGTCAGGCCGAGGGGCTGGCTTTCTCGGTGGCGCCCGGGGTTCGCCTGCCGCCCTCGCTGCGCAACATTTACCAGGAGGTGGTGCGCGATGCGGGCGGGACACCGCCGCCGCACGGCAGCCTGGTGCCGTGGGCCGAGCAGGGTGTGCTGCTGCTCAACACCTGCCTTACCGTCGAAGACGGTGCGCCAGCCAGTCATGCCCGGCTGGGCTGGACGGCGTTGACCGACGCCCTCATTCAAGCCTGCAGCGAGCACGGCCAGGCCAAGGCTTTCCTGCTCTGGGGCGCTCACGCCCAAGCGAAAGCCGCGCTCATCGATCCGGCACGGCACTTGGTCCTGCAGGCCAACCACCCGTCGCCGTTGTCTGCTCGCCGTCCACCGGTGCCGTTTGTGGGGTGCGGGCATTTTGGTGCGGTGAACCGCTGGTTGACCGATTTCCACGAAAAAACCATCGCCTGGGTTTGAAAGTCAAAAAAACCGTGGCATAATTGATGGCTCGCCGGAGGGGTGCCCGAGTGGCTAAAGG
>CAZSZN010000300.1:0-2196 GCA_964610405.1 uncultured Macromonas sp. | reverse complement strand
GCGCTGATCAGCACCAGCACGCCCTTGGCACCCTTCATGTCCACGCCTTCCAGCAGCGGGCAAGCCACGGCCTGTTCGGCGGCGATGCGAGCGCGGTCCGGGCCGCTGGCCACTGCGGTGCCCATCATGGCCTTGCCGGGCTCGCCCATCACGGTGCGCACGTCTTCAAAGTCCACGTTCACCAACGCTTCCACGTTGATGATTTCGGCGATGCCGCCCACGGCGTTCTTCAGCACGTCGTTGGCTTCGGCGAACGCCTCGTCCTGGGTCACGTCGTCGCCCAGCACTTCCAGCAGCTTGTCGTTGAGCACCACGATCAGGGAATCCACATTGGCTTCCAGCTCGACCAGGCCGGCGTCGGCGTTGGTCATGCGGCGGCCACACTCGAAGCCGAACGGCTTGGTGACCACGCCCACGGTCAGGATGCCCATTTCCTTGGCCACCTTGGCGATCACCGGTGCAGCGCCGGTGCCGGTGCCGCCGCCCATGCCGGCGGTGATGAACAGCATGTGCGCGCCGTCGATCGCGTCGCGGATGTCGGCCTCGGCCATTTCGGCAGCGGCACGGCCTTTTTCGGGCTTGCTGCCGGCGCCCAGGCCGGTCTGGCCCAGCTGGATCACGCGGTGTGCGGCGGTCTTGCTCAACGCCTGGGCGTCGGTGTTGGCGCAGATGAACTCCACCCCTTGCACATGGCTCTGGATCATGTGCTCGACCGCGTTGCTGCCACCGCCGCCCACGCCGATCACCTTGATCTGGGTACCCCGGTTGAACTCTTCAACTTCGATCATTTCGATGCTCATCTTGTCACTCCTTGAATGCGTAAAAAATTGGAAACCTGTGTGCTTTAAAGACCGTCAAAACCGTTCAGCCCGGGGGTGCGTTGGCGCCCCGACATCGTCGGGCATGGGCCTCGCGCCAGCGGGATTGGGCAGCGCAGCGTTGCGTGGATCGGGTGTGCATGCTCATCAGAAATTCCCCACCAGCCAGTCCTTGAGACGGCCCAGGGCGCTGCCCATGGACCCCGCTTTCTGCGCGACCTTGTGGCCGCGCAGCCGTGCCAGCCGCGCTTCTTCCAGTAAACCCATCACCGTGGCAGCGCGCGGCTGCGCCACCATGTCGCTCAAGGCGCTGGCGTACTTGGGCACGCCGCGCCGCACCGGCTTGAGGAAGATGTCCTCCCCCAGCTCCACCATCCCGGGCATCACGGCGCTGCCGCCGGTGAGCACGATGCCGCTGGACAGCAGTTCCTCGTGGCCCGATTCGCGGATCACCTGCTGCACCAGCGCAAAAATCTCTTCCACCCGCGGCTCGATCACGCCGGCCAGGGCCTGGCGGCTGAGCATGCGCGGGCCGCGGTCGCCCAGGCCGGGCACTTCCACCTGCTGGTCCGGGTCGGCCAGCAACTGCTTGGCGCAGCCGCTTTCCACCTTGATGTCTTCCGCGTCCTTGGTCGGTGTGCGCAGCGCCATCGCGATGTCGTTGGTGATCAAGTCGCCAGCGATCGGGATGGCGGCGGTGTGGCGGATGGCCCCGCCCTGGAAGATGGCCACGTCGGTGGTGCCGGCGCCAATGTCCACCAGCGCCACGCCCAGTTCCTTCTCGTCGTCGGTCAGCACCGCCTGGCTGGCCGCCAGCGGGTTGAGCATGAGCTGGTCCACCTCCAGGCCGCAGCGGCGCACACACTTGATGATGTTCTCGGCCGCGCTCTGAGCGCCGGTGACGATGTGCACCTTGGCCTCCAGGCGGATGCCGCTCATGCCGATGGGCTCTTTCACTTCCTGCCCGTCGATGATGAATTCCTGCGGCTCCACCAGCAGCAGGCGCTGGTCGGTGGAAATGTTGATGGCCTTGGCCGTTTCGATCACCCGCGCCACGTCGGTGGGCGTGACCTCGCGGTCCTTGATGGCCACCATGCCGCTGCTGTTGATGCCGCGGATGTGGCTGCCGGTGATGCCGGTGTACACGCGGGCGATGCGGCAGTCCGCCATCAGCTCGGCTTCCTTGAGCGCTTGCTGGATGCTTTGCACCGTGGCGTCGATGTTCACCACCACGCCGCGCTTGAGGCCGTTGCTCGGTGCCACGCCCAGCCCCGCCAACTTGAGCGTACCGCCAGGCTGGACCTCGGCCACCACCGCCATGATCTTGGCGGTGCCGATGTCGAGTCCGACGACGATGTCTTTGTATTCCTTGGCCATG
>CAZSZN010000299.1:0-2206 GCA_964610405.1 uncultured Macromonas sp. | reverse complement strand
GGCTTCACCACCGGCGCCGACTTCTCCTGCAACGGCGGCCTGCACATGGGCTGATGCACTGGCCGTGTCCGGGAGGGCACGGTAGGTTGCAAACCGCGAAACACCCGCAGCCACTGCCCCGTGGATGCGGGTGTTTTTTTGCCGGCTTTAGACGGGCGGGATAATAGCGAGATGACTTCTCCTGATTTCACGTCGCCCAGCGGCTGGCGCCTGAGCGTGGCGCCGATGCTGGATTGGACGGACAAGCACTGCCGGTTCTTCCATCGCCTGCTGACCAAACGCACCCGCCTGTACACCGAAATGGTGACCACCGGCGCGCTGCGGCATGGCGATCCGCGCCGCCACCTGCGTCACGATGAGGTGGAACACCCGGTGGCCTTGCAACTGGGGGGCAGCGAGCCCGCCGACTTGGCCCATGGCGCGAAGCTGGGGGCGCAGTGGGGGTACGACGAAATCAACCTCAATTGCGGTTGCCCGAGCGAGCGGGTGCAGCGCGGCGCTTTTGGCGCATGCCTCATGGCCGAGCCGCAACTGGTGGCCGACGGTGTGAAGGCGATGCGCGACGTGGTGGATGTGCCGGTGACGGTGAAGCACCGCATTGGAATTGACAAGGTGGAAAGTTACGACTTCGTGCGTGACTTTGTGGGCACCGTGGCAGAGGTGGGGTGCGACGTGTTCATTGTCCACGCCCGCAATGCCTGGTTGCAGGGCTTGAGCCCCAAGGAAAACCGAGAAGTGCCGCCGCTGCGATACGAGTTGGCTTACCAACTCAAGCGCGACTTCCCTGGCCTGACCATCGTGGTCAACGGGGGCGTGCAAACCAATGAACAGATCGACACCCACCTGGCGCACCTGGATGGCGCGATGCTGGGCCGCGAGGTGTATTACCGGCCGTGGGTGATGACGACCTGGGACGAGCGCTACTACGGCGATGCGCCGTCCACCGTGGACCGTGATGCGGTGGAAGCCGCCATGGTGGACTACATGGAGCGGGAGGCAGTGGAGGACGGCACGCCGTGGTACCCGATCGCGCGCCACATGCTCGGGTTGCGGCATGGCCAGCGCGGTGCCCGCCTGTGGCGCCAGGTCTGGAGCAACCACAAGCTCAAACCCTTGCCCCCGCGCGAGGTTTGGGCCTTGGCTCGTGAAGCGTTCGAGCGCGACCAGTTGCCGGCTGTGGCGGCCTGATCACCCAGTTCGGGTTCAGGCGGCCGCCTGTAGCCCGTTGGCGAAGTGGGTTCGCACACGCGCCACGGCCAGCGCTTCGTCGCGTTGGAGCAGGGCCTCCACAATGTCCCGGTGCTCGGCCAGCGATTCGTCGATCCGCCCCGATTTCAGCAAGGAACTGTGGCGGTTGAGTTTCATGACCTTGCGCAGGTCGGCCACCATCTGCTTGCGCCAACGGTTGCCCGCCAGCTCCAGCACCCGCAGGTGAAAGGTTTCATTGAGTTGAAAGAAGCGCTCGCGCGAGCCCACGTCGGGCTGGGCAGCGCGTTCCAGCTCAGCGTGCAAACCTTGCAGCTCTTTCAATTCGGCTTCGGAAGCCAGCCGGCAGACCGCGCCGGCCGCGTCGGCTTCGAGCAGTGAGAGCAGTTCGTAAACTTCACGCAAGTCCTGTTCGGATACTTCGGTCACGTAGGCGCCGCGCCGCACCTTCATCGTGACCAGCCCTTCGGCGGCCAGCACTTTGATGGCCTCCCGCAGCGGCGTGCGGCTGATGCCCAGCTCTTCGGCGATTTTCAACTCATCGATCCAACTGCCCGGTGACAACTCGCGATTGAAAATGCGCTGGCGCAGCAGTTCCGCCACTTCTTCGTAGAGCGCGCGGGGAGTGAGGGAGACGGTAGACATAACGGTGAATGACAACTTTCGCCATTGTAGCGCCACTGAATTTTGCATCAATAATTATGAATGATGTAAAATCCCGCTGTTTTTGAAACCGACCCAGGTGTTTGCATGTCCGACCAAGAATTCAAACCGTCCACCGTGGCCGACTGGCAGGCGGCTGCCGCCAAATCCCTCAAGGGCGTGTCCGTTGACAGCCTGAACTGGGTGACGCCGGACGGCATCACCGTCAAGCCGCTGTACACCGCAGAAGACACGGCGAACCTGCCGTACACCAACACGCTGCCCGGTTTCGAGCCGTTCATTCGTGGCCCGCAGGCCACCATGTACGCCGTGCGGCCCTGGACCATCCGCCAGTACG
>CAZSZN010000298.1:0-2212 GCA_964610405.1 uncultured Macromonas sp. | reverse complement strand
TCGACCTATACCTTGGCAAGGTATCGCTCTACCAACTGAGCTAATCCCGCATTTTCCAAACAACTCGTCGTTTCCGCCGCGTTGTCTGAAGCCTCAATTCTATACCGTTTTTGACGCCGTTGTCAAACCCAGCACAAAATTTTTGCGTCAATGCTTCACCGCCGGTTTGCTTTCTGCCGCCGCAGCGGTTGGGGCCACTGGCGCGGCTTCATCATCGGCCAGCGGGCTGGGGTAACGCTCCAGAGCGATTTCCAGCACCCGGTCGATCCAGCGCACCGGCACGATCTCCAGGCCTTCCTTCACGTTGTCGGGAATCTCGGCCAGGTCCTTGACGTTCTCTTCGGGGATGAGCACGGTCTTGATGCCGCCACGCAGCGCGGCCAGCAGCTTTTCCTTCAAGCCGCCAATGGCCGTGACCTCGCCCCGCAGGGTGATTTCACCGGTCATCGCCACGTCGGCCCGCACCGGAATGCCGGTCAGCGCCGACACCATGGTCGTCGTCATGGCCGCGCCGGCACTCGGGCCGTCCTTGGGCGTGGCGCCGTCGGGCACGTGGATGTGGATGTCCTTTTTCTCGAACACCTCGTCCTTGATGCCCAGCGCCCGCGCGCGGCTGCGCACCACGGTGCGCGCGGCCTCGACCGACTCCTTCATCACGTCGCCCAGCGACCCGGTGCGGATCACGTTGCCCTTGCCCGGCATCAGCGCGGCTTCGATGGTCAGCAGGTCGCCGCCCACTTCGGTCCATGCCAGACCGACCACCTGCCCCACCTGGTTCTGCGCCTCGGCGCGCCCATAGGTGTACTTGCGCACGCCCAGGAAGTCGCTCAGGTTCTCGGCGTTCACTTCCACCGTGGGGGTGTACTTTTTCAGCAGCAGGCCTTTGACCACCTTGCGGCAGATCTTGGACAGCTCGCGTTCCAGCGAACGCACGCCGGCTTCACGGGTGTAGTAACGCACCACGTCGCGCAGGGCGTCCTCGGTCACGGCCAGCTCGCCGTCCTGGATGCCGTTGTTCTTCAACTGCTTGGGCAGCAGGTACTTCTGCGCAATGTTGGTTTTCTCGTCCTCGGTGTAGCCGCTCAGGCGGATCACCTCCATCCGGTCCAGCAGCGCGGGCGGGATGTTCATCGAGTTGGACGTGGCCACGAACATCACATCGCTCAGGTCGAAATCGACCTCGACATAGTGGTCGGCGAACGTGTGGTTTTGCTCCGGGTCCAGCACCTCCAGCAGCGCGGACGACGGATCGCCCCGGAAGTCCATACCCAGCTTGTCGATCTCGTCGAGCAGGAACAGCGGGTTCTTGGTCCCGACCTTGTTCAGGCTCTGCAGCACCTTGCCCGGCATGGCACCAATGTAGGTGCGACGGTGGCCACGAATCTCAGCCTCGTCGCGCATGCCGCCCAGGGCCATGCGCACGTACTTGCGCCCGGTCGCCTTGGCCACCGACTGGCCCAGCGAAGTCTTGCCCACGCCCGGTGGCCCCACCAGGCACAGGATGGGCGCCTTGACCTTGTCCACCCGCTGCTGCACCGCGAGGTATTCGAGGATGCGGTCCTTGACCTTGTCCAGGCCGTAGTGGTCCTCGTTCAGCACGTCTTCGGCAAACGCGAGGTCGTGCTTGATCTTGGTCTTTTTGCTCCAGGGCAGGCCCACCAGCACGTCGATGTAGTTGCGCACCACGGTGGCCTCGGCCGACATGGGCGACATCAGCTTGAGCTTTTTCAGCTCGCCTTCGGCCTTCTTGCGGGCTTCGGCGGGCATTTTGGCGAGTTTGATCTTCTTCTCGATCTCCTCGATGTCGGCGCCCTCTTCGCCCTCGCCCAGTTCTTTCTGGATGGCCTTGACCTGCTCGTTCAGGTAGAAGTCGCGCTGGTTCTTCTCCATCTGGCGCTTGACGCGACCGCGGATGCGCTTGTCCACATTGAGAATGTCCACCTCGCGTTCGAGCTGGCTGAACAGGTTCTCCAGACGCTGAAGGATCACCTCCAGATCCAGCACGCTCTGCTTGGCTTCGAGCTTGAGCGGCAGGTGCGCGGCGATGGTGTCGGCCAGGCGCCCCGCGTCGTCAATGCTGGCAATGGACGTGAGGATCTCGGACGGAATTTTTTTGTTGAGCTTGACGTACTGGTCAAACTGCTGCATCACCGCGCGGCGCAGCGCCTCAAGTTCGGTGGTGTCACTGCCGGCACGCTCATCCTGTTCGGTG
>CAZSZN010000297.1:0-2240 GCA_964610405.1 uncultured Macromonas sp. | reverse complement strand
CAGCGGCGCGCTGGAAGCCATCATCGACGAGGTGCTGGCCGCCAACGAGAAGAACATCGCCGAGTACCGCGCGGGCAAGGACAAGGCGTTCAATGCCCTGGTCGGTCAGGTGATGAAGGCCAGCAAAGGCAAGGCCAACCCGGGGCAGGTCAACGAGCTGTTGAAGGCCAAGCTGGGCTGACGCCCGGCTGTCGCGTCAGGGGCGGGCCTGCTCGCCCCACAGCCGCTGCAGTAGCTTCAGTTCGTCGTCAAAGCGCGCGTTGATGCGCGCTTTTTCACGTTCCTGATCGGCAAAGTACTGAGCCAGCGCGGCCCGTTGTTGCGCGTTGTTGGCCTGGCGGTGCTTCAGCCATTCCGGGGCTTTGCTGGGGTCTTTTTGGTAGAACTCCATCTCGGCAGAAATGTCGGCCCGCTGTTTGTCCAACTCCTGCTCCCGGCGGTGCGCGGTGGCGATCATGTCGTCCACCGTTTGCAGAGCCTCCCCGCGCGCGCGTTGGTGGGCCTGCTCGTTGGGGTAGCGCGACACCAGCAACTGCTCGCGCCGTTTGTCTTCGTTCTGGCGGGCGGCCGCCTCAGCGTCGGCGCGCTTGCGGGCTTCGTCACGTGCCCGTTCTTCCGCCGTCAGCGAGGGGGGAACGATCCGCTTCACGCTGCCGCTGGGGTTCAGCTCGCGCTGCTCCCGGTCGATGCATTCGCGGATGGGCCGGTCGGCGGTGATTTTTCGGCCTTGTGCGTCCACGCAGGTGTAAATGCTGGTACTCCACGCGCTTGTGGTCGTGGCCAAGACCACTGCGCAACCACCAGCACGAATGATTGCCAGTAGGTGTGTCCTCGTCTTGGAGGTGGGGCATGGAGTGCTCATGTCCGCATTATGTAATTTAAAGCTTGCAAAGCGATGCCTCAATTACCTCTGCATTCTGTCGCTGTTTGCCATCGGTGCCACCGATCAAACTTGGTTTTATGGTTTGCGTTTCAAGTGGGTATCGAAAAATCGAATGGCTTCCTGTCTGGAGCGCAATGCGATCTTGGCGTCCGAGAACATTCGTACCTGTCCTCCTTTGCCTTTGAAAGCAGACGGATCAAACACGGTTCTGGAGCCCCCGCTGGGAACATCCCAGCCGTGTGTGGCATCTGGGTAAATGGTCACACTCAGTTTGCCTTTGGTCGATTCGGCCACGGCTGCGGCGAAGTCCGGGCAATCATTGGGTTCGCCGTAGTCGTCTTTATCGCCGATGGCCAGCCAAACCGGCGAACCGGTGAAGGCACCGAATGTGCCTTGCGTGACCATGTTCTGGAAGAACCAACATACTGGGTAAAACCCAATGTGGGCTGCGAAGTCTTTGCTTTCCAGCCATGGAGCGTAGGCATCTCGGACGCTGGCTGCTGACATCCGAAGCGCCATGTTCGCCCCCCAAGAAAACCCCATCACGCCGATGCCTTGCGGGTCAATGGAGGGGTGGGTGGCCAAATACTTTAAAGCCCCATAGGCGTGGCTCAAGGTGGTCGTGTGTCCTTGGCGGGGGCGACTGCCTCGCTCAAACATGAATACTTCAAGGGTCGCGTAGCCTGCCTCACTCAGGCCGGCAGCATGGTAGGCGCCTCGTCCATCAATTCCACCGCTGCCATGAAGCAGCACAACGGCCGGCACGCGACCATTTTGTGCATTCGCTGGCAGTGTGAGTGTGGCCTTGACCCTGGGTGTTGCGGGGTAAGCGTTGCCAGTAGCTTCTCCCCCCGGAAAATCTACAGCTTCCGTCTTGGTTTGTGCCTCGGAGGTCAGTGCAAAAAGCTGAAGGCAAATCCCTGAAATCAAACTCAGCCATCGGTTGCGCATCCATGTTCCCCTTCCCTTGGGGTGATCTTGGGGCTCAACTGGGCGACTGTCAAGTCTGATGCCGTTTCATTTGACCCCGTAACGCAGGCGGTAAGCTTGTACCCGTTCGCGGTGTGCGTTCATGGTGGCACCTTGCGTGTCCAGGTAAGCCAGCAAATCGTCCAGTTTGGCAATGGCGCACACCTGCAGGCCCACTTGTTCGCGCACGTACTGCACCGCGCTGTAAGGCACGTCGCGCACCTGGCCGTCGGCGCCCACTTCGGTGGCCATTTCCTGGCGGTCCAGCGCAATCGCCACCGCATGGGGCGTGGCGCCAGCGGCTTTGATCAGCGCGATCGACTCGCGGGCGGCCGTGCCCGCGCTCATCACGTCGTCGATGATGAGCACGCGGCCCTTCAGCGGCGCG
>CAZSZN010000296.1:0-2254 GCA_964610405.1 uncultured Macromonas sp. | reverse complement strand
CAGCACGGCGGGCACGATGCCCGACGCGCCGTTGGTGGGCGCTGTGACGCCGCGGCCGCCGGCGGCGTTTTCCTCGTTCACGGCCAGGGCGTAAAGGTTCACCCAGTCCAGCACGGCCAGCGGGTCGGTCAGGGCCTTTTCGGGGTGGGCGGTGAGATCGCGGTAGAGCCCTGGGGCGCGCCGCTTGACCTTGAAGCCGCCGGGCAGGGTGCCTTCGGTGCGGCAGCCACGTTCCACGCAGGCCTGCATCACGCCCCAGATGCGAAGCAGGCCGGCATTCACCTCGTCGTCGCTGCGCCAATGGCGTTCGTTCACCCGCATCACGCCCGCGATGGACAGGCCGTGTTCGCTACACCGTTTCAGCAATTCGTCCCCAGTGCGAAACGGGATCGGCAGTTGCGTCGCGTCCGGGGCGATCACCTTCTGGCGCTGCCCGTCGGCGGCCACTTCCTCGCTCACCACAAAGCCGCCGCCCACCGAGTAGTAGGTGCGTTCGGCCAGCACGCTGCCGTCGGCCGACCAGGCCGTCAGGCGCATGCCGTTGGCGTGGAAGGGCAGGGTCTGGCTGCGGTGGAACAGCAGGTCTTCCTTGCCGTTCCAGGCGATGGCATGTTGGCCGAGCAGGGGCAGGCGTTGATCGGCCTGTAGGGTCGCGATGGTGGGCTCGATCGCCTCGATGGGCACGTTTTCGGGTTCGTGCCCGCACAGGCCCAGCAGCACGGCCTTGTCACTGCCGTGGCCCTTGCCGGTGGCACCCAGCGAGCCGTACAGCGCACAGCGCACCCGCGCTGTTGGCTCCAGCAGCCCGGCCGATTGCAGCCCTTGGACGAACATGCGCGCGGCCCGCATGGGCCCCACGGTGTGCGAGCTGCTGGGGCCGATGCCGATTTTGAACAGGTCGAAAGCGGACACGGCCATGGTGCGTACTCCTCAGGTGCTGACTTGGCGCAGATCGGCGGCGAAGGCGTCCACCGCCTCGGGCGTGGTGTCCCAGGCGCACATGAAACGGCAGCCACCACCCGCGATGAACTGGTAGAACTTCCAGCCCTTGGCGTACATGGCCTCGATGGCCTGCGGCCGCAACTGGGCGAACACCGAGTTCACCTGAGGCGGGTGCAGCACGTTCACGCCGGGGATGTGGCGGATGGCTTCGTACAGGTGCTGTGCCATGGCGTTGGCGTGGCGGGCGTTGCGCAGCCAGACGTCGTTTTCCAGCAGGCCCACCCACGGCGCGGAAATGAAGCGCATCTTGGATGCCAACTGCCCGGCCTGCTTGACGCGGTAGGCAAAGTCTTCCGACAACGCCCGGTCGAAAAACACCACCGCCTCGCCGATGGGTAGGCCGTTCTTGGTGCCGCCGAAACAGAGCACATCCACCCCGGCGCGCCAGGTGATCTCGCTCGGGTGGCAGCCCAGCGCGGCCACCGCGTTGGCGAAGCGCGCGCCGTCCATGTGCAGCTTGAGCTTGCGCCGCTTGGCAATCGCGGAAATGGCACGCACCTCTTCCACCGTGTAGACCGTGCCCAGCTCGGTGGCCTGCGTGAGGCTGACCACCTTGGGCTTGGGGTAGTGGATGTCGCTGCGTTTGGTAACGAGCTGCTCCACCGCGTCCGGCGTCATCTTGCCGACGCGTGCCGTGGGGCTGTCGGCCTCGGTGATGAGCAGCTTGGAGCCGTTGGAGAAGAACTCGGGGCCGCCGCATTCGTCAGTCTCGATGTGAGCCACCGGTGTGCAGATGACCGAGTGGTAGCTCTGGCACATGGCGGCCAGCGCCAGCGAGTTGGCCGCCGTGCCGTTGAAGACGAAGTAGACGTCGCAGTCGGTCTGGAACAGCTCGCGGATGGCGTCGGTGGAGCGCTGGGTCCAGACGTCGTCGCCGTAGCCGGGCTGGTGGCCGCTGGCGTTGGCCTGCATGAACCAGTGCGTTGCCTCGGGGCACATGCCGGCGTAGTTGTCGCTGGCGAAATGCTGGGTGTGGGGCGAACGCACGGTCATGTCGGTTCCTTCAACGGTTACGCAAGCTCGCTCACGGGCACGCAACTGCAGAACAGGTTGCGGTCGCCGTACACGTTGTCGATGCGGCCCACGGGCGGCCAGTACTTGGCGTGGGCACGGGTAGATTGAGAGGCGGCACCCACATCGCGGCCGTAGGGGTGCGGCCAGTCGGCCTTCATCAGGCTGTCGGCGGTGTGCGGCGCGTTCTTCAGCGGGTTGTCGTCCTGCGGCCACCCACCCTGGTCCGGGCCGGCTTCGA
>CAZSZN010000295.1:0-2272 GCA_964610405.1 uncultured Macromonas sp. | reverse complement strand
CCAGTCTGTTCTTCCAGGGCATGGCAGGCAGCCGCCTGCCCATCGCCGTGGCGCATGGCGAGGGTTACGCCAACTTCAAGCACCGTGGCAACCGTGATGCCGCCATTGGCGCTATGCGCTACGTGGACAACACCGGTGCCGCCACCGAGGCCTACCCGTTCAACCCCAACGGCAGCCCGGGCGGCCTGACGGCTGTGACCACCGCCGATGGCCGCTTCACCGCCATGATGCCGCACCCCGAGCGGGTGTTCCGCAACATCCAGATGAGCTGGACCGACGCGGCCAAGAGCGGTGGCCTAGACGCCGACAGCCCGTGGATGCGCATCTGGCGCAACGCGCGCAAGTGGGTGGGTTAAACCTCAACCCAGGGGCGTGATCAAGTCAGTCCTTGACGGAGGTCAAGGTCGCCCAGTCATCGGGTCACTAGACTGGTTACCAGTCATAGCCAATCTGGAGACCCGATGAGCGCCCCTGTCCACACTCCCCACGACACCCCGATCCAGGACTTTTCACAATGCCACGTGGGCATCGTGAAAAAGCTGGACATGCTGGGCGAATTGCCCGCCTTGCTGGAGCCTGCGGCCCGCGCTCGCGAGATCGCCGAGAAAGCGGTCGATTTCTTCCGCGAAGCGATTTTCGAACACCATCTGGACGAAGAGCGCGAGCTGTTCCCTGCGGTGTTGGCCAGCGCCGAGCCAGGGACCGAACGGGACCGGGTGCAGGGCATCGTCAAGCGACTGACCGATGAACACCGCGAGCTGGAAGGCGTCTGGAAGCGCCTGGAGCCCGGTCTGAAAAAAGTGGCCAAAGGGCAGGGCGCGGAGGTGGACGTCGGCGCCATTCAGCGCTTGGTGACCCACTACCAGGCACACGCCCGCTACGAAGAGACTGAATTCCTGCCGCTGTCGCAGACCATCCTGGGCCGCAACGCCAACCACATGGCAGCACTGGGGCTGTCGCTGCACATGCGCCACACCGCGCCAGCCATCGCCGGCTACGTGTGAGCGCCTGACCGCCTGGCTCAGTGCGGGGCTGCCGCGTTGGGTCTGGTTTTGTAAAAGGTGACCGGTTGCGCGGCCGCTTGGTTCAACACGCTGCGCTTGATCTTGCCTACCACGTGCATCTCGCAGGGTTTGCAGTCGAAGCGCAGGGTCAGCTTTTCCTTGCCGTTGATGAGTTGCAGCGGCTCCGCGCGCACGGTGCCCTGCACCCCGGTCACGCCCTTGGCCTGCTTGGGGCACAGGCTCAGCGAGAAGCGCACGCAGTGTTTGGTGATCATCAGGCTGACTTCACCTTCTTCCTCGTGTGCTTCGTAGGCGGCGGCAATCACCTTGACGCCGTGCTTGCTGTAGAAGTCGCGCGCCTTCTGGTTGAAGACGTTGGCGAGGTAGGTGAGGGTGTCTTCCGGGTAGGTCACGGGTGGCGCCACCGGTACCGCGCGCTGGGGGCGCAGGTACGCGGCAGCACGGGCGGCTTCCAGTTGGGCCACGGCATCGCGCCGCAAGGCATTGAGCTGCGATGCCGGCACAAACCACGGCTGCGACAAGTCCACCTGAATGTCGGTCGCCTGGAACAATGTGTCGCCCAAGCGGGCCAGTTGTTCACGCAATTTTTCAATGGCTTGTGACGGGTCTTTGGCCAATCCCCAGGCGCCCGCCAGTTCGGCGTGGCCCACGTGGCCGTCTTCGTCGGTGAGCGTGAGCTTCAGACCCGCAGGGCCATCGCTCAGCGCCATCCACACGCCGATGCGCCGGTCGGCGGATTTCTTTTCCAGCGTGCGCACCCAGTCCATGCTGCGGTTGCGGTTCACGGTGGTGCCACGTTTCAGGTCTTTGAAACCGGCCATCGGGTCTTTCGGGAAAATGCGCCACAACGTGCCGCCTTCCTTGCCCTGGCCGAGTTTTTCCACCCGGTTGGTCTGCAGGCCCACCAATTCTTTTTGCAGATCGAGGTAACACAGGCCGTCGCCGTTTTGCAGTTCGGTGACCGGGTCTTCGGTTTCCAGCTCCACGCAATCAGCGGCCACGCGGGTCACCCAGCCGATCGGCTGGCCGGGATTCTTGGGGGTGTCGAAGGCGCCGATGTCCTCCTGGCGGCCCTGCACGAAGTAATCAGTGAACTCGCGGTTGAAGTTCTGGTCCGGGTCCGGGGTGAAGGTGAAGGTGCTGCGGCCGCTGGAGGCCCGGGCCAATGGGCTGGCCGACGACTGGCTGTCTTCCAGAATCTTGTCGAGCAAGAGCCGGTAGTGGGCCGTGATGTTCTTCACGTAGCC
>CAZSZN010000294.1:0-2277 GCA_964610405.1 uncultured Macromonas sp. | reverse complement strand
GGCGGGTGCCGTCAGTGCCCATGGGCCAGTAGCTTTGCCAGCGGCCACGGGCGCGCAGGTAGGGTCTGCGCTGTTGCGTCAGGGTCACGCCCACGCCCAACTCCACCGCCAACCCATGACCGGCGGTGGGCAGCGTCAAGTCGTTGAAATTTCGGCGCGTCCAGGCGTAGTTGGCGCTCACTGATGATTCGGCTTCGTTCGCCAACCTGAGCACGGTGTTGGTGATTTGGGAACGGTCGTACTGGAGGAAGAAGCTGCGGTCCAGCGTGGTGCCGTCTTGGGCTTGGCCCAGGCGCAATTGCTGGCTCTGGGTGGTCAGCGGGTCGTCTTGTTGGCGCTGCCATTGCCCGCTGGTGATCCAGCGCCAGCCTTGTTCGTCCACTGGCGAGCTGAATTCGGTGCCCACGGTCTGGGCATCGCGCTCCAGTTGCAGCTTCGTCACCGCGCGCCAGTCCAGCCCGGGCACTTTGTGGTGGGTGTGCTCCAGGCTCAGGCGGGCGCCGTTGTCGGTGCTGATGCCCACGCCAGCGGTCACTTTTTGCAGGGGCACTTCGCGCACCCGAACTTCCACCGGGCTGGCGCTGGGGTCGGTGGTGTCGCCCAGCACCACGAAAGCCGAGGCGTAATACCCGCTGTCCACCAGCCGTTGCTGGGCCGCTTGCAGCAGCGTTTCGTCGTAGGGTTCGCCGGTGCGCACGCCGGCCAGGCGCACCAGGCGTTCGGCCATCGCGGCGTCGTAGCGCAGGGCACCTTGCACGTCCAGCGGGCCGAAGTGGTGCGCCGGGCCGGCGTCTATTTCCAGGTACAGGTGCGCCAGGTGGGCTTCGGGGTCGATGTCGGCCAGGCTGGTGGCGATGCGGGCGCGCGGGTAACGGAAGGCGCTGAAGCCCCGCAGCGCGCGCGATTTCGCGCCGTCCCAGTCGGACTGGCTGAACGGCTCACCCCGAGGCAGGCTCCAGTCCTGCTCCAGCGCGTCGCGCTGCGCGGCGGTGTCTGGGCGGGTGCGGGCGTCGCCTTGCAGCAACAGCGTCACCGAGCCGATGCGGGTGCGCGGTCCGGGTTCCACCGTCAAACGCACCGTGGGCGTGGGTGGTGCGGTGCTGGCGTCCAGCAGGGTCACGTTCACTCGAGGCGCGAAGTAGCCCTGGGTGCCCAGCAGGTTGCGCACATTGTCCGGGGCTTGTGCGGTCAGCCGTTCCAGTTCGCTTCGGGCCAGGTCGGGCAGTCGCTGAAAACGCCGCAGTTCCAGGTGGCGTTGCAGCAGGGCATCCAGCGGTGCCGGGGCTTGCACTTCCAGTTGAAATTGATCGGTGTCGCTCAGCGACGGTTCAGCGGTTGTGACCGCAGCCGCAGTGTCGGCCTGCCCCCAGGCCGTGCTGGACAAGCCGGCACTTGCCCAAAACAGCGCCGCCAGCGCCGACAAGCGGATTGCACTGGCGACCCAACGCCACCCTGTTTCACTCACGGGCGCGGCAACGAGGGGCACAGTGGTCGGTCTGCTCACTTCGACAAAGCCCGCATCGCCTCTTCCAGCCCCTTGAGGGTGAGCGGGTACATGCGCTGGCCCATGAGCTGCTGGACGATGGCAATGCTTTGGCGGTACTGCCACACGCCCTGCGGCTCGGGGTTGATCCAGGCGAACTTGGGGAAGGCGTGGGTGAGCCGCTGCAGCCATTCGGCGCCTGCTTCCTCGTTGTTGTATTCCACGCTGCCGCCGGGCTGCAGGATTTCATAGGGGCTCATGGTGGCGTCACCCACGAAGATGAGCTTGTAATCCTTGTTGTACTTGCGGATGACGTCCCAAGTCTCGAACTTCTCGGCGTAGCGGCGGCGGTTGTTGCGCCACATGTAGTCGTAGACGCAGTTGTGGAAGTAGTAGAATTCCAGGTGCTTGAATTCGTTCTTGGCCGCGCTGAAGAGTTCCTCCACCCGCTGGATGTGCTCGTCCATGGTGCCGCCCACGTCCATCAGCAGCAGCACCTTCACGTTGTTGTGGCGCTCGGGCACCATTTTGATGTCCAGCCAGCCCGCGTTGGCCGCCGTGGCGCGAATGGTGTCTGGCAGGTCCAGTTCCAGTTCGTTGCCTTCGCGCGCAAACTTGCGCAGACGGCGCAGCGCCATCTTGATGTTGCGGGTGCCCAGCTCCTGGGTGTCGTCGTAGTCGCGGTAGGCGCGCTGGTCCCACACCTTCACGGCGCTCTTGTTGCCGCCCGCGCCGCCGATGCGGATGCCCTGCGGGTTGTAGCCGGAGTGGCCGAACGGCGAGGTGCCGCCGGT
>CAZSZN010000293.1:0-2277 GCA_964610405.1 uncultured Macromonas sp. | reverse complement strand
GGTAGACCTGGTCGGGCTTTTCTTCAGCAAAAAACGCGTTGACGGCTGCTTGGTTTGTCAGGTCCAGTTCCGCATGGGTGCGGGTGACGATGCGTTCAACCGGTTGGCCCTGGGCCAACAACTGGCGCACGATGGCCGAGCCCACCATGCCACGGTGGCCAGCAACATAGATTTTAGGATGTTGGTTCATGACTGCGCTCGTCCGTAGGTGTCTTCGAACCGGACGATGTCATCTTCGCCCAAGTAGCTGCCGGACTGCACCTCGATGATTTCAAGCGGGATGCTGCCGGGGTTGGCCAGGCGGTGCACCTCGCCCAGCGGGATGTAGGTGGACTGGTTTTCGGTGAGCAGCAGTTTTCTGTCACCGCAGGTGATTTCGGCCGTCCCGCTGACGACCACCCAGTGCTCGGCGCGGTGGTGGTGCTTTTGCAGGCTGAGGCTGGCACCCGGCTTGACCTGGATGCGCTTGACCTTGAAGCGCCCGCCTGCGTCGATGCTGTCGTACCAGCCCCAGGGGCGGTGGACCTTGCGGTGCAGGGTTTGCTCTTCGCGCTTGTGCTGCTGCAGGGCGCTGACGATGTGTTTCACATCCTGACTGCGCGATCGGTCGGCTACCAGCACGGCATCGGGCGTTTCCACCACCACCAGATTCTGAACGCCCACCAAGGCCACCAGGCGGCTGGTGGCATGCACCAAGGTGTTGCTGCTGTCGGTGGCCAGCACATCGCCCACGTGGGCGTTACCCTGTGCGTCTTTGGGCAACACGCTCCACACGGCGTCCCAGGCGCCGAGGTCGCTCCAGCCCGCGTCGAGCGGAGCCATACGGATAGGGAAAGGGCTTCCCGGGCACCGTTCCATGACGGCGTAGTCGATGGAGTCACTGGGTATGGCGGCAAACTCGGCCTTGCCAGGCCGAACGAATGCGGCATCGGTGCTGCGCCGGGCCCAGGCGGCTCGGGTAGTGGCCGCGATGTCAGGCCGGAAGCTTTCAATGGCTTGAAGCCAGACGGACGCCTTGAGCACAAACATGCCGGCGTTCCAGTAATAGCCGACCTCTGCCAGGTACTGCCGTGCAATGGCTTCATCGGGTTTTTCGACAAACCGCTCAACCACCAAGGTCGGCGTGTTAGCGACGATCGCCTGGATGTAGCCGTAGCCGGTTTCGGGCCGGTCGGGGGTCACGCCCAGGATCACGATGGCACCCTCGGCCGCCTGGCGTATGGCTTCGCGCATGGCAGCATTGAACGCAGAGGCCTCGGCCACGGTCTGGTCTGCGGGGGTGACGACCAGCACGGGGTCATCACCGTTTTCCAAGGCAGCCAGTGCGGCCAGGGTCAATGCTGGCGCGGTGTTTCTGGCTGTCGGTTCCAATAAAGCTGCACCAAGCTCAACGCCGATTTCACGCAACTGCTCCAGCGCCAGAAATCGATGTTCTTCGTTGGTGACGATCAAAGGAGCGCGGACGTTGATACCCTCACCCGCAAGGTCCATCAAGCGTTTTACCGCTTCTTGGAAAAGGCTAGCTTTTCCGGTCAGACAGAGAAACTGCTTCGGGAATCCTGCGCGTGATAGAGGCCACAACCGTGAGCCAACCCCGCCGCACAGAACAACAGGCTGCACAGAAAGAGTCACAGCCGCCATACACGATAGCCCAAGCTACGAATTACATCAGACGGAAACGCCGATTTCACATCGATTACGACCCCTTGGTCATTTAATTTGCTTCGAATACCGTCTAAGCCCATGGCCAAATACTCTTTGTGGGCTACAGCTATTACTACGGCGTCTCCCCTAGGTAAAGTATCCCAATTTGACAGTTTGATCCCATACTCATGATTTGCCTCTGCACTTGAGGCAATTGGATCGTGCACGCTGACATGGCAACCATATTCGCGCAGTTCGCCTACAACATCGGCCACTTTGGAATTACGCAAATCAGGACAATTCTCCTTAAACGTAAGCCCCAGCACGATCACCCTAGCGCCTTTAATAGAGCTACCTGCGTTGATCATCTGCTTAACCGTCTGCTGAGCGACATAGCTGGCCATGCCGTCGTTGATGCGCCGGCCGGCCAAGATGACCTGAGGGTGGTAGCCGAGCATTTCGGCTTTATGGGTCAGGTAGTAAGGATCTACGCCGATGCAGTGCCCACCAACGAGGCCGGGACGGAAGGGCAGGAAGTTCCATTTGGTACCGGCGGCTTGCAGGACTTCGAGGGTGTCGATGCCGATCTTGTCGAAAATGATCGCCAACTCGTTCATCAACGCGATGTTGAGG
>CAZSZN010000292.1:0-2297 GCA_964610405.1 uncultured Macromonas sp. | reverse complement strand
CTGTGCATGGGTAACCAGGCGCAGGTGCGCGAAGGCGCGACCGTCGTGTCCACCTCGACCCGCAACTTCCCGAACCGCCTGGGCAAGAACACCAACGTGTTCCTGGCTTCGGCCGAGCTGGCCGCCATCGCGTCCAAGCTGGGCAAGTTGCCCACCGTGGCCGAGTACCACGACGCCATGGGCATCGTGAACAAGGACGGCGCCTCGATCTACAAGTACCTGAATTTCGACCAGATCGAAGAGTACGCGGAAACCGCCAAGGGCGTGACCGCCTGATCGGTTTGAAGCCGGTTTGAAAAGGCCCGGGGCGCAAGCCTCGGGCCTTTTTCCGTTCGGAGGCAGGCCGCGTCAGCCGGAGGGCATTGACGAAAAAGTTCGACAATACCGGGCATGACGATACGATCCCCCGAATTGCTGCTGCCTGCCGGCTCGCTCGACAAAATGCGCGCCGCCTACGATTTCGGCGCCGATGCCGTCTACGCTGGCCAGCCTCGCTACTCCCTGCGCGCGCGCAACAACGAATTCCGCCTGGAACAGCTGGCCCAGGGCATTCAGGAAGCCCACGCGCGCGGCAAGAGACTCTTCGTCACCAGCAACCTCATCGCCCACAACGACAAGGTACGCACTTACCTGCGCGACATCGAACCCATCATCGAGCTCAAGCCCGACGCGCTGATCATGGCCGACCCCGGCCTGATCATGCAGGTTCGCGAGAAGTGGCCCGAGGTGCCGATCCACCTGTCCGTTCAGGCCAACACCACCAACTGGGCCACGGTGAAGTTCTGGCAGAAGGTGGGCGTCACGCGCATCATCCTGTCTCGTGAACTGAGCCTGGACGAGGTGGAGGCCATCCGAAACGAATGCGCTGACATGGAGTTGGAGGTGTTCGTGCACGGGGCCTTGTGCATTGCCTATTCAGGGCGCTGCCTGCTCAGCGGTTACTTCAACCGGCGCGACCCCAACCAGGGCACCTGCACCAACGCCTGCCGTTGGGAATACGGCACCCAGGCCGCGACGGAAGACGCCGTGACCGGCGAAGCCGTGCCGGTGGAGCGCATGGGTGCTGATTTCAGCTTTGGCGAGGCAAAGGCCGAGGCCGAAACCGCGTTCTCCACCTGCGGCGGTGGCCAGCGCCACCCGGCGGCAGACCGTGTCTACCTGATCGAGGAAAAGGGCCGCCCCGGCGAGCTGATGCCCATCATGGAAGACGAGCACGGCACCTACATCATGAACAGCAAGGACCTGCGTGCCGTGGAGCACGTGGAGCGGCTGTGCAAGATCGGGATCGATTCCCTCAAGATCGAGGGGCGTACCAAGAGCCTGTACTACGTGGCGCGCACGGCGCAGGTGTATCGCCGCGCCATCGATGACGCCATGGCGGGCCGCCCCTTCAACCCGGAACTGTTGATGGAACTGGAAGGCCTGGCCAACCGGGGCTACACCGGTGGGCTGCTGGAGCGACGTCCGGCGCAGGACTATCAGAACTACATCAGCGGCCATTCCGAACTGCACCGCAGCCACTTCGTGGGCGAGGTGCGCGGCGTGCGCGCCGACGGCTGGGCCGAGGTGGAAACCAAGAACCGCTTTGCCGTGGGTGATCGCATCGAGGTGATCCACCCCAGCGGCAACCGCGTGGTGCAGCTGGATGCCATGCAAAACTTGAATGGCCAGCCCGTGCAGGTGGCGCAGGGCAGCCCGGTGCGCGTGTTCGTGCCGCTGGGCGGGCCGGTGGAGGGCGCCTTGCTGGCGCGTTTGCTGGAGCCGGTGGCGGCTTGAACAAAAAACGGGCTGTTCTGCAGCCCGTTTTTGATTGGCGTTGCGCGCGGTCAGAGCGTCGCGAACACCTCGTGTGCGGCCGCCACAGTGGCCTGCACGTCGGCTTCGGAGTGCGCTACGCTCACAAAGCCTGCTTCGTACAGCGCCGGGGCGAAGTACACGCCACGGTCCAGCATGCCGTGGAAGAACTTGTTGAAGCGTGGGCCATCGGTGGTCATCACTGTGGCGTAGTTCTGCGGCAGTGCGTCCATCAGGAAGAAGCCGAACATGCCGCCCTGGCTGTCACCGCAGAAGGGCACACCAGCTTCCTGGGCAGCTTGGGTCAGGCCCTGCACCAGACTCTGGGTGCGGGCGGTGAGTGCCGCGAAGAAGCCCGGTTTCTGGATTTCTTTCAGCGTGGCCAGGCCACAGGCGGTGGCCACCGGGTTGCCGCTGAGCGTGCCGGCCTGGTACACCCCACCCAAGGGCGCCAACTGTTCCATCACCGCGCGCTTGGCGCCGAAAGCCGCCAGCGGCATGCC
>CAZSZN010000291.1:0-2325 GCA_964610405.1 uncultured Macromonas sp. | reverse complement strand
CGATCTGGAAGTAGCGGTCGAAGCCCGAGACCATGAAGAGCTGCTTGAAGAGCTGCGGGCTCTGCGGCAGCGCGAAGAACTGGCCGTCGTGCACGCGGCTGGGCACGAGGTAGTCGCGCGCGCCTTCGGGCGTGCTCTTGGTGAGCATGGGGGTTTCGATGTCGACGAAGCCGTTGGCGTCGAGGAACTTGCGCACCTCCATGGCCACCTTGTAGCGCAGCATCAGGTTGCGCTGCATGTACGGGCGGCGCAGGTCCAGCACGCGGTGCGTCAGGCGGGTGGTTTCGCTCAGGTTTTCGTCGTCGATCTGGAACGGGGGCGTGACGGAGGCGTTGAGCACGTTGATTTCGTGGCACAACACCTCGATCTTGCCGCTCTTGAGGCTGTCGTTGGTGGTGCCTTCCGGGCGGGCCCGGACCACGCCTTTGACCTGGATGCAGAATTCGTTGCGCAGTCCCTCGGCGAGCTTGAACATCTCGGGACGGTCGGGGTCACAGACGACCTGCACGTAGCCTTCGCGGTCGCGCAGGTCCACAAAAATCACCCCACCGTGGTCGCGGCGGCGGTTCACCCAGCCGCACAGGGTCACTTGCTGGCCCAGCAGGGCTTCGGTCACCAGACCACAGTATTCGCTACGCATTGCCATAAGTCTTGCTTTCAGAAATTCGAAACATTCAGGCCGGATCGACCGCCGCCACCGGCAGGGGCTTGACGCCCGGTTTGCCCGCGCCGGGCACGATCACGCCCATGGAAATCACGTATGTGAGTGCCTCGTCCACACTCATTGCCAACTCGACCACGTCGCGGCGGTGCACCATCACAAAATAGCCACCGGTGGGGTTCGGCGTGGTGGGCACGTAGACGCTGATGTAGTCTTGCGCGTTCAGGTGCGCCGCCACGGCGCCGCCGGGCGAGCCGGTCAGGAAAGCGATGGTCCACATGCCTTCGTGCGGCCACTGCACCAGCACCGCCTTGCGGAACGCATTGCCTTTTTCAGACAGCAAGGTGTCGGACACCTGCTTGACGCCGGAATAGATGGATCGCACCACCGGTATGCGGTGCAGCAGCGCATGCCACCAGTTGACCAGCTTGTTGCCCACGATGTTCGAGGCCAGAGCCCCGATGGAGAGCAACACAACCAGGGCGAACACCACGCCCAGTCCGGGAATGTGCATGCCCGCCCATTGGTCGGGCTGCCAGGCCACGGGCAGGATGTTGAGGGTCTGGTCCAGGGTGGAAACCACCCAGTCCAGCACCCACAAAGTGATGATCAGAGGGACCAGAACCAGCAGGCCGGCCAGCAGCCATTTGCGCAGGGCAGCCATGGGGGCTCCGGCTCAGTGACAAGCGCAGGAACCGCCGCAGGGCGTGGACGCCGCAGCGTCACTCGACCCCGAGCTGGCGGGTTCGGCACTGGCCGTTGCTGTGGCACCCGCAACCGCAGCGGTGCTGGTGGTCGCACCTGTGCTGCCACCACCGTTGCGAAAATCGGTGACGTACCAGCCCGAACCTTTGAGCTGGAAACCGGCCGCCGTCAGCTGCTTGCTGAAGGTGGAGGCGCCACAGGCCGGGCAATCGGTCAGCGGTGCGTCGGAAATTTTCTGCAGAACGTCCTTGGCGTGGCCGCAGGACTCGCATTTGTAAGCGTAGATGGGCATGGCTGTGACCTGGAAGATCTGGAAACTGAAACGAAACCAGACATTATAAATTGGGTCGCCCTGTCGTTACCACAAGCGCACGCGCACCAACAGTTGCATGACCAGCAAGCCCAGCAGGAAACCCAAGCCGCCGTACAGGATCGCCTGCAGCAAGCGGTTGGTGCGGCGCTGCTCCTGCACCAGCAAACGCACCTCGCGCGCCACATCGTTCGGGCGGTGTCGCAAGTAATCGTGCAGCAGGCGCGGCAACTCGGGCACCAGCTTGGCGTAATGCGGCGCTTCGGCTTTGAGCTGCTCCCAAAACTTCTTGGGACCCACCTGCTCCATCATCCATTTTTCGAGGAAGGGCTTGGCGGTGTTCCACAGGTCCAGTTCCGGGTCCAGCTCGCGGCCCAGGCCTTCGATGTTGAGCAGGGTTTTTTGCAGCAGCACCAACTGGGGCTGGATTTCGACGTGGAAGCGACGGGACGTCTGAAACAGGCGCATCAACACCATGCCCAGCGAGATTTCCTTGAGCGGACGGTCGAAATACGGTTCGCACACCGCCCGGATGGCGGCCTCCAGTTCGTCCACCCGGGTGTCGGCCGGCACCCAGCCCGACTCGATGTGCAGTTCGGCCACCCGCTTGTAGTCGCGGCGGAAAAACGCGGTGAAGTTCTGCGCCAGG
>CAZSZN010000290.1:0-2327 GCA_964610405.1 uncultured Macromonas sp. | reverse complement strand
GAACATGCTGGCCTCGATGCGCCTGTGCGCGAACACGCCGGGGCAGTTGGCCATCCAGACCGCGCTGGGCGGCTACCAGAGCATCAACGACCTGGTTGCGCCGAGCGGCCGGCTGTGCCGCCAGCGCGATCTGGCGCACAAGCTGCTGACCGAAAT
This sequence comes from uncultured Macromonas sp., assembly GCA_964610405.1. Taxonomy (GTDB): domain Bacteria; phylum Pseudomonadota; class Gammaproteobacteria; order Burkholderiales; family Burkholderiaceae_C; genus CAZGDZ01. The sequence goes on along the minus strand of CAZSZN010000290.1, from coordinate 2,171 downwards.
CCCGGGCGTGACCTGCGTCAAGCCCAAGGCTGCGCTGTACATGTTCCCCCGGCTGGACCCGCAGATGTACCCCATCGCCGACGACCAGCAGTTTGCCTATGAGCTGCTGGCCGAGGAGAAGGTGCTGATTGTGCAAGGCACCGGCTTCAACTACCCAACGCCGGACCATTTCCGTCTGGTGTTCCTGCCGCACGAGGACGACCTGGCCGATGCCGTGGGCCGCATCGCGCGCTTCCTGGGGCACTACCGCAAGCGCCACGGCACCTGAGTTATTGCGTCACCGTTACCCGTTTTTTGACCGAGAACCAACCGATATGAAACCGATTCAAGTGGGCCTGCTGGGCATTGGCACCGTGGGCAGTGGCACCTTCAACGTGCTCAAGCGCAACCAGGAAGAAATCCAGCGCCGTGCCGGCCGTGGCATTGAAATTACCATGGTGGCCGACCTGGATGTGGCCCGTGCCCAAGCGGTGGTGGGCGAGGGCGTGACGGTGGTCAACGACGCCCGCCAGATCATTGCCAACCCCGAAATCGACATCGTGATCGAACTGATCGGCGGCTATGGCATTGCCAAGGCGCTGGTGCTGGAGGCGATTGCCGCTGGCAAGCACGTGGTCACCGCCAACAAGGCGCTGCTGGCCGTGCACGGCACCGAAATTTTCGCCGCCGCCCAGGCCAAGGGCGTGATGGTGGCGTTCGAAGCCGCCGTGGCCGGGGGCATTCCCATCATTAAGGCGCTGCGCGAGGGCCTGACCGCCAACCAGATCCAGTGGGTGGCCGGCATCATCAACGGCACCACCAACTTCATCCTGTCCGAAATGCGCGACAAGGGTCTGGACTTCGACGTGGTGCTGAAAGAAGCGCAACGCCTGGGCTACGCCGAAGCCGATCCGACCTTCGACATCGAAGGCGTGGACGCCGCGCACAAGGCCACGCTGATGAGCGCGATTGCCTACGGCATCCCGGTGCAATTCGACAAGGCCTATGTGGAAGGCATCACCAAGCTGGGCGCGGCCGACATCAAGTACGCCGAGCAACTGGGCTACCGCATCAAGCTGCTGGGCATTGCCAAGCGCGCGGCCCAGGGCATTGAGCTGCGGGTGCACCCCACGCTGGTGCCGAGCAAGCGCCTGATCGCCAACGTGGAAGGCGCCATGAACGCGGTGATGGTGCAGGGCGACGCCGTGGGTACCACGCTGTACTACGGTAAAGGCGCCGGCAGCGAGCCGACCGCCAGCGCGGTGATTGCCGACCTGGTGGACATCACCCGCCTGCACACCGCCGACCCGCAGAACCGCGTGCCGCACCTGGCCTTCCAGCCGGGCGCGTTGAGCGACCTGCCGGTGCTGCCCATGAGCGAAGTGGTGACCAGCTACTACCTGCGTTTGCGCGTGGCCGACCAGGCCGGCGTGCTGGCGACTGTGACCGGCATTCTGGCCGGCGCCGGCATCAGCATTGACGCGGTGCTGCAGCGCGAAGCCGAAGAGGGCGTGAACCAGACCGACGTGATCATCCTGACCCACGACACCCGCGAAGGCACGATGAACGAGGCGCTGGCCCAGATGCAGGCGCTGCCCACCGTGCTGGCGCCGATCACCCGCATCCGCAAGGAGGAGCTGGCCTGATGCTGTACCTGTCCACCCGCGGGCACCCGGACCGCAAGCGTTTCTGTGAAATCCTGCTCGAAGGCTTGGCGCCCGATGGCGGGCTGTACCTGCCCGAGCACTACCCGCAGGTGGACGACGCCACGCTGGCCCGCTGGCGCAAGGTGTACCACGAGCAAGGCTACGCCGAATTGGCGTTCGAGATCCTGTCGCTCTACATCGACGACATTCCCGCCGCCGAACTGCGCGCCTTGTGCGCCAAGACGTACACGGCCGAGGTGTTTGGCACCGGCGAAATCGTGCCGCTGCGCCACCTCGAAAATGCGTTGTGGATTGAAGCGCTGTCCAACGGCCCGACGCTGGCCTTCAAGGACATGGCCATGCAGTTGCTGGGCAACCTGTTCGAGTACGAACTGGGCCGCCGTGGCGAGCAGCTCAACATCCTGGGCGCCACCTCGGGTGACACCGGCAGCGCGGCCGAATACGCCATGCGCGGCAAGAAGGGCGTGCGCGTATTCATGCTGAGTCCGCACGGCCGCATGAGCCCCTTCCAGCAGGCCCAGATGT
>CAZSZN010000289.1:0-2330 GCA_964610405.1 uncultured Macromonas sp. | reverse complement strand
GGGCCTGCTCGGCCGTCACGATGCCCAGCGAGAGCAAGGTGGCCATCGCGCCCGTTTGTTGCAACACGGTGCGGCGTTTCTGATTCATCTCAGACTCCTGTGAAAATAAGTTGGACGCCCGGGGCACCCCACGGGTTCATTTGTCGGGCGCGCCGGCCAGAATCCAGGCGGCCAGCACCTTGGCGTCGGCGTCGCTCAGGGCGGCCTGGGCGGGCATCGGCACCGGGCCCCATTTGCCCGAACCCCCGGCCTTGATGGAAGCGGCCAACTTGTCGGTGGCCATGCCTTTGTACTTGGCGGCCACGTCTTTGTAGGCCGGACCGACCAGCTTTTTGTCGATGGCGTGGCAGGCCATGCAGGCGCTCTTGGTGGCCAGGGCCTTCGCCGCAGCGCCGTCCACGGCAGCGTGGGTGGTGCCGGCGGTCAGGGCGGCCACGGCGACGATGAAGCCCGCCAGGGCCGGATGTTGATGGGTCATGTGATCTCCTGAATGGGATGAAACGGGGTTTACTTGGCGCCGCCGGCTATCCAGCCCGCGATCGCTTGCGCGTCGGCATCGCTGAGCTGGGGCTGCGGCGGCATGGGGATGGCGCCATACACGCCAACGCCGCCATTTTTGATCTTTTCGACCAAATAGGCTTGCAGGCCGGCTTTGTCCTTGTGCTTGGCTGCCACTTCGTTGAACCCCGGGCCGACAATTTTGCTGTTGATGCCGTGGCACGCGGTGCAGGAATGGCTGTTGAGCAACACCTTGGCCTCACTGCCCGCGCTGGCGGGTGCCGCCGCCACGGTGGCCGCCACCGCCATCTTTTGCGTCAAGGGGGCGGTGGGCGCCGGCTTGGTGGTGTCGGCGCCGCGCACCGGGCCAATCACCCGGTTTTGTTCCTGGATGTTGCCGTGTGCGTCGCGGGCAAAGCCGGGCAGCGAGGAGCGGATCTTGGCGTCGGTCGGGCAGTCCTTCATGCAGGCCACGTTTTTGACATCGCCTTTGCCATCGGCGCGCCACAGGGGCTCGTAGAACACCATGCCATTGCGGTTGGGCATGCGCTGCTGCACCTCGGCGATGTTCTGGTGGCTCAACACGAAGTCGGCCGGCACCACCTCGGCCAGGTTCAGGATGTAGGCCACCACGCCATAAACCTCGTCCGCCTTCAGCGTCTTGGGCGCATTCCAAGGCATGGCGCGGTTGATGTAGTCCCACAGCGTGGACACCGTGGCCACCTTCATCATCGTGGTTTTTTGGGGGAAGCTGGAGCCCTCCTCCAGGTTTTTCACCCGCCCGCGCTGGATGTCGGCCTTGGTCGTGCCGCCCACGATGGGCGTGAACACCTCGTTGGACTCGCCAAAGGTGCCGTGGCAGGACGCGCATTTGCCTTCCCAGACCTCTTCACCCAACGACACCGAACCCGCGCCTTGGGGCAGCCCTTTGAAATCGGGGCGGACATCGATGTCCCAGGCCTTCACTTCAGCCGGTGTCGCGTTGCGGCCAATCTCGTGCCAAGGTTGGTTCTGCGCGTAAGCCACGCCGGTGCCCAGCACGGCCAGTGCCGCCGTCAGCGCCACGGCCTGGAGGGTGGGTTGAAAGAGCTTCTTCATCAGTACACCTGCACGTTGGAGACTTCGCCGTTTTCCGACACCAGCCAGCTCTGGATCGCGTTCTGGTGGTAGACCGAGCGGGTGCCACGCACCGCGCGCAACTGGTTGATCTTGGGTTGCACATAGCCGGTGCTGTCGATGGCGCGGCTTTGCAAAATCGCGGGTTTGCCGTCCCACACCCAGTCGATGTTGAAGCGGGTCAGCGCCTTGGGCAGCACCGGGCCTTCCAGGCGGGCGGTGCGCCAGTTGCGGCCGCCGTCCACGCTCACGTCCACCCGCTTGATGGCACCCCGCCCGGACCAGGCCAGACCGGTCACGTTGTAGTAGCCGCGGTCCAACAGCGTCTGGCTGCCCGACGGCGTGGTGATGACCGACTTGCACTCCTGAATGCCGGTGTACTGGCGGTGGGTGCCATCGGGCATGTGGTCGATGTAGTGGATCGCCTCGTCTTTGGTCGCGTACTTCTGGTCGCCCACCTCGATGCGGCGCAGGTATTTCACCCAGCTCACGCCCTGGATGCCCGGGACCACCAGCCGCAGCGGGTAGCCGTTTTCGGGGCGCAGCATCTCGCCGTTCATGGCCCAGGCCACGATCACGTCGTCCATGGCGCGCTCGATGTCGATGGTGCGGGTCATGGAAGAACCGTCACCACCTTCGGCCAGCACGTACTTGGCGTTCTTCTTGTCGTAGCCGCACATTTCCAGCAGGGTGGACAGCAGCACGCCTGTGAATTC
>CAZSZN010000288.1:0-2336 GCA_964610405.1 uncultured Macromonas sp. | reverse complement strand
GCTGCACACGGTTGGCGATGGGGGTGCCCTGGGCGTCGCGCGGGGCGAAGCTGAAATCGGTCAACTCGTTGTTGAGCAGGAAGCCCTTGACCATCTGGCGGGCGCCGAACGCATCTTCGATGGTGGTGGTCATGGCCACGGCACGCCCCTGGGCATCCACGATGCTGATGTGGCTGGTGCCGTATTCCGGCTGATGGGGCATGGGGGCGAAGCTCGTTCGCGTGCCCTCCGGGCGGCCGGGTTGCGCGACTTTCATGGACTGGGCTCCGATCAGCCGTGCTCGCTGAGCCAGGTAGGCGGGTGACAGCAGGCTCATCCACGAGCCGGCGGGCGGGGGAACGAAGTCGGGGTCGGCCACGTATTGAGCACGGTCGGCAAACGCGAGGCGAGCGGCTTCGGTGTAGAAGTGCAGCCAGTCGGCGCTGGGCAGGCCGTCGGCACCCAGGGGCAGGGCGGCGCCCTGTGTGTTTTGCAGGATGCCGAGCATCTGGCCGATGGCAATGGCGCCCGAACTGGGGGGCGGAAAGCCGCAGAGCCGGTACACCTTTTGCGGTTGCAGGGCATGGTCGTGACACAGCGGTTCACGTTTGCGCGGCTGGTAGCCAGACAGATCGGCCAGCGTCATCTGGCCTGGGTTGCTGGGGTGGGCGCGGACTTTGTCGACGATGGCTTGCGCCACAGGGCCTTCGAGCAGTGCCTTGGAGCCACGCGCAGCGATGTCACGCAGCACCTGGGCCAGTTCAGGGTTTTTCAGCACGTGCCCCACGGGCCAGGGCTGGCCGCTGGCGTCGTAAAAGTAGGCGGCGGCCACGGGGTCTTTCTTCAGGTGCTGTTCCACCGCCAGCAAGGTGTTGAGCCGGGCGCTGACCTTGAAGCCCTGTTCCGCCAGGGTAATGGCGGGTTGGAAGAGAGCGGCCCAAGGCAACATGCCATGTTGCTGGTGGGCCAGCTCCAGCATGCGCACGGTGCCCGGCACGCCCACCGAACGCCCGCCCACCACACCTTCGATGAAGGCCATGGGTTTGCCGTCGGGCTTGATGAAGAGGTTTTCGGTGGCGGCGGCCGGGGCGGTTTCGCGGCCGTCGTAGGCTTCCACGGATTTGCCGTCGAAATGCATGAGGAAGGCGCCGCCGCCGATGCCGCTGGACTGAGGCTCCACCAGCGTCAGGACCATTTGCACGGCGATGGCGGCATCCACCGCGCTGCCGCCCGCCTTGAGAACCTGGTAGCCGGCGTCGGTGGCCAGCGGGTTGGCGGCGGCCACGGCGAACTTGGCGGTCTGCCAACCCGGTTTCTCGGCGTAGCCCGACGAGCCCTCAGGCTGGTTGGGCACGGTGTAGTTGATCGTGGGTGGGGTGGTGCCGCAGGCAGCCAGCAGCACGGCCGATAGAAGTGCCAAAGGCAGGCCGAATGGGCGGGCAGATCGCATGGCGTGACTCCTCGCGGTGGTTGTGCTGGTGGCAAGGATACGCCAAAGTGATGCTTTTGATGAAATTTCTCTTTGTCGCCCATGACTTGAAAACCCCCGACCCCATCCCCAACATCACCTCAATTCAGCCATCAGCAGGAGCATCTGCATGCGTATCGACAAACTCACCACCAAATTCCAGGAAGCCCTGGGCGAGGCCCAGACGCTGGCGCTGGGCAACGACCACGCTTACATTGAGCCGGCGCACGTGCTGGCGGCCATGCTGCGCCAGCAGGACGGCCCCAAGGCCTTGCTGCAGCGCGCCGGCGTGAACGTGGCTGCATTGGCCAAAGTGGCCGACGAGGCCGTGGCCAAGCTGCCGCAGGTGCAGGGCCAGGAGCAAGTGCAGGTGGGCCGCGACACGGTCACCTTGCTGCAGGCGGCTGAGAAGGACGCCATCAAGCGCGGTGACCAGTTCGTGGCGAGCGAACTGTTTCTGCTGGCGCTGGCCGATGGCAAATCGACCCTGGCCGACGAGGCGCGCAAGGCTGGCCTGAAGCGACAGTCGCTGGAAGCCGCCATTGACGCGGTGCGCGGCGGCCAGAAGGTGGACAACCCCGAGGCCGAAGGCCAGCGCGAGGCGCTGAAGAAGTACACCCTCGACCTGACCGAGCGCGCCGCGCAAGGCAAGCTGGACCCGGTGATTGGCCGGGACGACGAAATCCGCCGTGCCATCCAGGTGCTGCAGCGCCGCAGCAAGAACAACCCGGTGCTGATCGGTGAGCCCGGTGTGGGCAAGACCGCCATCGTGGAAGGGCTGGCGCAGCGCATCGTCAATGGCGAGGTGCCCGATACCCTCAAAGACAAGAAAGTGCTCGTGCTGGACATGGCGGGCCTGCTGGCCGGTGCCAAGTTCCGTGGCGAGTTC
>CAZSZN010000287.1:0-2389 GCA_964610405.1 uncultured Macromonas sp. | reverse complement strand
TGCTGGACGGCACCGACGCGGTGATGCTGAGCGCCGAAACCGCCGCCGGCAAGTACCCGCTGCAGACAGTGCAGGAAATGGCCAAGATCTGCATGGCCGCCGAAAAGGCCCACAGCCACGAACTGCAATCGGACTTCCTGACCAAGACGCTGAACCGCATCGACAAAGCGATTGCGATGGGCGCGCTGTTCACCGCCCACCAGTTGGGCGCCAAGGCCATCGTGGCGCTGACCGACTCGGGCTCCACCGCGCTGTGGATGAGCCGCCACGAGGTGGGCATGCCGTTGTACGCGCTGACGCCCAAGCTGGCCACCCAGCGCAAGATGGCGCTGTACCGCAACGTGCGCCCGCTGCTGATGGACACCAGCGCCGACCGCGACACCGCCCTGGCCGACGCCGAAGCGCACCTGAAAAAGCGTGGCATCGTGCAAGCGGGCGACGTGTACGCCATCACCTGCGGCGAGCCCATGGGCGCGCCGGGCGGTACCAACATGCTAAAGATCTGCCGCGCGGGCTGACGGGCTCGCTGGTGGGGTCCAGTGACCGGGAGGCAGGTACCGTTCACTGAGGGTGAGAAATTCCGCGAGGGCCGGATCCAACCCGGTTTCTTGTTGCAGGATGTCCGCTACGGCGGGTGCCATGCGTCGGCTTGCCCGTGCATCCAGGAACAGTGCGCGCCAGCGCCGCGCCAGCACGTCTTCCACGGTGACGGCGTATTCGCTGCGCGCGGCGAAGCGCACCATGGCCTCCGTCAAACCCATGCCCAGTTCGCGGTCTGCCCCCGGGCAGGCCTTCAGTTGCGCCCGTTCGCTGCCGTACAGGTGTTCGCCCGGGGCCTGGTGCAGCGCGGCATGCTGGCTTGGCCCGTCCGCACCGACCAGCCGGTGGTTTCGACTGGCGCCCCCCGCGCGAGCGGGCAGCACGCCCGCTTCGACGCAGGCATCAAGCACGTCCTCGGCCATGGCGCGGTAGGTGGTCCACTTGCCACCCGTGACGGTGACCAGCCCGTTGGGGTCGGCCACGATGGTGTGCTCGCGCGACAGTTTCTTGGTGGCACCTTGTGTGCCGGATGGTGCCGCCACCAGCGGGCGCAGGCCCACCCAGACGCTGCGGATGTCCTCGCGCCGCACCGGGCGGCTCAGCACCTTGCCCGCCTCGCCCAGGATGAAGTCCAGCTCGGCCTCGAAGGGCTGGGGCTCGCGCGGCAGGTCCTGGCGCGGCGTGTCGGTGGTGCCCAGGATGATGGAGCCCAGCCAGGGCACAGCGAACAGCACGCGCCCGTCCTCGGTTTTCGGTACCAGCAACGCGTGCCCACCAGACATGAAGGATTGGTCCACCACAACGTGCACGCCTTGACTGGGCGAAACCAGCCGATCGGCTGGCGATGGGTCATCATGCCCCATGGCCTGCTGGCGGACCTGGTCCACCCAGACCCCGGTGGCGTTGACCACGGCACGCGCCGCGACCGTTGCACACCTTCCCAGCAGGCGGTCGGTCACCTCCAGCTCGAACCGTGCGCCACCCTCTGCCTGGCCGTCCAGGGGACGCAGGTCCCGAACCTCGGCGTGGTTGAGGGGCAGTCCCCCGGCACGCTCCACGGTGCGGGCCAGCGCCAGCGCCAGGCGGGCATCGTCGAACTGCCCGTCCCAGTACATGACACCGCCTTGCAGGCCCTCGCGGCGCACGCCGGGCAGGGCCGCCAGGGTTTCCCGGGCGGAGAGCCATTGCGTGGCGCCCAGGCCGGCGCGGCCGGCGAGCAGGTCGTAGAGCTTGAGGCCAATGCCGTAGAACGGCGTCTGCCACCAGCGGTAAGACGGCATGACAAAAGGCAGAGGCTGCGCCAGATGCGGTGCGATGCGCAGCACCGCAGCGCGCTCTGCCAGCGCTTCGCGCACCAGGGCCACGTTGCCCTGGGCCAGGTAGCGCACACCACCATGCAGCAGCTTGGTCGAACGTGAAGATGTGCCGCCACCGAAGTCGTGCGACTCCAGCAGGACGACGGAGAATCCGCGCAGCGCAGCATCCAATGCCACGCCGAGCCCGGTGGCACCGCCACCGATGACGGCAAGGTCGTAAACGGCTGTCCGGGCCAGCCGGGCCCACTGTTCTGCGCGTGTCATGTTCTTTTAGCCGTGGCCGCAAGGCCACGGCAGGTTCACAAGGCGGTCAGGGGCAAACGATCAACGCACGCGGCCAGCACGCCAGGCGGCGAGCAGCTTCTCGTACTCGATGGTTTCACCCTTGGGTTTTTCGTTGGCCAGCTTGGCCCACGGCGCACCCTTGTCGCTGAGCCATTTCTTGGGGTCTTCCTTCTTGTTGAGCTTGGGCGCGCAGCGGTCCATGCCTGCGCGCTCCAGGCGGCCCATGACCTGGTCCATCTGGTCAGCCA
>CAZSZN010000286.1:0-2423 GCA_964610405.1 uncultured Macromonas sp. | reverse complement strand
CATCATTTGATGGGGGGATGTCGCGGGGCGGTACCGGAGACGCTGAAACCGGGATAGCTCTCGCCACCTTCCAGCGAGAAACGCTTCTGGCCCACGTACTTGGTGTGCAGGTAGCGCTCCAGGCCTTCCGCGGCTGTCAGGCGGTCCAGAATGTGGCGCTTTTTCTCGGCCGTGAAGTTGGGCTTGCTGCGAATGCTCTCCAGCCGCTCTTGCCACCAGCGCTTTTGCGTCTGGTCGGTGATGTACATGTACTCGGCGCCGATGGAGCCGCAGTACGTTTCGCGCAACGCGTTCAGCAACTCGCGCAACGGCATCGTTTCGCGGTTGAAGAAGGTGTTGCTGGTGTTGAAAACGGTTTCCAGGTCCGCGTCGCTGAAGCCGTAGAACGAAGGTTCCAGCTCAGGAATGGACGGGCGTTCGGTGCGTTTGAGCGGGTCGAGGTCGGCCCAGCGTTGGCCGACGTTGCGGTATGCGGCGATCAGCTGCTGCGTCGAAACGCGCTTGCGGCCCAAATCGGAATCGGCACCAGCGGCAATGACCACCTGGGTCACACCCTGCTTGGCACGATCGGCGAAAGCGTTGATGACGGGCAGGTGCGGAACGTCACGGGCGTCGGTGCCGTCCACGGCGGGCACGTTCTGCAGTGCGTCAAAGTAGGCACGCCAGGAATCGGGCACGCTGGTGGGGTCTGCCAGGTAGTTTTCGTACATCTCTTCGACATACGGCGCGTTGCCGCCGAAAAGATACGAGTTGCCCTGGTAAGCAACGTAGACGCTGTTCGTCTCGCTCATGAGTCCGCTGACCTCCGCCCCCCTGAAGGGAGCATTAGCTGGTTGAAAAAACCTTCCGCGACACGGCTGGACCGATTGGCGGATGCGACAGTGACTGGAAGGACCTGTGCAAACCGCCATTGTGCCATCGTTCGCGATGAAATGGCAAACGCTTATTTTTCTGGGGCGTCAGTTTGTTCGTCGTTCTTGACGGGCAACTGACCCGAGGTGCCCACACTCACAGTACCACCGCCGGCCGACACCCCAACGCCAACGCCTATGCGGCCGTCAGCCCCGACCGAAACACCGATGCCCGTGTGGCGCCCAATGGGCACACTGACCCCGAAGTTAGCCGTGCCGCAAGCGGCGAGAGATGCCAACAGCACCGCAATGGCACCGCGCGTCACCCACCGACAACCCAAATGAAAAAACCCCATGCGACCCATTGTAGGGCGGCATGGGGTCTTGGCAATCGGGGGCATCAACTGGCTGCGCGCGGCGACAGCCTGTCCGCCACCGGAATGGCAGTGGGTTCGTCCATTTCAATGGCAATTTGCGTGCAAACGGTGCGGCACAGCGTGACGGCCTTTTCACTCTGAACCCGGTAAATCACCTGGGTGCCGTCTTTGCGCTTGGCCAGCACGCCCGCCCGGTACAACAAATTCAAATGCTGCGAAAGATTGGGCTGCGTGGTATCGATTTCCTGCAGCAATTCGGACACCGATTTTTCCTTGTCACACAAGGCACTGAGAATGCGCAGGCGCATCGGGGTGGCCAAAATGCCGAACAATTCAGCAGCCAGCTCAAACACCCGGCCTTTTTCAACACCGGCTGCCGGGTCGATGATTTCCTGCATATATAAACAATCCCTTGCACTTGGTCTGCAAATGATAACGCCTGCAGACCGGAATGCAAGGAATTGTCAGGCCAGCGTCAGCCGACCAGGTCTTTGATCTGCTGCAGCGCGGCGGGGTCGTCCATGGTGGTCAGGTCGCCGGGGTCGCGTCCTTCGCACACCGCCTGAATCGCGCGGCGCAGCAACTTGCCAGAACGCGTTTTGGGCAACACGCTCACAAACCGCACACGGGCGGGGCGAGCCACCGCCCCCAATTGGTCATCCACCACTTTCATGATGGCGCCTTCCAGCTTCAATGCGTCCTCACTCGTGGCTGCCAGCGATGTGTCCTTGAGCACCGCAAAGGCCACCGCGACCTGCCCTTTGAGTTGATCGGCCACACCCACCACCGCCACTTCGGCCACGTTGGGGTGGCTGGAAATGCTCTCCTCGATTTCCCGGGTGCCCAGGCGGTGCCCTGCGACGTTGATCACATCGTCGGTGCGACCCAGGATAAAGAAGTAACCATCGGCGTCTTTCACACCCCAGTCGAAAGTGCTGTACATGGTCCGGCCGTGGATGCTGGACCAGTAGGTTTTGACGTACCGCTGGTCATCGCCCCAAACGGTTTGCAGGCAACCCGGGGGCAGCGGCCCCTCCACCGCGATCACGCCCTTCTTGTTCGGCTCGGTGATTTCCTCGCCCGTGGTTTCATCGATCAGGCGCACGTCGTAGCCGTACACCGCCTTGCCTGGCGAGCCAAACTTGGTGGGCGCCTGCTCGACGCCATTGCAGATGGCCATGATGGGCCAACCGGT
>CAZSZN010000285.1:0-2467 GCA_964610405.1 uncultured Macromonas sp. | reverse complement strand
TTGGCCAGCGCCACAAAGACCTCAAGAACGGCCTGACCGCGCCGCCCAAGCCGACGCTGAAAAACATCGTCAACCTGATGACCAAACCGCGTTGGTGCCTGGGCATGGCCGGCACGCGCCGGCACACCTTCCGCAACCTGGTCGGGCATGTGCAAGGCGTGAGCGACATGCGTTCGCTGTCGGCCTGGACCAACGAGCAGTTTGACCCGCGCCTGTCCTGGACCGACGTGGCCTGGGTGAAGGAACAGTGGGGCGGCAAGCTCATCCTCAAAGGCATCATGGATGCGGAAGACGCGCGCCTGGCGGTGGCCAGCGGTGCCGACGCGATCGTGGTCAGCAACCACGGCGGACGCCAACTGGACGGTGCGCCCTCCAGCATCAAGGCGCTGCCCGCCATCGTGGCCGAAGTGGGCTCGCAAATTGAAGTGTGGATGGATGGCGGCATCCGCTCCGGCCAGGACGTGCTCAAGGCCTGGGCGCTGGGAGCCCGTGGCACGATGATCGGTCGCGCGATGGTCTATGGCCTGGGGGCCATGGGCGAAGCCGGCGTGACCAAAGCGCTGCAGATTCTGCACAAGGAACTGGACGTGACCATGGCCTTCTGCGGCCACACCAACTTGCGCGATGTGGACCGCAGCATCCTGATTCCCGGCACCTACTGAAGCGGGCGGGTCAGGCGATGCCGGGATTGCCCTGCATGCCCACGATCTCCGGGGCGTTGACCTTGACCTGCTTGACCACTTTCTGGTCACGCAGGTAGGTGGACACCACGTCCCAGATGGGGGTGCCCTGCACGCCCTCCTGCACCGAGGCCCAACCGGCGACTTTGTACTTCTTGTCGGCCTCGATGGGCTGGCCCTTGAGCCGCATGTTGTGGATCCGCTGGCCCATCGGTGCCTTGGGGCTGCAACTGTAGGTCATGCCGCCCACCCGCACCATGTCGCCGCCCTGCTGGAAGTAGGGGTCGGGGTTGAAGATGTTGTCGCACACATCTTCCATGATCTCTTTGATCTGCGCGCCCGTGAACTCGTTGAGGGTGGTGGCCGGGTAAGTGACCGCCATCTGGTCCATCATCGCCTCGTAGGTGATGGTGTCGCCGGGCAGCAGGCTGGTGCCCCAGCGCACACCGGGCGAGAAGGCCATGTCAGCCCCACGAACATCCATCAGCGCGTTCAGAATCAGCTGGTCCCACGAACCGTTGAAGTTGCCCCGGCGGTACAGCGTGCCTTCGGAGACGGCGAGTTTTTCTTCCAGCTTGGCCTTGTAGGGCGCCCGATGTTGGTCGATCAGCGCCTGCATGGCGGGGTCGGCCTTGATCAGATTGGCGAACACCGGCATCAGCTTGTAGCGGAAGTCCTGGATCTTGCCACCGCGCACGTCGAAGTCCAGCACCGCCAGGAACTTGCCGTGCGAGCCCGCGTTGGTGACCAGCGTCTGGCCGCCACCGTTCTTCACGATCACCGGTGCGGGCATGCCATCGTGGGTGTGGCCGCCCAAAATGGCGTCGATGCCACGCACCCGCGACGCCATCTTGATGTCCACATCCATGCCGTTGTGCGACAGCACCACGACCACCTGGGCGCCCTTGGCGCGCACCTCGTCCACCTGCTTTTGCATGTTTTCGTCCTGGATGCCGAAGCTCCAGTCGGGCACGAAGTGGCGCGGGTTGGCGATGGGGGTGTAGGGAAACGCCTGGCCGATCACGGCGAGCGTCACGCCGTTCTGCTCCTTCATGACGTAGGGCGCAAACACCTGATCGCCGAAGTCGCTGGTGGTGACGTTCTGCGCCAGAAAGTCGATCTGGCCTTTGAAATCCTTCTCGACGATCTCCTTGATCCGGTCCGCCCCGTAAGTGAACTCCCAGTGCGGGGTCATGATGTCCACGCCCAGCAGCTTGCAGGCGTCCACCATGTCCTGGGCCTTGGTCCAGAGCGAGGTGGCGGAGCCCTGCCAGGTGTCGCCACCGTCGAGCAGCAGCGCGTGCGGGCGGCTGGCCTGGACCTGTTTGACCAGGGTGGCCAGGTGTGCAAAACCGCCCACCTTGCCGTAGGTTTTGGCCGCCTGCTCGAAGTTCAGGTACGAAAACGCGTGCGCCTGTGCCGTGTTGGGCTTGATGCCGTAGAACTTCAGCAGCTGCTCGCCCACGATGTGCGGCGGGCGCCCCACCGCATCGCCCACGCCCAGGTTGACGCTGGGCTCGCGGAAGTGGATGGGCAGCAACTGGGCGTGGCAGTCGGTGAAGTGCATGAAGCTGACGTTGCCAAACTTGGGCAGGTCGTACAGGCGTTCGCCCGCGCCGGGGGTGGCGGCGAGCAGCTCCTGGTGCGACAACGCCATGCCCGATGCACTGGCCACCGCCAGCACCTGCATGAATTCACGACGGCTGAAGCTCATGGGATGGGTCTTTCGGCATCAAGCCACAGCGGCTTCGTCGGTGCGGGTTTCGCCCTTGTTGTCGGTCCACTTG
>CAZSZN010000284.1:0-2485 GCA_964610405.1 uncultured Macromonas sp. | reverse complement strand
GGCGTGCCACCAAGGTGGTGGCGCGCACCTTGCTCGACCTGCTCAGCTGATCAGCTGATCAGCGTCTTTCCTCTCCATCCAGGGCCCTTCGGGGCCCTTTGTTTTTTGCGCGCACGCCGACGAACGGCACCCATGCCCCGGGTAAACACCGATCTCCACCATCTTGATGCATCCTTTATTTGTATACAAAATACGAATCCAATAATCGCAAACAAGGAGTTGAAATGCGTATCCGGGTCATCAACCCCAACACCACCCAAGGCATGACGGACACCATCGGCCAGGCGGCTCGCCGCGTTGCCGCGCCGGGCACCGTCATCGACGCCGTGCAGCCCGCCAGCGGCCCGGTGTCCATCGAAAGCCATTTCGACGAGGTGATCGCTTCGGTCGGCGTGGCCGAGCAGATCATGGAAGGCGAGAAGCTGGGCACCGACGCCTACGTGATCGCCTGCTTCGGCGACCCCGGCCTGATGTCTGCACGCGAACTCACCCGTGCACCGGTCATCGGCATTGCCGAGGCGGCCTTTCACATGGCCACGCTCATTGCGACGCGCTTCTCGGTCGTCACCACGCTGGCGCGCACCGGCATCATTGCCGAACATCTGCTCATGCAGTACGGCTTTGCACACCACTGCCGCAAGGTGCGCGCTGCCGAGATCCCCGTGCTGGACCTGGAGCACGACCCCGACTGTTCCCTGAAAAAGATCATCGAGGAATGCCAGCGCGCCAAGGCTGAAGACGGCATCGGCGCCATCGTTCTGGGCTGCGGCGGCATGGCCGACCTGACCGAAACCATCTCCCGCGCCGTGGGCCTGCCCGTGGTCGAGGGCGTGACCTCCGCCGTCAAGCTGGCCGAGTCCCTGGTGCATCTGGGGCTGCAGACCAGCAAGCACGGCGACCTGGATTTCCCCCGTCCGAAGGCCTTCGCGGG
Source organism: uncultured Macromonas sp. (assembly GCA_964610405.1). Taxonomy (GTDB): domain Bacteria; phylum Pseudomonadota; class Gammaproteobacteria; order Burkholderiales; family Burkholderiaceae_C; genus CAZGDZ01. The sequence continues at coordinate 1,554 of CAZSZN010000284.1, read as the reverse complement.
CCAGTTCGAGCACTTCGGCGCCTGAAAGCGCCACACTTCACCCCAAGAGGAGACAAACCATGAGTGATACCCAAGACAAGGCCGCCGGCGAGGAATCGCTGGCGCCGCAGGAAACCAGGATCATGGACCGCTGGTCCTACCTGCTGGCGTGGCTGGGCGGGTGCGTGTCCATCGGCACCTTTGCCATGGGCTCCAGCCTGGTCGGCCAGCTCAACATGCTGCAGGCGGTGGTGGCCATCGCCGTCGGCTGTTTCGTCATCGGGGTGGCGCTGGCCATCAACGGGGCGGCGGGGCACAAGTACGGCATCCCATTTATGGTGCAGGCGCGCACGGCCTTCAGCTTCGCGGGCACGCGCTTCCCCGGCTTCGTGCGGGCCATTCCCGCCGTGGTGTGGTTCGGCTTCCAGAGCTGGATCGGCGCTGGCGCCCTCAACGCCGTGACGGCCACGATGATGGGCTTCGACAACCTCGTCGTCTGGTTCATCGTGTTCCAACTGTTGCAGATCGCCCTGTCGGTGTACGGCTTCAAGGGCATCAAATGGCTGGAAAACGTGGGCAGCGTCTTCATCATCGCGTCCCTCGTCTACATGTTCTGGGCCGTCATCACCAAATACGGCGGCGCCATCGACGCCAAGATCACCAGCATCGAAGGCACCTGGGGCCTGCCGTTCTGGGGCGCCACCATGCTGTTCCTGGGCATTTACAGCACCATGATGCTGAACGTGGGCGACTATTCGCGTGAATTGCACCGAGACGTCAAACCCGGCCCGCTCACGGTCATCTATTCCATGTCCATCCTGCCGGCCACCATCTTCATGGGCTTGATCGGCCTCATGGTTTCGGGCGCCACCGGCACCGCCGACCCGATCGCCGTGTTCTCCAGCGCCGTGGACAACAAGCCGTTGTTGGTCATCACGCTGCTGTTCATTGCGTTCGCGCAGGTCACCACCAACGTGCTCAACAACGTGGTGCCCCCGGCCTACGTGCTGATGGACGTGTTCAAGCTGTCGTTCAAGAAGTCCGCCGTGCTGGTGGGTCTGCTGGCCTTCTGCACCTTCCCCTGGGTGCTGGTGAAGGACGAATCCGCCAACGGCTTGCAGGTGTTCGTGCAGACCTACTCTGCCTTCCTCGGCCCGATCTTCGCGGTGCTGGTGGTGGACTACTACATCCTGCGCGGCCGCCAGCTGGACGTGAAGAAACTCTACGACGCCAAGGGCCCCTACCGCGGTGTGAACTGGGGCGGCATTCTGGCCACGCTGGTGGGTGCGGTGGTGGCCTTGAGCTTCCCGGCCGTGAGCTGGTACGCCAGCCTGCTGCCCGCCGGCATCACCTACTACCTGCTGATGAACCACTGGGCGCCTTGCCGCCGCTTCATGGACGGCGCCACAACGGCTCAAACCCAGGGCGCGCGCAGCGTCACCGGAGCCAGAACCTAAAATGCCTGGATGGTCAGGAAAGCCTCACACCCCATGAACGATGCCTCGGCCCCGGTCGCCAGCGCGCTGGATGCGTCCGAGCGAGGGCCCACGGTCGAGAGCATCGCGCAGGATGTGG
>CAZSZN010000283.1:0-2495 GCA_964610405.1 uncultured Macromonas sp. | reverse complement strand
TGTTGATTCCAATCCAAACTTGCCCCACAAATGAGGTGATTCCGCTCCAAAACTGAGCCACGTTATCCACATATCCTGCTGATTTTTTGAGCAGGGGAACATAGGAGTGATCAACGTGGGAACCCTCAGTAAATTGCGTCGCCTGGTGCTGCGCGATAACGTCTCGGTGCGCGAAGCCGCCCGAAGGCTCAACATCTCCAGAAACACCGCCCGGCGCTACCTGGCACAGCCTGAAATGGCCGAGCCGCGCTACCCCAAACGACAAAGTGGGCCCGGTCTGCTCGACCCCTACAAAGACCAGCTCACCCAATGGCTCAAGGCCGATGCCCACCGCAGCAAACGCGAGCGGCGCACCATCGACGCCCATTTCCAGGCCATTCGAGCCATGGGCTACAGCGGCGGCAAGACCCAGGTCTACACCTTCTGCCGCCAGTGCAAGCAGGAACAAAGCCACGCTCCCAGGGGCGAGGGCTTCGTACCGCTGCACTTCGAACTGGGCGAAGCCTTTCAATTTGACTGGAGCACCGAATACCTGGCCATTGGCGGCATGCGCCGCCGTCTCGAGGTTGCCCACGTCAAATTGGCGGCCAGCCGAGCCTACGTGCTGGTCGCCTACTACGCCCAAGCCCACGAGATGCTGTTCGATGCACACACGCGCGCCTTTGTGGTGTTCGGTGGTGTGCCCCGCCGCGGCATCTACGACAACATGAAGACGGCGGTCGACAAGGTCGGCAAAGGCAAAGCACGCAGCGTCAACGCTCGCTTTGAAGCCATGACCGGGCACTACCTCTTTGAAGCCGACTTCTGCAACGTCGCATCCGGTTGGGAGAAGGGGCAGGTCGAGAAGAACGTGCAGGACCGGCGTCGCCACATCTGGCGCGAGGCCAGTGAGAGACGGTGGGTCAGCCTGGCCGAACTCAACGCCTGGTTGCTCCAAGCCTGCGTGGACAGTTGGCACGATCTGCACCATCCCGAATGGAGTGAACTCACGGTGGCCGACGTTTGGCAAGACGAGCGCACACGGCTGATGGCCTTGCCCCGCCCTTTTGACGGTTATGTGGAGCAGCCCACCCGGGTCACCAGCACGGCGCTGATCCATTTCCAGCGCAACCGCTACAGCGTGCCATGCGAATGGGTCAATGCGGTGGTCAGCCTGCGAGCTTACGCAGACATCCTGCGCATCGTCGGCCCCCAGGGTGAAGTCGTGGATCTGCCACGCAGCTTTGAGCGCGACCAAACCTTCTACGACTGGCAGCACTACATCGGTCTGCTCGAGCGCAAACCCGGCGCCTTGCGCAATGGCGCCCCCTTCAAGACCATGCCCGAGCCGCTGCAGGAATTGCAACGCCAGTTGCTCAAACACCCCGGCGGTGACCGCGTCATGGCACAGGTCCTGAGCGCCGTGCCGCTGCATGGGTTGGAGTCGGTGCTGGTGGCTGTGGAATTGGCCCTGCAAACGGGTCGGGTCAGTGGCGAGCATGTGCTCAACACGCTGTCGCGCCTGAAGGAGCCCAGCACCACGGTGGCGGCGGTGGATACGCCCTTGACGTTGCAAACACCACCACAGGCCAACACCAGCCGCTATGACGGACTGCGCAGCTCGGGGGTGGCAGCATGAACGACATCGTCTCTGCGCTCAAAGCCCTGAGTTTGCACGGCATGGCCAGTGCTTGGCCGGAGGTGCTGGGCACGGCGCGTCTGAAGGCGCTGGACCATGAGGCCGTGCTGCACCAGTTGCTCAAGGCTGAGGCGGCTCAGCGTGAGGTGCGTTCCATGGCGTACCAGATGCGGGTGGCGCGGTTTCCTTCGCACCGCGATTTGGCCGGGTTTGACTTTGCGCAGGCCAGCGTGGATGAAAGCCTGGTGCGCGAGTTGCACCGGTTGCAGTTTCTGGACTGTGCCCACAACGTGGTGTTGATCGGTGGGCCGGGCACGGGCAAGACCCATCTGGCCACCAGTCTGGGGGTTGAGGCGATCCGCAACCATGGCAAGCGGGTGCGTTTCTTCTCCACGGTGGAGCTGGTCAATGCGCTGGAGCTGGAGAAGGCGCAGGGCAAGCACGGCCAACTGGCGCTGCGGCTGATGTATGTGGACCTGGTGATCCTGGACGAGATGGGCTACCTGCCGTTCACGCAGTCAGGCGGGGCGCTGCTGTTTCACCTGCTCTCCAAACTGTATGAGCGCACCAGCGTGGCGATCACGACCAACCTGAGCTTCTCGGAGTGGGCCCGCGTCTTTGGCGACGAGAAGATGACCACAGCACTGTTGGATCGGCTCACTCACCACTGTCACATTGTGGAGACCGGCAATGAGAGTTGGCGGTTTCGCCATTCCAGCACGCAAGCTCAGGTCAAGCGCAAAACATCCCGATCATCCACCGACCAGCAAGGAGTTCAAGATGTAGACTTATCCACAATCCAGACTGCCATCTGACCGTCTATTCACTGGCTCAATTTTGGTTCGGAATACGGCTCAGTTTGTTTCCGGAATCAACA
>CAZSZN010000282.1:0-2524 GCA_964610405.1 uncultured Macromonas sp. | reverse complement strand
AGCTGCCCAACATTTCCGCATCCGTCGCACAGCTCAAGGCCGCCATTGCCGAGCTGCAGTCCAAGGGCTACGCGCTGCCTGACTACCCCGACCAGCCCAAGGACGACAATGAAAAGGAAATCAAGGCCCGCTACAGCAAGTGCACCGGCTCTGCCGTGAACCCTGTGCTGCGCGAAGGTAACTCGGACCGCCGCGCGCCCAAGGCCGTGAAGGAATACGCCCGCAAGAACCCCCACAGCATGGCCGAATGGAGCCAGGCTTCCCGTTCTCACGTATCGCACATGCACCATGGCGACTTCTACCACGGCGAAAAGTCCATGACGCTGGACCGAGCCCGTGATGTGAAGATGGAGCTGATCACCAAGAGCGGCAAGACCATCATCCTCAAGCCCAAGGTCTCCCTGCTCGACCGCGAAGTGATCGACAGCATGTACATGAGCAAGAAGGCGCTGCTGGCCTTCTACGAGAAAGAAATCGAGGATGCGCACAAGACCGGCGTGATGTTCTCGTTGCACGTCAAGGCCACGATGATGAAGGTCTCGCACCCCATCGTGTTCGGCCACTGCGTGAAAATCTTCTACAAGGAAGCGTTCGAGAAACACGCCAAGACCTTTGAAGAGCTGGGCGTGAACGTGAACAACGGCATGGTGGACCTGTACACCAAGATCGAGACCCTGCCGCAAAGCCAGCGTGACGAGATCAAGCGCGACCTGCACGCCTGCCACGAGCACCGCCCTGAGTTGGCCATGGTCGATTCGGCCAAGGGCATCACCAACTTCCACTCGCCTAACGACATCATCGTGGACGCGTCCATGCCCGCCATGATCCGCAACGGCGGCAAGATGTGGGGCGCCGACGGCCGCCTGAAGGACGTGAAAGCCGTGATGCCCGAGTCGACCTTCGCCCGCATTTACCAGGAGATGATCAACTTCTGCAAGTGGCACGGCGCGTTCGACCCCAAGACGATGGGCACGGTACCCAACGTGGGCCTGATGGCCCAGCAGGCCGAGGAATACGGCAGCCACGACAAGACCTTCGAAATCCCCGAAGACGGCGTGGCCAACATCACCGACCTGGCCACCGGCGAGGTGTTGATGAGCCAGAACGTGGAAGCTGGCGACATCTGGCGCATGTGCCAGGTCAAGGACGCCGCGATCCGCGACTGGGTGAAACTGGCTGTCAACCGCGCCCGCAACTCGGGCATGCCGGTGGTGTTCTGGCTGGACCAGTATCGCCCGCACGAGGCCCAGCTGATCACCAAGGTCAAGATGTACCTGCACGAGCACAACACGGCTGGTCTGGACATCCAGATCATGAGCCAGGTGCGTGCCATGCGCTACACCCTGGAGCGCGTGATCCGCGGCCTCGACACCATCAGCGCCACCGGCAACATCCTGCGCGACTACCTGACCGATCTGTTCCCCATCATGGAACTGGGCACCTCGGCCAAGATGCTGTCCATCGTGCCCCTGATGGCCGGCGGCGGCATGTATGAAACCGGTGCCGGCGGCTCGGCGCCCAAGCACGTGCAGCAGCTGGTGGAAGAAAACCACCTGCGCTGGGACTCGCTGGGTGAATTCCTGGCTTTGGCCGTGTCGCTGGAAGACCTGGGCATCAAGAATGGCAATGCCCGCGCCAAGTTGCTGGCCCAGACGCTGGACGCCGCCACCGGCAAGCTGCTGGACAACAACAAGAACCCGTCGCCCCGCACCGGCCAGCTGGACAACCGTGGCAGCCAGTTCTACCTGGCGCTGTACTGGGCGCAGGCGCTGGCTGCACAGACTGAAGATGCCGAACTGGCTGCCAAGTTTGCGCCGCTGGCCCAGGCCCTGGCCGATAACGAGGCCAAGATCGTCGAGGAGCTGAACGCGGTGCAAGGCAAACCGGTGGACATTGGTGGCTACTACCTGCCCGACCCCGAAAAGCTCACCGCCGTGATGCGTCCCAGCGCCACTCTGAACCGCGCGCTGGAAGCCATCGCCGGCTGAGCCTGACGCCGCGCTGAGCATCACTGGCCACCGTTGCCCTGGGCACGGTGGCCTTTTTGCTGCCTGCGTTCGGGCAAGGTCCGGCCGCTGTCGCTAGAATCAAATTCACCATGGCTACCACCCCCAAACCACCCGAACTGACCCCGAAAACCCCCGCTGGCGGGGATTCGGTGGTGCTGGAGCGCAAGACTCAGCGCGTTGAGCCCCCGAAGATGTACCAAGTCGTGTTGCTGAACGACGACTTCACCCCGATGGAATTTGTGGTGCTGGTGTTGCAGGAGTTTTTCAACAAGGACCGGGAAACCGCCACCCAGATCATGCTCAAGATCCATGTGGAGGGGCGTGGCGTGTGCGGTGTGTTCACCCGCGACCTGGCCACCACCAAGGTGGATCAGGTGCTGCAAGCGGCACAGCACAACGGCCACCCGTTGCAGTGTGTGAGCGAACCCGTTGAATAAAGGTGGATTTGCCCCATTTGCAACGAAGCGACAGCCCGATTCGCTGTAAATTAGAGTCTCGTTGAAAGGATGTGCCCC
>CAZSZN010000281.1:0-2564 GCA_964610405.1 uncultured Macromonas sp. | reverse complement strand
GAACTGCAGCAGGTGTTCGGCGGTGCAATCGACGTTGGCCCCCAGGTCCAGCACGGTGGTCGCGCCGCCTTTGGCGTTGGGCATTTGGGTAGCAATGGCCGGGCGGTCGATGCCATCCAGGGTTTTGAGCACGTAACGCGCGATCGCCATCAGTGCGCCGGTGGTGCCGGCCGAGACGGCGGCGTCGGCCTCGCCGGCCTTGACCTGGGTGATGGCCACCCGCATCGAAGAGTCCTTCTTGCGACGCAAGGCCACCTCGACCGGGTCGTCCATGGTGACCACCTCGGAAGCGGCCACCACCGTGGCGCGCGTGGCATCCAGCGACGCGGGCAGGCGTGCGAGCGCATCGGGCAAGCCGACCAACACCAAACGCGCCTCGGGGTGTGCCGTCAAAAAGGCGGCGCAAGCCGGCAAGGTGACGGCGGGGCCATGGTCTCCCCCCATGCAATCAACCGCGATGGTGATCATGAATTGACCTTCAAACGTAGCGAGGGCCGCGACTTCGATGGCGCCGCCCAGACGCAAAAAGCCCGCATGCCACATGCGGGCTTTTCCAACCATCCTGCGCCGACCACGAGGCCGGGCGCGAGCCCAATCAGGCTTCGGACTTGTTCTTCAGCACCTGACGGCCACGGTAGAAGCCGTTGGGGCTGATGTGGTGACGCAGGTGCACTTCGCCCGTGGTGGACTCGACGGCGGTGCCCGGGGTGGTCAGGGCATTGTGCGAACGGTGCATGCCGCGCTTGGACGGCGATTTTTTGTTTTGCTGGACAGCCATGTTTGGCTCCTATAAAAAAGGCAGTGGCCTTGTGGGGGTTGGCGGCAGCACCAGCCCACGTGCTCGTGTTCAGGCCAGCGCGAAACCAGCGATTATAACGCGCGTCGAGCTTGCGCATCAAGCACCCGTTTCGCCATCGCGGGATCGGGCCTTGAGTGCGGCCAGCGCCGCGAAGGGGTTGGGGCGCTGCGGAGCCTCCGTTTCGTCGATGGGGTCGCTCTTCGGGGCCAGGGGCTCGGGGCAGGTGTCGTGCATGGGCACCAGGGGCAACGCCATCAGCAACTCGTCTTCCACCAAAGCGGCCAAATCGAAACGGGGCTCCAGCACCAGCAGGTCTTCTTCGGCCTCGTCGTCTTCGGCCAGAGCCACGGTCTCGTCCTTGACGAAGCGAAACCAACGGTCCACCGCCACCGCTTCGGCATAGGGCTGCAGGCAACGCTGGCAGGTTTGGGGCACGGCGGCGTCCACCGTCAGGTGCAGCCACAGTTGTTGCTCGTCGTGCGCACCCGCCAAGCCGACGGCTTGCGGCGTGCGTTGCCGCCACTCAACCTGCGCACGCCAACGCACCGCAGGGACTTGGCCCTCACCGGGCCAGGCAGGCAGATCAGCGCAGAGCCGCTCAAACGTGTTCAGCGCGGCCTCACCCACCAACGGCTGGTCGCTGCGGGCCAAGACGCGCAAATCGACAGCGCGAGAGAGTTCGGACAAGGGGCTTGCGGTCATGGAATCGGTATGAATAATGCTTTGAGATTCTAAATGCTGGCCCACCTCCAAGCCCCCCACCCCGGCCGCTGCGCCCAGTCCATGCTGAACGCCACCCTGCGCGAGTGGCAAGCCATGGGCGGGCGCGACCTGTGGCTGTTTGCCTACGGCTCCTTGATCTGGAAGGCCGAGTTTGAGGTGTTGGAAAAACGCCCCGCCAAGGTGCATGGGCACCACCGGGCCTTGAAAATGTGGAGCCGCGTCAACCGGGGCACCCCCGACCGGCCGGGCCTGGTGTTTGCCTTGCTGTCGGGCGGCAGTTGCCGGGGCGTGGTGTTGCGCGTGGCGTCGGCCACCGTGCCCGAGATGCTGCCCCGTCTGTGGGAACGCGAAATGCCGCACCCGGTGTACGACCCGAAATGGCTGCGCTGCCTGACGCCGGACGGCCCCATCTGTGCGCTGGGGTTCACCCTGTCGCGGCACAGCCCGAACTACACCGGCGACCTCGACCACGAAGAGTACCGGACCATTTTTGCCCACGCCCGGGGCCGTTACGGCACCACGCTGGAGTATGCGCGCCAGACCCATGAACAGCTCCAGGCGCTGGGCATCCGCGATCGGGCGCTGGAAGCGCTGATGCGCCTGCCCCACACCCCCGACGCATGACATACTGACGGCATGAACATTGCCGATCTGCGAAAAAGCTACGAAAAGGCCGAACTGAGCGAGGATGCGTCGCACGCCGACCCGATGCGCCAATTTGACCAATGGTTCAGCGAAGCCCTCAAAAGCGAGTTGCCGGAACCCAATGCGATGACCGTGGCCACCGTGGGCAGCGACTTGCGGCCCAGCACGCGGGTGGTGCTGATCAAGGGGTACGACGAACGGGGGCTGGTCTGGTACACCAACTACCAGAGCCGCAAAGGCCAGGAACTGGCGGGCAACCCGTGGGCAGCACTGCAGTTCCACTGGGTGGAGCTGGAGCGGGTGGTCCGGATTGAAGGCCAGGTGACCCGCGTGAGCGCCGAAGAAAGCGACGCCTACTTCCGCAGCCGACCGCTGGACAGCCGCATCGGTGCCTGGG
>CAZSZN010000280.1:0-2567 GCA_964610405.1 uncultured Macromonas sp. | reverse complement strand
CCCCGCCATGACCCACGTTGTTACCGAAGCCTGCATCGCCTGCAAATACACCGACTGTGTGGACGTTTGCCCCGTGGACTGCTTCCGCGAAGGCCCCAACTTTCTCACCATCGACCCCGACGAGTGCATCGACTGCGCCGTCTGCATTCCCGAGTGCCCGGTGAGCGCGATCTACGCCGAAGAGGACGTGCCCAAGGACCAGCAGCACATGATCAAGCTGAACGCCGATCTGGCCCTGCTGCCGAACTGGAAGAGCATCACCAAGCGCAAGGCACCGCTGCCCGACCACGAGCAGCACAAAGACCAGACCGGCAAACTGCCGCTGCTGCAACGCTGAGCAGAGCCGCGCGAATGATCGAGACCGATGCCGTCGTCATCGGCGCCGGGCCGGTGGGGCTGTTTCAAGCCTTCCAACTCGGTCTGCAGGAGATCCGCGCGCACCTCATCGACGCACTGCCCCACCCCGGTGGCCAGTGCGCCGAGCTGTACCCCGACAAGCCCATTTACGACATCCCTGGGCTGCCCGTCTGCAGCGGCAGTGAGCTGACCGCCCGCCTGCAACAGCAACTCGCCCCTTTCCAAACGCCGGTGCACCTGGGACACCAGGTCGAAACACTGCAGCGCCAGCCTGACGGGCGCTGGCTGGTGGAAAGCGCACAGGGCCTGCAAATCACTGCGCGGGTGCTGTTCATTGCGGCCGGCGTGGGCGCCTTCGTGCCCCGCAAGATGCCGTTGGACGGGCTGGATGCCCTGGAACGCTGCGAACCGCCTCAAGTGCGCTATTTCGGCGTGGAACCATCCACGCTGGCAGGACGCCACGTGGTGGTGATGGGCGGAGAAGATGCCGCACTGGACACCGCCTTGCAGTTGGTCGAAAGCGCAAGCTGCACCAGCGTCACCCTGTTGCACCGAGTGGACAAATTCAAGGCCGCCCCCGAACTGGAGCAGGCGGTGCGCGATGCCATGGCCCAAGGCACCCTCAAACTGGTGATCGGCCAACCCGTGGGCCTGGACATTGACGACACCTGCGAGGGGCCAAGGCTGCGCGCCCTGCGTCTGGCCACCCCCGACTGCGCGGACGGGGACACCGTGGCATTGCCACTCGATGCGTGGTTGCCACGCCTGGGGCTCAGCCCCAAACTCGGCCCCATCGCTGATTGGGGGCTGGCCATGGAACGCAAGCAGATCGTGGTGAACACCGAAAGTTACGCCACCAGCGAACCAGACATATTCGCGGTGGGTGATGTGAACACCTACCCCGGCAAGCGCAAGCTCATCTTGTGCGGCTTCCATGAGGCCACGCTGGCGGCCTTTGCCGCCGCCACGCTGGTGCACCCGGAGCGGCGGGTGCTGTTGCAGTACACCACCACCAGCCCACGGCTGCACGAACTGCTGGGTGTCAGCCGCCCCGCCGCTCCCAGCCACTGAGCGCCCCGACGAAGCCGTTTTCGGCTTATCGGGAACCCTTCTTGCTCGCAGAACCCTTCACACCAGCCCTGGGCGGCAAGCCGGTGTGCTGCGTCAGGATGCGACCTTTGACCGGTGCCTTGCCGCTCGGGCTGGCGGCGATGCTCTTTTCCCCCGGGCTCGCCTTCACCCGCCCCGACGTGGCCGCCCCACCCGGCGTGGAATTGGTGCGGCGCGGGCTTTGGTAGCCCCCATCGGTCAGCGGCTGGAAGGTGGGAATCAGGTGCTGCTTGCCATTGCCGATCAAATCGGCGCGGCCCATGCGCTTCAAAGCCTCACGCAACATGGGCCAGTTGTTCGGGTCGTGGTAGCGCAAAAACGCCTTGTGCAGGCGGCGTCGCTTGTCACCCTTCACGATGTCCACCGCTTCAGCGCGCTCGTCGCGGTGGATACCCTTGAGCGTGTTGAGGCCGGTGTGGTACATGGCCGTGGCGGTGGCCATGGGGCTGGGATAGAAGGTCTGCACCTGGTCGGCGCGGAAACCGTTCTTCTTGAGCCAAATGGCGAGGTTCATCATGTCCTCGTCGCTGGTGCCGGGGTGGGCGGCGATGAAGTACGGGATCAGGAACTGCTTCTTGCCCGCCTCCTCGCTGTACTTCTCGAACATCTGCTTGAAGCGGTCGTAGCTGCCGATGCCGGGCTTCATCATCTTGGATAACGGCCCGCTTTCGGTGTGTTCGGGCGCGATCTTCAGGTAGCCGCCGACGTGGTGCTGCACCAGTTCCTTCACGTACTCGGGGCTTTTCACCGCCAGGTCGTAGCGCAGGCCCGAGCCGATCAGGATTTTCTTGATGCCCTTCAAACCCCGCGCACGGCGGTAGATGTTGACCAGCGGACCGTGGTTGGTGGTGAGGTTCTGGCAAATGCCCGGGTACACGCAACTCGGTTTGCGGCAGGCGGCTTCAATTTCGGGGGTTTTGCAGCCCAGGCGGTACATGTTGGCCGTGGGGCCGCCCAGGTCGGAAATCACGCCGGTGAAGCCTTCCACCTTGTCGCGAATGTCCTCCACCTCCTTGATGATGGACTCTTCGGACCGGCTCTGGATGATGCGCCCTTCGTGCTCGGTGATGGAGCAGAAGGTGCAGCCGCCAAAGCAGCCG
>CAZSZN010000279.1:0-2569 GCA_964610405.1 uncultured Macromonas sp. | reverse complement strand
CAAGCCCCTCAACGGGGGCGAGGAGACGAGAGCCCGGGCGATCCCCGGGCTTTTTGGCTTGGGGGGGCTCACGCGGTGAGCCATCCCGCACAATCAACGCATGATGTTGAAACCGGTCTGTTCGTGGCTGAGCCGTGCGGGAGCGTGGCTGTTGGTTGCCGGCTGGGCGCCACTGGGTTGGGCGCAAGCGCGGCTCGACTGTCAACTGGGCTATGGCGGCAGCACCCAGGTCGTCTCCAGCGCGCCGGTCAACGCCGCTGATGCCTACGCGGTGCCCTCGGTCGATGTGGCCGGTCGTTTTCGATTCAAGCCCGTGGTGGTGGGCCAGGGAACCGAAGTGAAACACGTCTCGTTGTACGTGTATGTCGAAACTGAACGCCAGCCCATCCTCATCCAGCAGGCCACCTACCTACCGCCTTTTTCACCGGCCACACACTCGGGCCCCATGGGTCTGACGGGGCGCCAGCACCTGTACGCGGGCCCCATGGAGCGAGAGTTGATCTACAGCTGCACGCTGAGTGGGGTGGTGCCATGAGGGCCTTTGTCGGGGCGCTGATGTTGTGGCTGGCCCAAACTGCGTCCTGGGCCGATGAACCGTCTTTCACCCTCGTGTTTGCCGGGGACATGACCTTGGACGACGCGCCGGGCGCGCTCATCGCGCGTGGTGGTGACCCCTTGCAGAGTTTCGCGCCGCTGTTTTCGCAGGCCGATCTGCGCATCGCGAACCTGGAATGCGTGGTGGCCGAGGGTGGCACCCCGGTCGACAAGAACTACAACTTCCGGGCCCATCCTCGCGTGTTGCCGGTGTTGCGCAGACACCTCGACGGGGTGACGCTGGCGAACAACCATTCCGGCGACTATGGCCGTGCGGCTTTTGCCGAAATGCTCGGGCATTTGAAACACGCTGGTTTGTCGCAGGCCGGGGGCGGCATGAACCTGGCGCAGGCGCATGCGCCCTGGCTGCTTGAGCGCGCCGGGATGCGCGTAGCCGTGCTCAGCTACAACGAATTCATGCCACGCAGCTTCGAGGCCGATCACGACGCGCCGGGTACCGCCTGGAGCGAAGATGAACAGGTGGTGGCCGACATACAGCGGGCGCGACAGTTGCTGGGTGCGAAACTGGTGTTGACGTTCATGCACTGGGGGTGGGAGAACGAGCTGGTGGCCAATCAGCGCCAGCGCCAGTTGGCTCGTCTCATGATCGATGCAGGCGCCGATGCCGTGATCGGCGGCCACCCCCACGTGACGCAAGACATCGAGTTCTACCGGGGCAAGCCGGTGATCTACAGCGTCGGCAATTTCGTCATGAAAGAAACCGACAACGACCGCCAGCGCGAGGGCTGGGTGCTGCGGATGGCGTTCGACCGGCACGGCGTCGAGCATTTTGATACCCGTGTGGCCCGAATCGACGCGGATGGCATCCCTCACCTGGATGCGACCACGCCCAGCCCGTGTTGGCGGCGGGGCGACGCGGCGGTTGGGCAGTGCCTGGCGGGTGGTGCTCCCGCGCCTTGACCCGTTCAACGGCAGCGCAGCCCAAGGCATGGCGGTCATTTGTGGGAAAATGCAGCCATTGAATTCACACAAGAGCGAGAAAGGCACCTTGGTTATGACACCGCGAACGACCACCGAGGTTGGTACAGCCCTTTGAAGGGTTGCAGTTCGCGCCTGCTCGTTTTTTCACACCAGCGCGGCCCCGAGCCGCGTTTTTGTTTTCTGGACCCACCCTCATGTTGAACATCACCCTTCCCGACGGTTCGCAGCGTCAGTTTCCCGGCCCCGTGACGGTGGCCGAAGTGGCGGCCTCGATCGGCGCCGGTCTGGCCAAGGCCGCGCTGGGCGGCAAGGTGGACGGCAAATTGGTCGACACCTCCCACGCTATTCAGCAGGACGCCAAGCTGGCCATCGTCACGGCCAAAGACGCCGACGGCCTGGAGATGATCCGCCACTCCACCGCCCACTTGCTGGCCTACGCGGTGAAAGAGTTGTTCCCCGAAGCGCAGGTGACCATCGGCCCGGTGATCGACAACGGCTTTTACTACGACTTCTCGTACAAGCGCCCCTTCACGCCCGACGACCTGGCCGCGATCGAAAAGAAGATGACCGAGCTGGCCAACAAAGACGAGCCCGTGGTGCGTCGGGTGCTGCCACGCGACGAGGCGGTGGCCTACTTCAAGGGTCTGGGCGAGCACTACAAGGCCGAGATCATTGCCAGCATCCCGAGCAACGAAGACGTGAGCCTGTACCGCGAAGGTGCGTTCGAGGATTTGTGCCGCGGCCCCCACGTGCCCAGCACCGGCAAGCTCAAGCACTTCAAACTCATGAAAGTGGCCGGCGCCTACTGGCGCGGCGACCACCGCAACGAGATGCTGCAACGCGTTTACGGCACCGCCTGGGCCAGCAAGGACGACTTGCAGCAGTACCTGACCCGCCTGGAAGAGGCCGAAAAGCGCGACCACCGCAAGCTGGGCCGCGAACTGGACCTGTTCCACATCGACGAGCACGCGCCCGGCCTGGTGTTCTGGCACCCCAAGGGCTGGACGCTGTGGCAGCAGGTGGAGCAGTACAT
>CAZSZN010000278.1:0-2619 GCA_964610405.1 uncultured Macromonas sp. | reverse complement strand
GAAGGACGACGGCACCATGGCCCGCCTGCCCGACCTGCAGGTGTTTGCGGCTGAGCACGGTTTGAAGATCGGCACCATTGCCGACCTGATCGAACACCGCAGCCGCACTGAAAGCCTGGTGCGCCGTGTCGGCTCGCGCGCCTTGAACACGGCGTTCGGCGAGTTCCAGGCACATGCGTTCCGCGACGACACCGGAGGCGCGGTGCACCTGGCGCTGGTGAGGGGTCAATGGAGTGCGGCCGACACCGTGAGCGTGCGGGTGCACGAACCCCTGAGCGTGCTGGACGCGCTGGAGGTGGGCCGGGGCATGCATTCGTGGACGCTGGAAACCAGCTTGCGCCACATGGCCGACCAAGGCCGTGGCGTGGTGGTGCTGTTGAACTGCGGCGAAAGCGGCGAGCAATTGCTGGCGCAGTTCGAGGGCACGGCGCGTTCGGCCCAGGCCCCCGAACGGGGCCGCATGGACCTGCGCACCTACGGCATTGGCGCACAGATTCTGCGCGAATGCGGCGTGCACAAGATGCAACTGCTGGGCACGCCACGGCGCATGCCCAGCATGACCGGTTATGGACTGGAAGTGACCGGTTTTTTGAGCAAAACGGAAGGAAACTGACATGTTGGGTGCCAACAAAGGCAGCGCGGGTGCGCTGAACGGATCGGGACTGCGCGTCGGCATCGTGCAAGCGCGGTTCAACCAGGGCATCACCGATGCGCTGGTGCAGGCCTGCCAGGCCGAACTCCGGCAACTGGGCGTGGCCGACGACCACATCGAGCATGTGCAGGTGCCGGGCGCGCTGGAGGTGCCGCTGGCGCTGCAGGCCATGGCCGACACCGAGCGGTTTGACGCGCTGATCGCGCTGGGTTGCGTGATCCGCGGCGAAACCTATCACTTCGAGCTGGTGTGCAACGAATCGGCGGCCGGCGTGACCCGTGTCGGGCTGGATTACCACATCCCCGTGGCCAATGCGATCCTGACGACGGAGAACCTGTCGCAAGCGGTGGCGCGGCAAGACGAAAAAGGCCGCGATGCGGCGCAGGTGGCGGTGGAGATGGTGCGCCTGCTGCAGGGCTTGGAGGGTTCATGAGTCAGACTTCGACCCCTGGCGCCGAGCGCCCGCGCAAAGCCTCGGACAAATCGGCCCGCACCCGCGCGCGCGAATTCGCCCTGCAGGCGCTTTACCAGCACCTGGTGGGCCAGAACGGGGCCGAGGACATTGACCTGTTCACCCGCGACCTGAGCGGCTTTCACAAGGCCGACAGCGCCCATTACGACGCCCTGCTGCACGGCTGCATTGCCGAAGCGGCGGAGCTGGACGCGGCCATCACACCGCTGCTGGACCGCTCGCTGGCCGAAATTTCACCGATCGAGCGCGGTGTGCTGTGGATCGGCGCCTACGAATTCCGCCACTGTGTGGACGTACCGTGGCGCGTGGTGATCAACGAATGCATTGAGCTGGCCAAGTCGTTTGGCGGTACCGATGGCCACAAGTACGTCAACGGCGTGCTGAACGAGCTGGCCCCGCAATGGCGCGGGCTGGAAGTGCAGCGCGACCAGCAACGCGGTAACGCGCGTCCCGGACGACGCGCTGCGGCACCCGCCGCCGAACCGCCCCAGAACGGCGATGCTCCAGCCTGAACCACACGTGGGTGCGGGCGAAGCGTTCGTCTGGCCCCTGCGGGTGTACTGGGAAGACACGGACGCCGGCGGCATCGTGTTCTACGCCAACTACCTGAAGTTTTTTGAGCGCGCCCGCACCGAATGGCTGCGCCACCTGGGGGTGGAACAGCAGCGGCTGCGCGATGAAACGGGGGGCATGTTCGTGGTCAGCGGCACCGAATTGCGCTACCACCGCCCGGCCCGGCTCGACGATCTGTTACACGTCAGCGCCCGCGTCACGGAACTTGGCAAAGCCTCCATGACACTGCATCAGGAGGCCTGGCTGACCGAGGCCGGGCAACCCACGCAGCGACTGTGCGAAGGCAGCATCCGCATTGGCTGGGTGGACACCGCGCGGCTGCGACCCGGGCGCATCCCCGAAGCGATACTTCACGCATTGCAACCATGACCCACGATTTTTCCATTGTCGAGTTGATGCTCAACGCCAGTTGGGTGGTGCAAGCCGTTGTGCTGCTGCTCATCACGGTGTCCGTCATCAGTTGGGCCGCGATTTTCCGCAAGGTGTTCGCGCTCAAGCAGGTGCAGCGGCTGACCGAAGCGTTCGAGCGCGATTTCTGGTCGGGCGCAAACCTGAACGACCTGTACGAAGCCGCCAGCCGCAACGCCCGCGACGGCAGCCCGATGGAGCGCATTTTTGCCAGTGGCATGCGCGAATTCCAGAAGCTGCGGGAGCGGCGCATCAACCAGCCGGACGCCCTGCTCGACGGCGCACGCCGCGCCATGCGCGCGAGCTACCAGCGCGAGGTGGATGCGCTGGAAGTGAATCTGTCTTTCCTGGGCTCGGTCGGCTCGGTGTCGCCTTACGTGGGCTTGTTCGGCACGGTGTGGGGCATCATGCACGCCTTCACCGGCCTGGCGTCCATGACGCAGGTGATGCTGGCCACGGTGGCGCCGGGCATTGACGAAGCGCTGGTGGCCACCGCCATTGGCCTGTTCGCGGC
>CAZSZN010000277.1:0-2649 GCA_964610405.1 uncultured Macromonas sp. | reverse complement strand
TCCCCGGGATGAACGCGCCACTCTTCTTCAGGTTGTCGGCGGTTTCGCGGCTGTTGAACACCAGCGCCGTGTAGAAGAAGCAGAAGAAGACGATCGCCGCAGCGTAAAACGCCACGTAAATCGGCTGACCAGGAGACAGAGCGGCCGCGATGTCACGCAACCAGCGCGTGGCGTCACCCGTGCTGATCCAGCTCACCAGCGTGGTTGGCAGCAGGATGATGGACGACGCGAAGATCGGCGGAATCACACCGGCCATGTTCAGCTTGAGCGGCAAGTGCGACGACTGACCGCCGTACACCTTGTTGCCCACCTGACGGCGTGCGTAATTCACCAGAATCTTGCGCTGACCACGCTCCACGAACACCACGAAGTACGTCACCACGACCACCAGGGCCACGATGAAGATCGCCACCAGAATGTTCATGGCACCGGTGCGCACCAACTCCAGCAAGCCACCCACCGCGTTGGGCAAACCCGACGCGATACCTGCAAAGATCAGGATCGAGATGCCGTTGCCCAGGCCGCGTTCGGTGATCTGCTCACCCAGCCACATCAGGAACATGGTGCCGGCCACCAGGCTGACCACCGCCGTGAAGCGGAAGCCAAAACCCGGGTCGATCACCAGACCCGCCGTGCCTTCCAGGGCCAAGGCAATCCCCAGCGCCTGGAAAATGGCCAAAGCCAAGGTGCCGTAGCGGGTGTACTGCGTGATCTTGCGACGGCCGCCTTCGCCCTCCTTCTTGAGCTGGACGAACGCGGGAACCACGTAAGTCATCAGCTGCATGATGATGGAGGCCGAGATGTACGGCATGATCCCGAGCGCGAACACCGTGAACCGGGACAGAGCACCACCCGAGAACATGTTGAACAGGTTCAGGATGCCGCCCTGCTGCCCCTTGAACAATTGTTCAAGTTGCACCGGGTCAATGCCGGGCACCGGAATGTGCGCGCCAATGCGGTAAACCACCAGCGCCAGCAGCAGGAACATGAGCCGGCGACGGAGGTCACCGAACTTGCCTGTTTTGGCGAGGGTTGCTGCGTTTGAGGCCACGAGCGTTTCCGAGTGTTTCCGGATCAGGCGAGCGAGCCGCCAGCGGCTTCGATCACAGCTTTGGCGGCAGCGGTTGCACCGATGCCATTGAGCTTGACGGCCTTGGTCAGTTCACCAGTCTTGACGACCTTGACGTTCTTGGCGATGGCGCTGATCAGACCGGCTTGCTTGAGTACCAGCAGGTCCACTTCAGCGGCACCCAGAACTTCCAGGTCGGCCAGCGTCACTTCGTCGTTGAACTTGAGGTTCGCGGACTTGAAGCCACGCTTGGGCAGACGGCGCTGCAAAGGCATTTGACCGCCTTCGAAGCCCACCTTGTGGTAGCCACCCGAACGGGATTTCTGACCTTTGTGGCCACGGCCTGCGGTCTTGCCCAGACCGGAGCCGATACCACGGCCCACGCGACGCTTGGCGTGCTTGGCACCAGCGGCAGGCTTGATAGTGTTGAGTTCCATGTCTTGACTCCGATCAGATCACTTTGATCAGGTAACTGATCTTGTTGATCATGCCGCGCACGGCAGGGGTGTCCTGCAGCACGCTTTCGCTGTTGAGCTTGCGCAGACCCAGACCGCGCACGGTGGCGCGGTGGTCCACTCGGCAGCCGATCGGGCTGCGAACCAGTTTCACTTTGATGGTGTTGGCTGTCGTCATGATCGCTCCAATCAACCCAGAATGTCTTCAACCGACTTGCCGCGCTTGGCAGCGATTTCGGCCGGGGTGGTGGAATGCTTCAGAGCGTCCATCGTGGCGCGCACCAGGTTGTAGGGGTTGGTCGAGCCGTGGCTCTTGGCCACCACGTCGGTCACACCCAGCACCTCGAACACAGCACGCATCGGGCCGCCGGCGATGATGCCGGTACCTTTGGAGGCCGGCAGCATCATCACGGAAGAAGCACCGTGCTGACCTTGCACCGCGTGGTGCAGGGAGCCGCTCTTGAGCGCCACTTTGAACATATTGCGACGAGCTTCGTCCATGGCCTTTTGCACGGCCACGGGCACTTCGCGGGCTTTGCCCTTGCCCATGCCGACACGGCCATCGCCGTCACCGACCACGGTCAACGCGGCGAAACCCATGATGCGACCACCCTTGACCACTTTGGTCACGCGGTTGACCGCAATCATCTTCTCGCGCAGGCCGTCGTCGTTGGCTTCGCTCTTCACATTGGCTTGCATTTTTGCCATTTGCGTATCCCCAATCAGAACTGCAGGCCGGCTTCACGCGCGGCATCTGCCAGGGCTTTGACACGGCCGTGGTAGGCAAAGCCGGAACGGTCGAAGGCCACTTTCTCGATGCCGGCGGCTTTCGCCTTCTCGGCGATGCGCTTGCCGATCAGCTCGGCAGCGGCCTTGTTGCCACCCTTGCCAGCGGCGCCCAGCTGGGCGCGCACTTCGGCTTCGGCGGTGGACGCAGAAGCCAGCACCTTGGCGCCGTCGCCAGAGATGACGTTGGCGTAGATGTGCAGGTTGGTGCGGTTCACGGTCAGACGCACGGCGCCTTGCTGGGCAATGCGGATGCGGGTCTGACGGGCACGGCGCAAACGCTGTTCTTTTTTCGTCAACATGTTCGCAGTCCTTATTTCTTCTTGGTCTCTTTGATGA
>CAZSZN010000276.1:0-2653 GCA_964610405.1 uncultured Macromonas sp. | reverse complement strand
TGCGCGAGCGCATGAAGATCCCGGTCTTCCACGACGACCAGCACGGCACCGCCATTTGCGTGGGTGCGGCCATCCTCAACGGCCTGAAGGTGGTGGGCAAAGACCTGAAGCAGGTCAAGCTCGTCACCTCGGGCGCGGGCGCGGCCGCCCTGGCTTGCCTGGGCCTGCTGGTCAAGCTCGGCATTCCGCGCGAAAACATCTGGGTGACCGACTTGGCCGGTGTGGTGTACGAAGGCCGCACCGAACTGATGGACCCCGACAAGGCGGTGTACCAGCAGCCGACCGACCAGCGCACGCTGGCCGATGTGATCGCCGGCGCCGACATTTTCCTGGGCTTGTCCGCAGGGGGCGTGCTCAAGCCCGAGATGGTGGCCAAGATGGCCGCCCAGCCGCTGATCCTGGCGCTGGCCAACCCCACGCCCGAAATCCTGCCCGAGGAAGTGAAGGCGGTGCGCGACGACGCCATCATGGCCACCGGCCGCACCGACTACCCGAACCAGGTCAACAACGTCCTGTGTTTCCCCTACATCTTCCGTGGCGCGCTGGACGCGGGCGCCTCCACCATCACCGATGAAATGGAAATCGCGGCGGTGCACGCGATCGCCGAGCTGGCCCAGGCTGAGCAGAGCGAAGTGGTGGCGGCGGCCTACGCCGGTGAAAAACTGGCCTTTGGCCCGGAATACCTGATTCCCAAGCCCTTCGACCCGCGTTTGATGATGAAGATCGCGCCGGCCGTGGCCCAGGCCGCCGCCGACAGCGGTGTGGCGCTGCGCCCGGTCGCTGACATCGAGGCCTACCGCGAAAAGCTGCAAAGCTTCGTGTTTGCCTCCGGCACCATGATGAAGCCGGTCTACGCCATCGCCAAGAAAGCGCCGCACAAGCGCATTGCCTACGCCGAAGGCGAGGAAGAGCGCGTGCTGCGTGCCTGCCAGGTGGTGGTGGACGAAGGCCTGGCGCGCCCGACGCTCATCGGCCGTCCGAACATCATTGCCCAGCGCGTCGAGAAATTCGGCCTGCGCTTGAAGGAAGGTCAGGACTACGACGTCGTCAACGTCGAGCACGACGAGCGCTACCGCGAACTCTGGCAGACCTACCACCAGCTCATGGAGCGCCGTGGCGTGACCGAACAACTGGCCAAGATCGAACTGCGCCGCCGCCTGAGCCTGATCGGCGCCATGCTGCTGCGCCGGGGCGACGTGGACGGCTTGATCTGCGGCACCTGGGGCACCAACCCGATGCACCTGCAGTACATCGACCAGGTCATTGGCAAACGTCCGGGGGCGCATTGCTACGCCGCCATGAACGCGCTGATGCTGCCGGATCGCCAGGTGTTCATCGTGGACACCCATGTCAACTACGACCCCAGCGCCGAACAGCTGGCCGAAATCACCCAGATGGCCGCGCGCAAGATGCAGCGCTTTGGCATCACGCCCAAGGCGGCGCTGCTGTCGCACTCCAATTTCGGGTCGTCCGACCAGCCTTCGGCCGTCAAAATGCGCCAAACCCTGGCCATCTTGCAGGAGCAGGCGCCATGGCTGGAGGTGGACGGCGAGATGCACGGCGATGTCGCGTTGGACGCCAGCGCACGCCAGCGCATCATGCCGCGCAGTGGCCTGACCGGCAACGCCAACCTGCTGGTGTGCCCCAACATCGACTCGGCCAACATCGCCTACAACCTGCTCAAGACGGCGGCGGGTGGTGGCATCGCGGTGGGGCCGATGCTGCTGGGCGTGGCCAAGCCGGTGCACATCCTGACGGCCAGCACCACGGTGCGCCGCATTGTGAACATGACAGCGCTGACGGTGGCCGAGGCCAACGTGGGGCCTCGGGCTGTGGGAAAAGCAGAAGAGTGAGCGCATACTGACTTGCTGCGCTCGCAGGTGAAGCCGGTGCCTTAGCACAGGCATAGCCCGCTTGTCCAGCATGCCCGTGCAAGGGGCTGCCGATGCCGGCAGCCCCTTGCTTTTTCCCCCTGCTTCGGGCACACTTGCGCCCTTGAATTTCAGGGTTAACCCGGAAGTGCCCGGGTCAACCCTTGCTTCAGGAAATAGGGCGGAAATGTTGCGTCGTTGGACGGTGTCGGTGCGGTCGGTGGTGGCCTTGTTGTTGTGGGCCACGCTCTGGGTTGCCGGGGCTGGGGCGCGGACGGCGGTTGAGCCGGTGGATGCCCGCTCTGGGTTGCCGGTGGTGGCCTTGTCGGCCTTGCCGGCGCCAAGCCAAGACATCTGGTCGCAGATCCATCGCGGCGGGCCGTTCCGGTACGAGAAGGATGGAACCACCTTCTTCAACCGTGAGCGCCTGTTGCCCCGCGAAAACCGGGGCTACTACCGCGAGTACACCGTGCCCACGCCCGGCCTGAGCCACCGGGGAGCGCGACGCATCGTCTGCGGTGGCTGGAAACCCGCCGCGCCTGAAGCTTGTTATTACACGGCCGATCACTACTCGAGCTTCAAAAAGATCGTGCAGTGACTGGCCCCGAAGAATCGTTAACTCAGACTTTTGGAAAGTGAAGCGGAGATGGACACACCACTTCGTAACGTGCGTACCAACATTGTGCAGTCCATCCGGGCGCACACGGTCAAGGACCTGGAAAATGCCGCCGAGCAGCTCGGCCATCACTTCCTGTACGCCAACCTGGCCACGGCCTTGAACA
>CAZSZN010000275.1:0-2744 GCA_964610405.1 uncultured Macromonas sp. | reverse complement strand
CCACGTCGTCCGGGCCGATGGCGGGCGGTTGCAGCGTTTGCCGCGCACCGCGCGCCAGGGCGTCGTTGAAGCGCACCGCGCCGGGCAGGCTGTACGGCGGCACCAGCTTTTTGACCTGCCGCACCACGTGGTTGACGATGGCGCCCTTGAGCCAGCCGAGCCGGTCGCCCATGGCGCACAGCACCACCTGCTTGACGGGGGTGTGCGCGATGCACTGCGCCAGCGTGTGGGCAAAGTTTTCGATGATGACGATGGCCTTGGCACCCGAGTCCTTGAGCTGGTGCTCCAGTTCGCGCGCGGTGTACAACGGGTTGACGTTCACCACCACGAAGCCGGCCCGCAACACGGCCGCCACCGCCACCGGGTATTGCGGCACGTTGGGCATCATCAGGGCCACCCGGTCACCGCGCACCAGCCCTTTGCCCTGCAAATAGGCCGCCAGGGCCTGGGACTGGCGGTCGGTGTCGGCGTAGCTGAAGTCCTTCCCCAGAAAGTGGTAGGCGGTGCGGTCGGCGTAGCGGCTGAAACTGTCCTCCATCAGGGCCACCAGGGACCGGTACTGGGCCGGTTCGATCTCGGCGGGAACACCCGGGGGGTACGCGCCCAACCAGACGGGTGGGGCAGCGTTGACGCGATTCGTCATGCAGGACTCCGTGCTCTTGTCTCTGTTCGATAGGTGGGCGTGATCGCCTCTTGCCAATCGATTATGTCCCCTTATTGCGCGCGACGGGGTCGTGTTTTTCCCTGACAGCAGGCTGACATTATTGGACAAAAAACAGGTTCAGCCGCCCGGCGACTGGGGAAGTTGGTCGAGCACTTCCAGCGCGTGCGCTTCGCCCTGGTGCACGATGCTGTCAAAACGGCGCCATTGCAGCAGGCCGACGCGGGCCAGCGGCGGGTTGAAGTACACGTCGCACAGGCGGCGGGCCTCGTCCTGGCGCGAAATGCTGTACAGGATGGTGACGTTGAGCAGGTACGAAATGAGCGACGGCAAGCGATACCGACGCTGCGCCCGAGGTTTCCAGCGGTCCAACAGCAGCGTCCAGGGGCCGGGCACCTCGTCGAAATCGAGTTTGCGGCCGGTGCGGGCGCTGAGGTCCACCCCGAACACGCGCCCCACGCCGCGCATCTGGCGCATCGCATCGACCGGGAAATTGTTGAAGGTGCCGCCGTCGCACAACAAGTCGCCATCGCGCACCACTGGCGGCAAGGCACCGGGGATGGCGATGCTGGCCAGCAGCGACTGCGCCAGGTTGCCCTGCGTCAGCCTCAGTTCGTGCCCCTGCGAGTAATTGCTGGCGACACAAAAATAGCCCTTCCAAAGGTCCACCACATCGGCCGGCCCGCCGGTCAGCCGCTCGATCGACCGGTGGATCAAACGCCGCACGCGCTGGCCTTTGATCAAGGACAACAGAGGCAGCCAGTTGTAGTCGCCGGTGGGGTTGACGCGAAACGCCTCGCGGGCGATCGCGATGGTGTCGTCCACCGCGCCATCGGCGGCGATGACGGCGGCCATGACCGCGCCCATGCTGGTGCCGCCCACGCAATCGACCTCGATGCCACGCTGGCGCAGCGCCTTCCAGACGCCCAGGTGCGCGAATCCCCGGGCGCCGCCGCCCGCCAGCACCAGTCCGACCGCGTTGCGGCTCAGAATGCGGGCCAAACGGGCCATGTCGCGGTCGAGTTCGGGCCTCAGGTTGAGGTGGCCGGTGACCGGTCGCCGGTCCAGCCAGCGGCGCATGCCCAGGGGCGAGGGCCGGTCGGACGGGTGCAACAGCAGCAGGGTTTCGGCCGCTTCGCTGCGCTGCGGGCGCTGGGTCAGGCAAGCCTGCTCAATGGGATGGACCACGGCGGGCTGGTCGGCCTGCGCCAGCAACAGCACCTCGTCGCTGTGCTGAACGCAGCGTTCGGTCCAGGCGCGGTCGTTCGGATCGGCGACCATGAGCACGAAATCGTTCTCGGCCTCCAGCGCGTCCAACGCCACGTCACTGGCACTGACACACGCGACCCGCCCAAAGCCAGCCAGCGCCGTTTGCAAACGGCGTGCGAACGGCAGCGCCTCCACCCCATCGGTGATGGGCAGCAGGCACACCATCACCGGCGCGGGCATGGGGCGCGTTTGCTGCTGGGTTTGCAGGCGATGGATGATCTGGCGCGTCAGCGCGATGGAGGCCTGGGGGTAACGCGACACCAACAGTTCGAAATGCGCCTTGTCGATGCGGGCCAGCAGCGTGTGGCGGATCGCCACCACGGTGGCCGAACGCGGGGCACCGGTGTAGAGGCTGATTTCACCAATGATCTCACCACGCCCCAGCTCGCGCACCACCCGGTTGTCGCCCTCGGCACCGCGCAAGTAGACCCGCAATCGGCCGCTGAGCGAGAGGTAGGCGTCGTCACCCGGCTCGCCCTGCTGCATCAGCACGTCACCGGCTTGCAACTGCACCCAGGTGACGTGATCGTAAATGGCGTTCAGGACGCCGCTGCCGATCTCACCAAACTGGGCGCGCAAATGGTGGGCCAGCAGCGCGTGCCTGCGCTGCAGTTCGTCGTGTGGTGTCTCCATATCCGCGCAAGTCTGGCGGAAATGACACCACTCGACAAGCGGGCCGGGCGGCGGCCTGTCGCGCGCGCGACACGCCTCCCTGCCCGCCCCTCAATCGCTCACTCGACCGCCTTGGTCATGTCCTCGACGACCTTCTTGGCGTCGCCGAAGACCATCATGGTCTTGTCCATGTAGAACAGCT
>CAZSZN010000274.1:0-2831 GCA_964610405.1 uncultured Macromonas sp. | reverse complement strand
CTGCACCGACCACAGCCACGAGGACGTGCGCGAAGCCATCCGCAAGCCCTTGCCCGACGGCAGCAAACTGCTGACCACCGGCGCCGTGTTCCAGCACCTGGGCTGGAAAACCCCCAACGGTTGCGCCACCTGCCGCCCTGCCGTCAACTACTACCTCATCAGCACCTGGCCGAAGCTGGCCAAGGACGACCCGCAAAGCCGCTTCATCAACGAACGCAGCCACGCCAACATCCAGAAAGACGGCACCTACAGCGTGATCCCGCGCATGTGGGGCGGCGAAACCACGGCCAGCGAACTGCGCCGCATCGCCGACGTGGTGGACAAATACGCCATCCCCACGGTCAAGGTGACCGGCGGCCAGCGCATCGACCTGCTGGGCGTGAAGAAGGAAGACCTGGTGTCCGTGTGGAAAGACCTGGACATGCCCAGCGGCCATGCCTACGCCAAGGCGCTGCGCACGGTGAAAACCTGCGTGGGCAGCGAATGGTGCCGCATGGGCACGCAGGACAGCACCCAGATGGGCAAGGACCTGGAGCGTGCCATGTGGCGCATGTACGCCCCGCACAAGGTGAAGTACGCCGTCAGCGGCTGCCCGCGCAACTGCGCCGAGGCCGGCATCAAGGACGTCGGCATCATCGGTGTGGACAGCGGCTGGGAGATGTACATCGCGGGCAACGGCGGCATCAAGACCGAGGTGGCGCACTTCTTCACCAAGCTCAAAACCGCCGAAGAGGTGCTGGAGTACACCGGCGCCTTCATGCAGCTCTACCGCCTGGAAGGCTGGTACCTGGAACGCACCGTGCACTATGTCAACCGCGTGGGCCTGGACTACGTGAAAAAGAAAATTCTGGACGACCACGAAGGCCGCAAAGCCTTGTGGGCCGATCTGCAAGCCGCCCTCGACGGCGAGCCCGACCCCTGGTTCGAATTCGCCAAGGCCGAAGTGGATGTCCGCCAGTTTGAACCCGTCAAGACCGTTGTGAAAGAAGGAGCCTCGGCATGAGCACCCCCCAACCCGAATGGACCCTGATCTGCCGCGTGGAAGACATCCCCGTGCTGGGCTCGCGCCGCGTGGCGCGTGCCCAGGGGCTGGATGTCGCCATCTTTCGCAACACCGAGGACGAGGTGTTCGCCCTGCTCGACCGCTGCCCCCACAAAGGCGGGCCGCTGAGCCAGGGCATCGTCTTCGGGCGCAGCGTGGCCTGCCCGCTGCACAACTGGACCATCGGCCTGTGCGACGGCCAAGCCGCCGCGCCGGACGAAGGCTGCACCCCCCGCTTCAACGTGAAGGTGGAAGCGGGCGAAGTTTGGCTGGACGCGCACGAGATGGCCACCCAGGCCACCGAACAGACGCGCCCCATCGCCGGCCCGGCTCGGCGCTGCAGCCAAGCCGCCTGAGCCCCTTTTGACGAACCGCCCCGCCCAGGAGAACGCCGTGACCACCCCCACCCGCGAAACCCGCTCCACCTGCCCCTATTGCGGGGTGGGTTGTGGGGTGATCATCGAATCGGTGGGCGAGCGCGTCACCCAGGTGCGTGGCGACCCGGACCACCCGGCCAACTTCGGGCGGCTGTGCACCAAGGGCTCCACTCTGCACCTCACGGCGGACCCGGCGATTGCCCGCCAGGTGCGCCTGCTGCAACCCCTGGTGCGGGCGCAGCGCGGTGCCACACCGCAGCCGCTGGGCTGGAACGCCGCCCTCGACCTCGCGGCCGACCGCCTGTCCACCATCGCCCGCACCCACGGCCCTGACGCGCTGGGTTTCTACGTGAGCGGCCAGTTGCTGACCGAGGACTACTACGTCTTCAACAAGCTGGCCAAAGGGCTGCTGGGCACCAACAACATCGACACCAACTCACGCCTGTGCATGAGCAGCGCGGTGGCCGGCTACAAGCTCACCCTGGGCGCCGACGCCCCGCCCGCCTGCTACGACGACGTCAACCACGCCGACTGTCTCTTCATCGTCGGCAGCAACGCCGCCTGGGCCCACCCGGTGCTGTTCCGCCGCATTGAGGATGCCAAGGCACAGCGCCCAGGCATGAAGGTCATCGTGGCCGACCCCCGCCGCACCGACACCGCCAGCCTGGCCGACCTGTACCTGCCGCTGCAGCCGGGCACCGACGTGATGTTCTTCCACGGCCTGCTGCACATCCTGCTGGCCGAGGGCTGGGTCGATGCCGACTACATCGCCCGCCACACCAGCGGCTTTGACGCCCTGCGCGAGCTGGTGCAAACCTACACCCCCGACACCGTGGCCCAGGTGTGCGGCGTGCCGGTAGCGGACCTGTTCACCGCCGCACGCTGGTTTGCAGGCGTGCCGGAAGGCGCCAGCCAGGTGTCCGACAGCACACGTTTGCGCACCCTCAGCCTCTACTGCCAGGGGCTCAACCAGTCCACCAGCGGCACCGCGAAAAACGCCAGTCTCATCAACCTGCACCTGGCCTGCGGTCAGATCGGTCTGCCCGGCGCGGGGCCGTTCTCCCTGACGGGGCAGCCCAACGCCATGGGTGGGCGCGAAGTGGGCGGCCTGGCCAACCTGCTGTCGGCCCACCGCGACTTGGCCAACCCGGTGCACCGCGCTGAAGTGGCCGCCCTCTGGGGCCTGAACCCCGGGATTGAACTGCCAGTCACCCCCGGCAAAACCGCGGTGGAGATGTTCCAGGCCGCCGCCGACGGCGAAATCAAAGCCTTGTGGATCGCCTGCACCAACCCGGCCCAGTCCATGCCCGACCAGGCCACCGTGCGCCGTGCGCTGGAGCGCGCCGAGTTCGTGGTCGTGCAGGAAGCCTACGCCAGCGCCGCCACCTGCGACTGGGCCGACCTGCTGCTGC
>CAZSZN010000273.1:0-2835 GCA_964610405.1 uncultured Macromonas sp. | reverse complement strand
GACGTCGATGCCTACCATCTGGGTGGCGGTGCTGCGGTTGTCCATGTTCACCGCCACGCGCTGGCGCAGCTTGATTTGCTGGAAGTCCTCGGTGTTGGCGCGGTAGGTGCCTTCGGTCCACGAGCCGCTGTCGGCGTAGTCGTAGAACATGCGGGGCACCCGTTTCTCGGCCAAGACGCGCAGGTCTTCGATGTTGGTGATCACGGGCATGCACAGTCTCCGGTTGGTGGTGTGCAGCGATGGTAGCGCCGTGGGGTGGGTGGTGGTTGTGAAAGCCGGGGTGGCCGGTTTGAAAAAAATTGCCCCGGGCCGTGGGGCACCGGGGCAACCGTGTCAGGCGTGTGCTGCGTTCAGCTGCAACTGACGCTGCCGCAGCCGCTCATGGTGGCCGGGCGGACCAGCGACGGATCGGCCAGCGTTTCTGTGCGACTGTCGAACTGCACCGACTTCATGTGCTGCGCCAGACCGGCGTCCATGCTGCTGGCGTGGGCCGGAAACCACTCGGCCAGTGCATCGGCCATGCGGCCCAAGATCTCGGCATCGCCTTGCAGGTAGTGGGTCTCCACCGCCCGCATGGTTTCGAGAATGCTGTTGTGTTGGGATGCGTGGCAGTTGTCCGCCGCGAAGCCGGTCGCCACCATCCAGCGGTCTTCCTGGGCAAAATGCGCTTCGGTGTGGCGGGTCAGTTCGCGGTAGAGCTCCAACTGCGCCGGGCCGGCTTCCATGGCCCGCAGGCGGGCCAGCATGTCCACGAACTCCTCGTGGGTGTCGTCCATGCGGGCGTCGCCGGTGTGCAACTCGGCACCCCAGTGCAGATCGGGGACCACCGGAAAGGCATCGGTTGGGGTGCTCATGGCAGCGGTCCGTGGGTCAGGCGTCGAAAGGCAGCTTCATCTCGCGCAGGTCGCGGCGGGTTTCCACCAGCACCAGCGGGCCTTCGTCCACCACGGCCACCGGCTTGGGGTCGCGCGGCACGTGCACCGGTTTGGGTTCCGCCGCAATCGCGGCTTGCACCTGGGCCACCTTGTCGGTGTCGGACTGAATCCACTGCAGGCCGGCCTGTTCGGCGATCGCGGCCAGCTGATCCACCTTCAGTTGGAAGGCCTGGGGCACCGGCGCGCTTTCGGGTGTTGGGGCCACGGCCACCGGGGCTTCAACCGGTGCCAGAGAGGCTTCCACCACCACCGCAGCAGCCTCCGGCTGTGCAACGGCTTCGATCTGCGCTTCGGCCACGGTCGGCTGTGCGTCGGCCGCAGCGGCGGCTGGCAGTGTGAAGTAGGAGCGTGCAGGCGCTGCTTCGTCGGCCGCCGCGCTGACCGGCACGTTCAGTTCAGCGGTCGCCGGGGTGTCGGTGGCAGCTTCTTCGTTGGCTTGGCGGCGGTCGCGGCCATAACGGTCGCGGCTGCGGCGTTCGCGCGGTGCACGGCCTTCGGTGGCCGGCGCGTCGCTGGCTGGGGTGTCCGTCACGGGGGTCGAAACCGTTGCATCGGCGGCCAAGGCGTGGTCTGCGCTGGTCACGTCTTCCGCACCGGGTTGACGGCGACCTTCACCACGGCCACCACGACGGCGGCCTTCACCGCGCTCGCCCCGCTCGTTGCGTTCGCGGCGCGGTTCGTGGCTCTGCGGTGCAGCTTCAGCGGCGGTGTCACCGGTCACGGGCGCGGCT
This sequence comes from uncultured Macromonas sp., assembly GCA_964610405.1. Classification (GTDB taxonomy): domain Bacteria; phylum Pseudomonadota; class Gammaproteobacteria; order Burkholderiales; family Burkholderiaceae_C; genus CAZGDZ01. Next base: position 1,169 of record CAZSZN010000273.1, on the reverse strand, counting down.
TGGGCAGCGTCAGCACGGTTGGCACTGTCGTCACGGACTCGATCACGTCGCTCGCCGCGTGGGGCGCCGTCGGCACGCGGACCTCGGTCGGCACCTTGGCGCTCACCCCGGTCGCCGCGTTCACCACGCTCCCGGCGGGCGCCATCGCGGCCTTCGCGGGGTTCGCGGCTTTCACCTTCAGGGCGGTCTGCACGCCCGGCACGTGCTTCGTTGCGTTCACCACGGCGGCCAGCATTGTCACCTTGGCCTTCGCCGCGCGAGCTGCCGCCACGGTCGTTGCGGCCACGGCCACGTTGACCGCGCTGTCCTTCGTCCTTGGCTTCCTTGCGGCCTTCCGGGCTGGGGGCAGCAGGGGCGGTTGCCGGCGCCGGTTGGGCCGCCGGCGGCGCGCCGAACAGGCGCTTGAGCCAGGCCCAGAAACCGGTTTCGGCAGGGGCTGCTGCGGGCGCAGCTGTCACCGGGGCGGCCACGGGGGCAGGGGCGGCAACCTCGGGCTTGGGCGCAGCCACCGGTGCGGGGCCGTCGAACACCACGCCCTTGATGACCGGTTCCTGCTTGTTGGTGCGCTCTTGGCTGCGGCGCGTGAAGCTGGCCACGTCGTCAACCTCGTCGGCCAGTTTGTAGCTGGCGTCCAGGTTGTCCAGGCGCGGGTCGTCGTGCTTGATGCGCTCCAGCTTGTAGTGCGGCGTGTCCAGCGACTTGTTGGGCACCAGCAGCACGCTGATGCGCTGTTTCAGCTCGATCTTGGTGATTTCGGTGCGCTTTTCGTTCAGCAGGAAGCTGGCCACCTCGACCGGCACTTGCACCAGCACGGCGGCGGTGCTGTCCTTCAGCGATTCTTCCTGAATGATGCGCAGGATCTGCAACGCCGACGATTCGGTGTCGCGGATGTGGCCGGAGCCGCCGCAGCGCGGGCAGGGGATGGAAGCACCCTCGGCCAGCGTGGGGCGCAGGCGCTGGCGGCTCATTTCCAGCAGGCCGAACTTGCTGATCGAGCTGAACTGGACGCGGGCGCGGTCCTGGCGCAGGGCGTCGCGCAGGCGGTTTTCCACCTCGCGGCGGTTGCGCGACTCTTCCATGTCGATGAAGTCAATCACGATCAGGCCGCCCAAGTCGCGCAGGCGGGCCTGGCGCGCCACTTCGTCGGCGGCTTCCAGGTTGGTGCGGGT
>CAZSZN010000272.1:0-2864 GCA_964610405.1 uncultured Macromonas sp. | reverse complement strand
ATCACCGAGTGGGCGGCGCTGCCGGCCACCGAGATGTTCCTGCGCGACAACCGCGACGACAGCGACTTCTCCGCTTTCATGTCGATCTGGTTCTTCGAGGAACAGAAGCACTCCCTGGTGCTGATGGAGTACCTGCGCCGCTTCCGCCCCGACCTGGTGCCGACCGAGCAGGAACTGCACGACATCCGTTTCGAATTCGACCCGGCGCCGGCGCTGGAAACGCTGATGCTGCACTTCTGCGGCGAAATCCGCCTCAACCACTGGTACCGCCGGGCCGCCGAATGGCACACCGAGCCGGTGATCAAGCACATCTACCAGACGCTGAGCCAGGACGAGGCGCGCCACGGTGGCGCCTACTTGCGCTACATGAAGCGCGCGATCGGCAAGTTTGGCGACGAGGCGCGGGCCGCGTTCGCCAAGGTGGGGGTGCTGATGGCCAGCGCCCGCCGCACCGCGCAGGCGCTGCACCCGACCAACCTGCACGTGAGCAAGGCGCACTACCCGCGCGACACCATCCAGAGCCGCCTGCCTGACCCCGAGTGGCTGGAGCAGTGGCTGAGCCAGCAGATCCAGTTCGACAGCACCTGGGAAACCAAGGTGGTGGACCGCATCCTGCACAACATGAGTCTGCTGATGGAGCAAAGCTTCAAATCGGTGCAGGAGCTCAACCGTTTCCGCAAGGAAATGGCGTCACACCTGCCGCCGACAGCCGCTTACCAAGGCGCTTGAGGGCGGTCTCGGGCGCAGACCCGCCCGACCCGGTTCCTGTCAATCCCCCAAGACCTGCGCCCACAGCCGACGCACCGCGTCGATGTGCGCCGCGATGGCAGCAGGGTCGATCTGGGTCGCCGTTTCGTCCAGCCGAGCGCGGTGCTGGCGCTGGCGCATGTCGCGGTAAGCGTCGGCCGCTGCGGTGCCCAGGCCGGCGGGCAGCAAGCCCACCTGCTCGGCACATTGCAGCAGTGCGATGTTGCCCAGGTTGCCCCGCAACTCGGGGTGAGCCCCGGACTGTGACAGCACCAGAAACTGCACGATGAACTCGACGTCGATCATGCCGCCGGGGCTGTGCTTGATGTCGAACAGGCCGTCGCGCACCGGGTGGGCGGCGCGCATTTTGTCGCGCATGGCGCGGATTTCCTCGGCCAGGGCCCGGGCATCGCGCGGGGCGGTGATCACCGCTTCGCGCACCGCGTCGAATTTGGGTGCCAGGGCGGCCGAGCCGACCACGAACCGGGCCCGGGTGATGGCCTGGTGCTCCCAGGTCCAGGCGGTGTTGCTGCCCCGGTTTTGCTGGTAGTTGGTGTAGGCGTCGAAGCTGGTGATCAGCAGGCCGGAGTTGCCGTTGGGGCGCAGCGCGGTGTCGATTTCGAACAGGTCGCCCTCGCCGGTTTTCACGGTCAGCCAGTTGATCATCTTGCGCACGAAAGCGGCGTAGGCTTCGGGCGCGCGTTCGTCGTCGTCTTCGTAGACGAACACGATGTCGAGGTCGCTGCCGTAGCCCAGTTCTTTGCCGCCAAGCTTGCCGTAGCCGATGATGGCGTGGCGCGGTTGGTCGCGGTGCTTCTGGCGCAGGCGTTCCCAGCACCAGCGGCCGGTCACGCGCAGCACCGCATCGGCCAGGGCGCTCAGGTCGTCGGCGACCTGTTCCACCGTCAGCACGCCTTCCACATCGCGCGCCAGGGTGCGGAAGGTTTCCGCGTGGTGGGCGCGGCGCAGCAGGTTGAGCAAGGCTTCGTCGTCGTCCTCGCCGGTGTTGGTCAGTGAGCGTTTGCGCGCTTCCAGTTCACCTTCGAACACGGTCGGGTCGAAGCGCTCCTCGTACAACTGTCGCCCGGCGAGTTCGTCGATTACGCCCGGGTGCTTGAGCAGGTAGCGCGCCGGCCATTTGGCGGCGCCGAACACCCGCAGCAGGCGTTCGTGCACCGAGGGTCGCTCTTGCAACAAGGCCAGGTAGCTTTCGCGGCGCAGCAGCGGCTCGATCCAGTCGGCCATGCGCAGCGCGCCTTGCTCGCTGACGCGTCCTTCGTCGAGCCAGGCGCCGGTGCGCTGCACCAGCCGGGCCAAGCGCAGCCGGGTGTCTTCGCGCAGGGCCAGCACGCGAGGGTGTTCGCACCAGGCCTGCACTTTGGCGGCAAAGGCCGCCGGCAGTTGTGGCAGCACCGACTGCAGGTCTTCCACCGCGCTGCGGGCTTTGCCGTTGCAGCCCTTGCCGTTGCACTGGCCGGTGGGGGCACCCAGCAGGGTGTCGAACTCCTGCGCCACGGTTTCGCGGTGCGCGTCCAGCGCGTGCAGGAAGGCGCAGGCATCGGAAAAGCCCAGGGTGCGGGCGATCCAGGCCAGGTCGTCGTCGCGGGTGGGCAGGATGTGGGTCTGCTGGTCGTCCAGGTACTGGATGCGGTGCTCGACCCGGCGCAGGAAGTCGTAGGCGGCCGCCAGCGCGTTGACCTTGTCGGCCGGCATCAGGCCGGCGCGCTCCAGGCGCGGCAGCGCGGCCAGGGTGGGGCGGGTGCGCAGCTCGGGGAACTGGCCGCCGCGAACCACCTGCAGCAGCTGCACGGTGAACTCGATTTCGCGGATGCCGCCGCGCGAGAGCTTGACGTCGTGGGCGCGCTCCGGGTGGCCAGCGGCGCGCTTGCTGGCGTGTTCGCGGATTTGCCGGTGCAGGGTGCGCAGCGACTCGAACACGTTGTAGTCGAGGTAGCGCCGGAACACGAAGGGCAGCACCACGCCGCGCAACGCCTGCGCGCCGCCGGTTTCGACGGCACGGCGCGGCGCGACCACCCGGCTCTTGAGCCAGGCAAAACGCTCCCATTCGCGGCCTTGCACCAGAAAGTACTCCTCCAGTGCGCCCAGCGATACCGCCG
>CAZSZN010000271.1:0-2868 GCA_964610405.1 uncultured Macromonas sp. | reverse complement strand
TCAGGTAGTCCATCAGGAATTCGCAGGCCTGGAAGCTCTCGCCCCGGTGGGCCGACGTCACCGCCACCAGCACGATCTGGTCCAGCGGCTGCAACAGGCCCACGCGGTGAATCACCCGTGCGCCAAAGATATCGAACCGGCGGAAAGCCTCATCGATCATCACCTCGATGGCCTTTTCCGTCATACCGGGGTAGTGTTCGAGCTCCATCGTGGACACGCTCTGGCCGTCATTGCGGTCACGCACGGTGCCCACAAAGGCGCAGACCGCACCCACACGGGCGTCCTGGCTGCGCAAGGCAAGCACCTCGGCATTCAGGTCGAAGTCTTCGGTCTGGATGCTGACGCGGGGCTGGCTCATCGCAACCTCGGCTCAACCACCGGTGACCGGGGGGAAAAACGCCACCTCGGCCCCTGGTACCAACGGGGCCGCATCGTCGGCCATGGCTTGGTTGACCGATGCTCGCACCGACTTGCCCCGAGCCAGCGCGTCGGCCCACACGCCACCTCGGGCAATCAGCTCGTCGCGCAAGGCGCCCACGGTGGCGGCCTGGGTGTCCAGCGTCAGCGACGCGGTGCCCACGGCTTCGCGGATGGCGGCAAAAAATCGGACTTGAATGCTCATGAAGCGTCAGGACAGCAGCGAATCGAAAGACAGGAAATCCACCTCGTCACCATACGCGATGGCACAACCGGGCGGATTGTCCACCAGCCCATCCCCCCACACGACCGAGGTCAATACACCCGAGCTCTGGTTGGAGAACAGCACCAGCCCGCCGTCGGCGTTGCGGCGCACGCGCAGGAATTCGCGGCGTTTGTCGCCCTTGGGCAGGTCGAAGTGGGCCACCAGGCGCTGGGTCGGCGGCAAGCCGGCCACTTCGGCACCCTGCACGCCCTGCAAGCGCCGCAAAAAGGGGCGCACCAGCAACAAAAAAGTCACAAAGCTGGACACCGGGTTCCCCGGCAGCCCCACGAAATGGCACCGGCCAGCCGCACCCTCGCGGCTTACCCAGCCGTGGGCAAAAGGTTTGCCCGGCTTCATGCCGATCTGCCACAGGTCCAGTCCGCCCAACTGCTGCACGGCGGGTTTGATGTGGTCTTCCTCCCCCACCGACACACCGCCGCTGGTCAGGATCAGGTCGTGCGCCTCGGCCGCCGAGCGTAGTGCCGCCACCGTGGCGTCGCGCTGGTCGGGCACGATGCCCAGGTCGCTCACATCGCAGCCCAGGCGCTGCAGCAGCGCCCGCAGGAAGAAGCGGTTGGAGTTGTAAATCGCCCCGGGCTTCATCTGCTCGGGCGGCACGTCGCCGGGCGTGACCAGTTCATCGCCGGTGGAAAACAGTGCCACGCGCACGCGGCGGGTCACGGCCAGGTGGGCGAACCCGATGCTGGCCGCCAACCCCAGTTCGGCCGGTCCCAGGCGCGTGCCTCGGGGCAGCACGACGGAGCCCCGGCGCACGTCTTCGCCTTGGCTGCGGATCCACTGGCCCGGCTTGGGCACAGTCTTGAAGCGCACCAGCGGCTGGCCGTCGGCCTCGCCCACCGCTTCGGCCTCTTCCTGCATCACCACCGCATCGGCACCGGCCGGCACCGGCGCACCCGTGAAGATGCGGGCCACCGTGCCCGGCTGCAACGCCGCGCCCCCATGCCCGGCGGGTATCCGCTGCGAGACCGGCAAGGCCCCGCCAGCCGCAGCTTGCAAGTCGGCGACTCGCACCGCGTAACCGTCCATCGAGGTGTTGTCGTGCCCCGGGACGTCGAGCGCCGAGACCACATCTTGCGCCAGCACCCGGCCATCCGCCTCAAAAGTAGGCGCGGTTTCGGTGTCGGAAACGGGCAAGGCTGCTGCCAGCAACTGGGCCAGCGCGTCTTCCAGCAACATCAAACCCGGGCGCAGGGCTGTGGCGGCGATCGGAGCGGTCATGCGTGGGGGAGGCAAGCCAAAGACTCAGCCGTGGCAATTCGCGGCGATGTAGGCCTTGACCTGCGCCACGTCGGACGGCATCACCTGCACCCGCTTGGGCAGGGCTTCGATGCCCTCGAACTTCGCAGGCCGCTCGGGCTCGCGGCCCAGCGCCTCGACGATGGTTTCGGCAAACTTGATCGGCAGCGCGGTTTCCAGCACCACCATGGGCACGTCAGGGGTCAGGTGCTCGCGCGCCACTTTCACGCCGTCGGCGGTGTGGGTGTCGATCATCTGGCCGAAACGCTCCCAGGTGTCGCGGATGGTGGCCAGGCGGTCGGCGTGGGTGCTCTTGCCGCTGACGAAACCGTAGCGGCTGGCAGCCTGGGCAAAGTGCGGGTCGGTGCTCAGGTCGAAACGGCCTGCGCGGTTCACCGCATCACCGAACAGCGCCTGGGTGCGCGCACCATCGCGGCCCAGCAGGTCGAACACAAAACGCTCGAAGTTGCTGGCCTTGGAAATGTCCATCGACGGGCTCGACGTCTCGAACGTGTCGGCGCTGCCGCGCACCCGGTACACGCCGGTGCGGAAGAATTCGTCCAGCACGTCGTTCTCGTTGGTGGCCACCACCAGTTGGTGGATGGGCAGGCCCATCATGCGGGCCACGTGGCCGGCACACACGTTGCCAAAGTTGCCCGACGGCACCGCAAAGCTGACCTTCTGGTCGTTCGACGTGGTGGCCTGGATGTAGCCAGCGAAGTAGTACACCACCTGCGCCAGCAAGCGCGCCCAGTTGATGGAGTTGACCGTGCCGATCTTGTACTGGCGCTTGAACGCCAGGTCGTTGGACACCGCCTTCACGATGTCCTGGCAGTCGTCGAACACGCCTTCAATGGCAATGTTGTGGATGTTCGCGTCCTGCAGGCTGAACATCTGCGCCTGCTGGAACGGGCTCATGCGGCCGTGCG
>CAZSZN010000270.1:0-2882 GCA_964610405.1 uncultured Macromonas sp. | reverse complement strand
ACGGTGAGCACGTGCGGGTACCACTCCACCATGATGTGGGGGTAGTAGGTCAGCCACACGGCGCCTTGCTCGGGCAGTTCGCCGTTGCGGTAGGCCATCAGCACGTCGTGCCACTTCTGGTAGGCGGGGCTGCCGCTTTGGCCCAGCAGGTTTTGCACGCCCACGGTTTGCACCGAGTACTCGGGTTTGAACTCCCACTGCAGGTCGTCGCAGGTCACGAAGTTGCCCAGCCCGGGGTGGAAGGGCACGACGTGGTAGTCCTCCAGGTAGACCTCGATGAAGGTCTTCCAGTTGTAATTGCAGGTGTGCAGCTCCACGTGGCCCAGCACCATGCCGTCAAAACTCAGCGTGGACGCGGGGCCCATGTTCGCCAGATCGGCGGCGATGTCGCGGCCGTTGTCTTCAAACAGCAGGCCATTCCATTCGCGCAAGGGGTAGCGCTGCAGGTTCAGGCAGGGGTCTTGCGCGAAGTGGGGCGCGCCGATGAGTTCACCCAACTGGCCCATGGCCGAGCCGCCGCTGTAAGTCCAGCGGTGCAGCGGGCACACGATGTTGCCGGCGGCGTGGCCGGCCTTGGCTTCGCCCAGGTTGCCGCGCCCTTTGAGCATGACAGCCTGGCGGTGGCGGCAGACGTTGCTGACCAGTTCCACGCCGTTGCCGGTGCGCACCAGGGCGCGGCCTTCGCCCTCCTGGGGCAAGGCGTGGTAGTCGCCGACGTTGGGAACGGCGTTGGTGTGCCCCACATAGCGGGGCCCGCGCTGAAAGATGGTCTCCAGTTCGCGCTGGAACAGCGCCTCGTCGAAGTAACTGGAAACGGGCAATTGGCTTGCGGCCTGCTGCAATTGAAGACTCAAATCAGACATGGTGGTCTTGACCTAAAGACTCCCCCTATGAAGGGGCAGGGAAGCGCTTTATGAGACGAGTGAACGAATCAGCGCGGGAAGGGTGAAACAACTCCCATTGAGTTGAAAAAGGGACCGGGATTGTACCCCGGGGGTTCCCGCGCGGTTTGAAGAGGGCGTGTGGCGGCTTACGCGATGCGGTTGAACCACAGCAGCGACAGCCCGGCCGCTGTGAGGGCCAGCAGAGCGCCGACCAAGGCCAACAGGCCCGACACCTCGGTTTCCTTGCGCGTCACGGTCAGCCGCGTCCCCAGGGACTCGTAGACCTGACGCAGGTTGTCGGCGGTGCCCGCGTAAAAGTATTCGCCGTGGGTGCGGGTGGCCACTTCTTTCAGGGTTTCCTCGTCCAGCCGCACCCGCATGGACCAACCCTCGAAACCGATGGTTTCGCCTTCCACCGTGCCCACCCCCACGGTGTAGATTTTCACGCCGCGTTCGGCAGCCATTTGCGCCGCTTGCATGGTGTCCACCCCGGTGGTGCGTTGCCCGTCGGTCAGCAGGATGATGGCGGCCGAGTCGAACGAGCCGGGCGGCACCGGGGTGTGGGCTGGCTTTTCGGCGCGCTGGGCGTCGATGGCGCGACCCCGGGTGTTGCCAGGGCCGTAGGTGAGTTCGGCCACGTCGATGCCGGCGTCAGGGAAGATTTCGGCCAGCGACACCACGATGGCGCTGCCGATGGCGGTGGCGCGCTGCATCTGGAAGCGGTCGATGGCGGCGTTGAGGTCTTCGCGGCTCAGGGTGGGGGGCTGCACCACCTGGGCCGTGCCCGCGAAGGCGACGATGCCCACCTTCACTTGCCGGGGCAGTTCGACGAGGAAGGCTTTGGCCGCGTTCTGCGAGGCGATGAGGCGGTTGGGTTCCACGTCGGTGGCGCGCATGCTGCCCGACACGTCCATGGCGAGGATGATGGTTTGCTGCAGGTTGGGCAGGGTGAGGGTGGCCACCGGCCGGGCCGAGGCCAGTAACATGGCGGCTATGGCGAGCAACAGCAGCACCGGGGGCACGTGGCGGCGCCACATGCGGTGGCCCATGGCCTCTTTCACCAGCGACAGGCTCGCGTAGCGCACCGCCAGTTGGCGACGGCGGCGCAGTAGCCACCCGTAGGTGAGCACGAGCAAGGGCAGGGCCAGCAGCAGCCACAGCAGTTCGGGCCACAGAAAGGTGACGGGCAGTGGGGGCCAGGTCATCGGGTGCCTCCTTGGGCGGCAACGGTCGTGGGACGACGCCGGCGCAGGGCGGCCAGCCGCAGCAGGGCTTCGGCCAAGTCGTCATCGGTGGCCAATTCCAGGGTATCCACCCCGGCTTGGGTCAAATGCTGGCGCAGCAGCGTTTCACGCTCGGCGGCCAGCCGCGCAAAGCGCTCGCGGAAGCCGCGGTCGTGGGTGTCCACCCACAGGCGTTCGCCACTTTCGGCATCGCGCAGGGGCAGCATGCCCAAATCGGGCAGGTTCAGCTCCAGCGGGTCGAACAGGCGGACCGCCAGCACGTCGTGGCGCAGGGCCAGTCGGCCCAAGGGCACATGCCAGCCGGGGGCGCTGATGAAGTCGGACACGACAAACACGGCAGAGCGGCGCTTGCAGAATTGACCGGCACTGGCCAGCCAATCGGTCAGGCGGGTTTCGGTGGATGGGTCTTCGCCGCCAGGGACGTGGGCCTGGCGCAGCAAGTGCAGCAGCTTCAATACCTGTTGCCGGCCGCCGCCGGGGGGCAGCACGCGTTCGGCGCCTTGGCCGTACAGCAGTGCGCCCACCCGGTTGCCGTCGCCCACCAGCACGCGGGCCAGCAGGGCCACAAACTCCTCCAGCAACCGGCGCTTGTCGCGCTGATCAGCGCCGAACGACAGGGAGGGGCTCAGGTCCAGCACGAACCAGGCCACCAAGTCGCGGTCTTCCATGTATTGCCGCACGTGGGGGTGCTGCAGGCGGGCGGTGACGTTCCAGTCGATGTGGCGCACGTCGTCGTGCGGCTGGTACTCGCGCA
>CAZSZN010000269.1:0-2912 GCA_964610405.1 uncultured Macromonas sp. | reverse complement strand
GACTTGAGCGTGCTCCCCGGCGAAGTGATCGCCATCATCGGCAAGAGCGGCTCGGGCAAGAGCACCCTGCTGCGCTGCATCAACGGGCTGGAGAACTTCCAGCACGGCGCGCTGAAGGTGCAGGACATGCCGCTGGTGTACGACGATGCCGCCGCCATGCGGGCCTTGCGCCAGCAGGTGGGCATGATTTTCCAGTCGTTCAACCTGTTCCCGCACCTGACGGTGGGCCGCAACATCATGCTGGCGCCGCAACTGGTGAAGAAGCCGCCCGAAGCCGAGCTGGAAGCCCTGGCACGGCGCCTGCTAGAGCGTGTGGGCCTGGCCGACAAGTTCGCGGCTTTCCCGGACCAATTGTCGGGCGGCCAACAGCAGCGGGTGGCGATCGCACGCGCGCTGGCGATGCAGCCTCGGGTGTTGCTGTGCGACGAGATTACATCCGCGCTGGACCCGGAACTGGTGGGCGAGGTGCTGTCGGTGGTGGAGGGTCTGGCTCGCGAGGGCATGACGCTGCTGATGGTGACCCACGAAATGAACTTTGCCCGCAAGGTGAGCGACCGGGTGATCTTCATGCACCAGGGGCGGGTGCATGAGATGGGGCCGCCGGCCGAGCTGTTTGGGGCGCCGAAAACGCCGGAACTGCAGCAGTTCCTCTCCACCCTGCACTGAAGTGGGGGCGGCCTGAAAACGATCAGGCCGCCGGTTCGCCCGCGTCCCCCTGGGGCAGTTGCAGCGGGCGGTCCTCAAACTCGGTGTTCAGCACCACCGTGCTGGTGGTGCGCGCCACCCCCGGCACCGCCTTGATGCGGTAGAGCACGCTTTCCAGCGCCCGCGCGTGGGTGACGCGGATTTTGGCCAGAAAGTCGAACTCGCCGGCCACGCTGTGCAGTTCCAGCACCTCGGGCATGTCGCGCAGCGCAGGCGCGATGTCGCGGCAATGCACACCGCCGTCGTTGCGGATCGCCACAAAGGCGGTGAATTGCAGGCCCACCTTGTCCGGGTCCACCCGCAGGGAGAAGCGCTCGATCACGCCGCGCTCCACCATCTTCTTCACCCGCTCGTGCACGGCGGCGGTGGACAGGCCCACTTCGGCCGCCACGTCGGCGTACGAACGTCGGCTGTCGGTGCTCAAGGCCGTAAGAATTCCGGCGTCGATGGTGTCTGGCTGTAAATTAGCTTGCATTCGTGGGAAATCCTGTTCAAAATACGGCCAAGGCCATCACTGCCGTAAATTATCCGACCAACAGGGCTTTTCACCTATGTTTTTCTCCTCAGGCAATCAAACCACGTGGCGGGTGGCCGGGGCGCTGACCATCGTCTACATCGTCTGGGGCACCACCTATTACGCCTTGGGCGTGGCCATGCAGTCGCTGCCGCCGGTGCTGATGAACGGCGCCCGCTTCGTGCTGGCGGGGCTGGTGATGCTGGCCTGGGCGCGCTGGCAGGGGCAGGCGTGGCCCACGGCGGCGCAGTGGCGCCAGTGTGCGGCCATTGGTGGTTTGATGGCGTTTGCCGCCATGGCGCTGGTGGTGATGGCGCAAAAACTGGGCATCGGCTCGGGCCTGATGGCCACGGTCGTGACCACCATGCCCATGTGGCTGGCGCTGTGGACGCGCTGGGGCGGCGAGCCCGTGCCCTGGACCAGTTGGCTCGGCCTGTCGCTCGGTGCGGCGGGCGCCATGGTGCTGGTGTTGGAGGGCGACTTTTCCGCCACCTGGCTGGGCACCCTGTGTGCGTTTGGTGCGCCGCTGTGTTGGAGCCTGGGGTCGTACGCTTCGCGGCGCTGGGCCTTGCCGCCGCCGGCCATGGCGTCGGGCGCGCAATGGTTGTTGGGGGGGCTGTTGGGCCTGGTGGTGGCCGGGCTGTTCGAGCCGTCTGCCCGGCAGTTCGCCTGGTCGCAGGTCACCTGGGCGTCGGCCCTGGCTTGGTGGTATCTGGTGGTCATGGGCACGCTGGTCACGCTCAACGCTTACCTGTGGCTGCTCAAAAACACCTCGGCCGCGCTGGCCGGCAGCTATTCCTTCGTCAACCCGGTGGTGGCGCTGGCGGTGGGCGTGGCCTGGGCTGGCGAGACCTTGACCGGTTGGGTGTACCTGGCGATGCCGTTGATTTTGCTGGCCATCGGCCTCATTCTCTACGGCCGCCCGCTGACCGCTTGGGGGCGTCTGGGATACGAATGGTTGCAATTGAAATGGGCAGCTCGCCCCGGTTTGGGGAACTTGTGGCGGTTGGGCGCCACCAAGTAGCACGAGGGCGGTGCAAGCCGCCGAAACTGTTATCTGTGCCGCGAAGCCGGTCAACCCGCCAGGGTTGCAGCGCACCCCGAGGGCGATTCTCCTCCTCCCTCCCTCCTCCCTTTGTCCCGGGGCGCTTCGCGGCACCTTTTACAAGGCGCCGTTGGCAGACTCAGGCCGGCGGTTGGGTATCGACAAAGCTGGCCCGCTGGGCCAGTTTGTCGTACAGCTTGGTCAGGTTGGGGTAGGGGCCGCGCCAGTCGATGGCGGGGAAACGGAAATCCAGGTAACCCAGCGCGCAGCCCACGGCCAAGTCGGCCAGGGTCAGGTGCACGCCGTGGCAAAAGGGTTTGTCGCCCAGGCCCTGGCTCATGGCGCGCAGGCTCTGGTGCACCTTGCCCAGCTGGCGGTCGATCCAGGCTTGCGAACGTTCACCGGCCGCCCGGCCAGGCCAGGTGGTTTCCAGCCGGGCCAGCACGGCAGCGTCCAGCACCCCGTCGGCCAGCGCCTCCCAGGTCTTGACTTCCACACGTTCCCGGCCGGCGGTGGGAATGAGCTTGCCCACGGGTGACAGCGTGTCCAGGTACTCAACGATGACCCGCGAATCGAACACCGCTTCGCCACCCTCCATCACCAGGCAGGGGATTTTGCCCAGCGGGTTGGAGTCGCCGATGTGGGTCT
>CAZSZN010000268.1:0-2934 GCA_964610405.1 uncultured Macromonas sp. | reverse complement strand
CTTCACGGCAGCCAGCTGGTCTTCAAAGTGCACGCCTGCTGCGCCAGCAGCAATCATGTTCTTCATCAGCTCGAAGGCGTTGAGCACGCCGCCGAAACCGGCTTCTGCGTCAGCCACGATGGGCAGGAAGTAGTCGATGAACTCGGGAGCACCCGGCTCGATGCCACGGCCCCACTGGATTTCGTCGGCACGCTTGAAGGTGTTGTTGATGCGGCGCACCATCGTAGGCACCGAGTCGTAGGCGTACAGCGACTGATCGGGATACATGGTTTCGGAGGTGTTGCCGTCGGCAGCCACTTGCCAGCCCGACAGGTACACCGCTTCCAGACCGGCTTTGGCCTGCTGCATGGCTTGGCCGGCGCTGATGGCGCCAAAGGCGTTCACGTAGCCCTTCTTGGCACCGCCGTTCACTTTGTCCCACAGCTTTTCGGCACCACGCTGAGCGTAGGTGTACTCGGGCTGCACGCTGCCGCGCAGGCGAACCACGTCAGCGGCGGAGTAGCCACGCTTGACGCTTTTCCAACGCGGGTTGTGGGCCCAATCTTTTTCCAGCGCTTCGATTTGCTGCTGGCGGCTCAGTTGTTGGTTGATGGACGAAGGCATGAAGGACTCCTTGGAAGTTGCAGTGAGGTCAGAACCCGGCTCGCTTGCATGCAAGACCGATGCCGTTGGTGCAAGTTTAAGTCTTATAGAAGACTTTCGGCTGAATCTTATGTCTTATATAAGACATTTTTTTAATCATTTAAAATCAACTGCTTACATCTTTAATTTCTCAATGTGAATGTCCATCTTTTATATTGAGAAATTTTTCCGCGCTGCAACACTCTCTAATTCCACAATATGAAAGCACGTTTTTAAATGAGGGAAAAACCACTGCGCCACGCCCGTCACGTGAGCCAACTTCGTGCATGATGGTGCCCCAACATGACACTTGCTGCCCACACCAACCATCCCACACGCACCCCCTGGGGCGCTTATGGCTGCCTGGCCTTGAGCATGGCCCTGGTCGGCAGTTACGTCGCTTTGTCCAAGCCGTTGGTGGCAGTGTTGCCAGTGTTCTTGCTGGCCTGGTTGCGGTTTGGCATTGGCGCGGTCGCCATGGGCCACTGGCTGCGCAAGCCCCCCCAAGAACCGGCCTTGACGCCGCGCATGCGCGCCTTGCTGTTCCTGGAATCCTTCCTGGGCAATTTCCTGTTCTCCATTTGCATGCTGTTTGGCATCAGCCTGACCACGGCCACCGCTGCGGGCGTGGTGATGTCGTCCATCCCGGCGGTGGTGGCGGTGCTGAGCTGGCTGTTTCTGCGCGAAAAGCTCAACACCCGCACCCTCACCGCCATCGCCCTGGCCGCCTTGGGCATCGCCCTGTTTTCGCTGGACAAACCGGCCGTCAGCGCCTCGGCCACCGCCCCGGCCACCTTCTGGGGCATCGCGCTGCCCGTATGGGGCAACCTGCTGGTGTTTGCGGCCGTGGTGTGCGAAGCGTCTTACGTGGTGATCGGCAAAAGCCTGTCGCAACACATGGGGCCCAAGCGCATCTCAGCGATCATCAACCTGTGGGGCCTGGCGCTGGTGACGCCGGCGGGCGTGTGGGCCGCCTGGCACTACGACTTTGGCCAGATGAGCGGGGCGTTGTGGGCGCTGCTGGTGTTTTACGGTTTGGCCGCCAGCGTGTGGACGGTGTGGCTGTGGATGACCGGCTTGAAGCGGGTACAAGCCAGCCAGGCTGGGGTGTTCACCGTGATGCTGCCCCTGAGCGCGGCCGCGATTGGGGTGCTGTTCATGGGCGAACGGCTGACGCCACTGCAATGGGCCGCCTTTGGCATTGCGCTGCTGGGGCTGGTGCTGGCCACCCTGCCCTCGCGCGGGTCGTCTTCGGTGTCGGGCTGAGCCTTAACACCACAGGCCGGTGGGTTGGGTGATGCCCATCCACAGCGCCCAGCCAGATGTGAGCACCAAGGCCACGCCCGCCAGGCGTATGCCCCAGCCGCCCGAACGGGCGTCTTTGAGTTTGAGCAACAACCACGGCCCCGCCACCAGCGACACCATGGTGCCGGACGCAAAGGCCGCCATGATCAGCGCACCGCTGAAGGCACTGGCCGACAGCGACGCCACCAACAAGGCCGAATACAGCAGCCCGCACGGCATCAAGGCCCAGCCCACGCCCAGCACCACTGGCGCCCGGCCCCCCATGGCCACCATCACCGGCCGCACTTTGCGCCACAGGGTTTGCGACCAACCGTCAATGAACGCCGGCTGGCGCGCTTGCCACACCAGCACCAGGCCCAGCAGCAGCGCGGCGACATGCATCATCGTCCACACCGGGCGAATCACCGCCGTGTGCTGCCCCATCCACGCCAAGCCTTGCACGGTGCCACCGGCCAAAGCCCCCATGAGGCTGTAGCCCACCAGCCGGCTCACCTGGAACGACCACAGCGCGCGGGTACTGCGCGGTTCTGCGGCGCGGGCAATGCCCGCGCAAGCCGCGCCACACATGGCCACACAGTGCGGCCCGCCCAACAGGCCCATCACCAGCGCCGACAACGTCATTGAATCCAGCATGGGCAAACTGTAGCAGCAGGCCTGAGCCGGGCTCAGATGATTTTGGAAAACCGCGCCCGGTCCTGGTCCACCTGCAGGTAGCGGTCAAACACCATCGCAATGGCGCGCACCAGGTACCAACCGGCGGGGGTCACTTCAATGGCGGTGTCGCTCACCCGCACCAAGCCCAAATCGGTCATGTCCTGCAGGCGCTCCAGTTCGCGGGCGAAGTAAGTTCGGAAATCGACCAAGTGGGCCAGGCCCACCGATTCGAATTCGACGTGCCCCTGGCACATGATGGCCATGATCACGCTGCGGCGCAGCAGATCGTCGCGGTTCAAGGCCAAGCCCCGCACGATGGGCAGGCGCCCTTGGTCCAGCGCGTCGTAATACTCC
>CAZSZN010000267.1:0-2951 GCA_964610405.1 uncultured Macromonas sp. | reverse complement strand
TGATCTTGCGTTCCATGTCGGTCAGATCAGGCGTCCAGCCCGCCTGTTCATCGCACATGTAATGCACCGGCGTGCCACCCGAGAGCGACACCGAGGCCGTCCACAGCGGGTAATCGGGCGCCGGCACCAGGATCTCGTCACCCGCGTTCAGCAGCGCGTTCATGCTCATGGTGATGAGCTCGCTGGCACCGTTGCCCAGGTACACGTCGTCCACCGTCACGCCGGCAATGCGCTTTTCCTGGGTGTAGTGCACCACCGACTTGCGCGGCGCGAACAGGCCTTTGCTGTCGGTGTAACCCGCCGCGTTGGGCAGGTTCCGAATCATGTCCTGCAGGATCTCGTCCGGCGGCTCCAGCCCGAACACCGCCAGGTTGCCGATGTTGAGCTTGATGATCTTGTGGCCTTCTTCCTCCATCGCTCGCGCCTTGTCCAGCACGGGCCCCCGGATGTCGTAGCAGACATTGGCCAGTTTGGCTGATTTTTGAATGGTGGGCGGGAACATGGCAGTTTGGAGGTGAAACCTATAATTTCACCACACTTTACCGAAGGCCCCTCCATGAAGCTTCAACCAGACCGCACCGACACCCTGTCGATCCAGGCCCATGGGCCCGGCTGGGTGGTGGTCAGCGGTCAGCGCTTCGAGTCCAGCGTCGTGGTCAGCTCGCAAGGCCGGCTGGAACCTTGGGGCTGCGACAGCCGCGAAACCCTGACTGCCGAGCACTTTGAAGCCTTGGGCCGCGAACAGCCAGAGCTGGTGATTTTCGGCAGCGGCACACAACTGCGCTTCGTGCACCCCGCGCTGTTGCGCCCACTCATTGAACGTGGCATTGGGGTGGAAACCATGGACACCATGGCGGCGGCCCGCACCTTCAACATCCTGGCCGGCGAAGGAAGGCGGGTCGTGGCCGCCCTGCTGCTCGAAAGACCATCCTCTGCGGTAGGCCACGGAGACGAACAATAACCGTTCGCGGTAAAATACCGGTTTGTGTCCGGTGGACCACTACCCGGACGCCATTGTTGCCTACCAACCACGCAGGGGACCCGCTACATGGCCGTTGTTGTCAATAAACCCATTCCTGAATTCGAAGCCAACGCGACAGGAGGGATCAAGGTCACCCACCAAAGCCATCTGGGCCAGACCATCATCCTTTATTTTTACCCCAAGGACAATACCCCGGGCTGCACGACGGAAGCCATGCAGTTCCGCGACAAGTACAAAGATTTCGTCAAAGCCGGTGCGCAGGTGTTTGGCGTCTCGCGCGACAACATGAAGTCGCACGACGATTTCAAGGCCAAGCTGGAACTGCCGTTCGAGCTGATCGCCGACACCGAAGAAAAAATGTGCCACATGTTCGGCGTGGTCAAGAACAAGATCATGTACGGCAAAAAGGTCAAGGGTATCGAGCGCAGCACCTTCCTGATTGGCGCCGACGGTCTGCTGCTGCAGGAATGGCGTGGACTGAAAGTCCCTGGTCATGTGGACGAAGTCTTGAAAGCGGTGAAAACGCTCAAAGTGGCCGCCTGAGCGACCCTTGGGGCGTCGCCGGGGCTCGGCGGCATCCCCATTTTGCTGGTGCATAATGGACTCATGCCCCTGAGTTTCGAATCTCGGTTCTCCCATCCCCCACGACAAGCCGCCGGCTCACCCTGGCGGCTTTTTGTTTGACGGCACCCCATTCAACCCATGCCCCTGCCTCCAGCCCCCACCCGCAAAGCCGCCCGTGTGAACCTGCAAGCTGCACCGGCAGCGGCTCCCATCACGGCACCCGCCACCTCGCCTGAAACAGCAAACGCCGTCGCCAAACCGGCACCGCGCAGCCGCAAGGCCGCCACCCCGGCGCGAGCAGTGGCCAGCCCCGCTGTGGCGCAAGCGTCTGCGGCCAAGCCCTTGGCCGCAGCAGCGCCTGTGCAGCCCTCCAGCCCGGTCACCACGGCTGCTGCTGCCCCTGCGGCGCCCGCTCGCGCCAGCACACCCAAGCCCAGCACCGCCAGCCGCACCAAGGCCAAGCGCACCGCCCATGGCCCGACCCGGCTGTTTGTGCTGGACACCAACGTGCTGATGCACGACCCCACCAGCCTGTTCCGGTTCGAGGAACACGACATCTACCTGCCGATGATCGTGCTGGAGGAACTGGACAGCAACAAGAAGGGCATGAGCGAGGTGGCGCGCAACGCCCGTCAGGCCAGCCGCACCCTGGACAGCCTGGCCGCGCAGCACGGCGACATCGCGCAAGGACTGGCGTTGGCCGCCTTGGGCAACACCGAAGTTTCCGGGCACCTGTTCTTCCAGACCGAGCCACTGAGCAACACCCTGCCCCTGGGCCTGCCCCAAGGCAAGGCGGACAACCAGATCCTGGGCGTGGTGCAGGCGCTGCGCGAGAAGCACCCGAACCGCGAAGTAGTGCTGGTGTCCAAAGACATCAACATGCGCATCAAGGCCCGGGCACTGGGCCTGGCCGCCGACGATTACCAGAACGACAAGGCCCTGGGCGATGACGAATTGCTCTACACCGGCGCCATGGCCTTGCCGCCCGATTTCTGGACCCGCCAGAGCAAGACCATCGAAAGCTGGCAACAAGGGGGCCACACCTTCTACCGCATCGGTGGCCCGATCGCGGAACAGATGGTGATCAACCAGTTCGTGTACTTTGAAGCAGCCGGTGAGCCGCCGCTGTACGCCCGCGTGACCGAGTTGCGTGGCAAAACCGCCGTTCTGAAAACGCTGCGCGACTACACCCACCTGAAGAACGCGGTGTGGGGCGTGTGCAGCCGCAACCGCGAACAGAATTTCGCCCTCAACCTGTTGATGGACCCCGAAGTGGATTTCGTCACCTTGGCGGGCACGGCGGGCACCGGCAAAACACTGATGGCTTTGGCCGCCGGCCTGACCCAGGTACTGGACGAGCGCCGCTACACCGAAATCATCATGACCCGCGCCACCGTGAGCGTGG
>CAZSZN010000266.1:0-2974 GCA_964610405.1 uncultured Macromonas sp. | reverse complement strand
AGGCAGTGGGCGAGCTGTACATGGCGCAAGAAGGGCGGGTGACGGATTACCTGCCCGTTCGTGGCGAAGGGGTGCCTGTCAACGGAATGCCATCGTTGGCGCACGCTGCCGAGGCAAGGGGTGTGCCGGACTCCTCATACCGTCCGCTGCGCGGCCAAAAATCGTCGCCCGGCACACCCCTCACCTCGGCGAGTGTCGGCATGCCTGCGCCCGAAGCCGCTGCGTCGCATTCGCACGCCATCCGCATCATCAACGCGCGGGAACACAACCTCAAGGGTCTGTCCGTCGACATCCCCCGGGGCAAGTTCAACGTCATCACCGGCGTCAGCGGTTCGGGCAAGTCCACGCTGGCGTTCGACATCCTGTTCAACGAAGGCCAGCGCCGCTACCTCGAAAGCCTCAACGCCTACGCGCGCAGCATCGTGCAGCCTGCCGGCCGGCCCGAGGTGGACGCGGTCTATGGCATCCCGCCCACCGTGGCCATCGAGCAGCGGCTGTCGCGCGGCGGGCGCAAATCGACGGTGGGCACCACCACCGAGGTCTGGCACTTCCTGCGCCTGCTGTACGTCAAGCTGGGTACCCAGCACTGCGTGCACGACGACACCCCCGTGCAGCCGCAAACGCCCGAAAGCATCCTGGCGCAGTTGATGACGGCCTTCCGTGGTCAGCACATCGGCCTGCTGGCGCCGCTGGTGGTCAATCGCAAAGGCGTCTATACCGAACTGGCCGACTGGGCGCGCCCGCGCGGCTACACCCACCTGCGCGTGGACGGCGAATTCCTGCCCACGCAGGGCTTTCCGCGCATTGACCGCTTCAAGGAACACACCATCGAATTGCCTGTGGGCAGCTTGGACGTTGCTCCCGAATCGGAAGCCGAACTGCGCCAACTGCTGACCCGCGCGCTGGAACACGGCAAAGGCGTGGTGCACGTGCTGTCGGGCATGCACCGGCTGGAGGCAGCCATGGCCAACGGTGAATCCACCGTGGGCATCGGACGGCTGCAGGTGTTTTCCACGCTGCGCGCCTGCCCGTTGTGTTCCACCAGCTATGCCGAGCTGGACCCGCGCCTGTTCTCGTACAACAGCAAGCACGGCTGGTGCCCCGACTGCGTGGGCACGGGCGTGCAGCTCACGCGCGAACAGCGCAAGGCGTTCGACGATTCCGTGCGCGACGACGACCAGAAAGGCCGCGAGCAGAGCTTTGCCGAGCCCGAGGTGG
This sequence comes from uncultured Macromonas sp., assembly GCA_964610405.1. Taxonomy (GTDB): domain Bacteria; phylum Pseudomonadota; class Gammaproteobacteria; order Burkholderiales; family Burkholderiaceae_C; genus CAZGDZ01. Next base: position 1,756 of record CAZSZN010000266.1, on the reverse strand, counting down.
AAGACGTGGCCGACCAGCCTTGCACCAGTTGCGGGGGCACGCGCCTCAACGCCACGGCACGGGCCGTCAAGTTCCATGGGCAGACCATCACCTCGCTGGCTCGACTGAGCGTGCGCGACGTGCGCCTGTGGGTGCAGGCCTTGCAACAGGCACCGCTCGCCGTGGCAGGCTCTGTGCAGGGTGATTCGTCTGCCGTGCAAGGTCTCACCATGCGCGAGGCCGACATCGCCCGCGACCTGCTGCCCGAAATCCAGAGCCGCCTGGAATTCCTGGAAGAGGTGGGCCTGGGCTACCTCACGCTGGACCGTGGCGCGCCCACCCTCAGCGGTGGCGAGGCGCAGCGCATCCGCCTGGCGGCGCAGCTCGGCTCCAACCTCCAGGGCGTGTGCTACGTGCTCGACGAGCCCACCATCGGTCTGCACGCGCGCGACAACCAGATCCTGCTCAACGCCCTGCACAAGCTGGGCGACAAGGGCAACACCCTGGTGGTGGTGGAGCACGACGAAGACACCATCCGCCGGGCCGACCACGTCATCGACATCGGGCCCAGTGCCGGGGTGCGGGGTGGGCGTGTAGTGGCTGAGGGTTCGGTCGACGATGTGATGGCGGCGCAGGATTCACAGACCGGGCGCTACCTGCTGTATGCGATGAAGCACCCGTTGCAGGCGCGGCGGGCTGTTGCTTCGCCATCCAATGCCGTCACGCAGGGTGGCGAGGGTGCGGGGGGCGACAATTTCTGCTCGCAGTATGCGGAGCCCCCCGCACCCTCGTCACCCCACTCACAACCCTCGGGCGAAGAAAATATCGACTGGCTCACTGTCAAACGAGCCACTCTCCACAACCTGCAAAACGTCACCGCCCAGGTGCCCCTCAAACGCCTGGTCGCCATCACCGGCGTCAGCGGTTCGGGCAAGTCCACCTTCGCGCGCGATGTGCTGCTCACCAACGTGGCCGCCGCCGTGCAGATGCAGGCCACCAAAGCCGGGCGCGACGCCTGGCACGCCGGCGAACGCCCCCAATGGCAAGGCTGCGAAGGCGTGGTGGGCAGCGAGGCCATCCAGCGCGTGCTGGAAGTGGACCAGACCCCCATTGGCAAAACGCCGCGTTCCTGCCCGGCCACCTACATCGGCTTCTGGGACACCATCCGCAAGCTCTACGCCGAAACGCTGGAAGCCAAGGCACGCGGCTACGCGCCGGGGCGCTTCAGCTTCAACACCGGTGACGGCCGCTGCCCCACCTGCGAAGGGCAGGGCATGCGCACCATCGAGATGAGCTTCCTGCCCGACGTGAAAGTGCCTTGCGAGGCCTGCCACGGCGCGCGCTTCAACCCCGAGACGCTGGCCGTCACTTGGCGCGGCAAGAGCATTGGCGACGTGCTGCGCATGGAAGTGGACGAAGCCGTGGACTTCTTCGCGTCCATGCCCAGCATCGCCCACCCGCTGCAACTGCTGAAAGATGTGGGGCTGGGCTACCTGACCCTGGGCCAGCCCTCACCCACGCTCAGCGGCGGCGAGGCGCAGCGCATCAAGCTCGTCACAGAACTCACCAAGGTGCGCGACGAGGTGGGGCGGCGCGGCCAGAAGGCGCCGCACACCCTGTACGTGCTCGACGAGCCCACCGTGGGTCTGCACATGGCCGACGTGGACAAACTCATCCGCGTGCTGCACCGCCTGGTCGATGGTGGGCACAGCGTGGTGGTCATCGAGCACGACCTGGATGTGATCGCCGAGGCCGACTGGATCATCGACCTGGGCCC
>CAZSZN010000265.1:0-2975 GCA_964610405.1 uncultured Macromonas sp. | reverse complement strand
GCCTTCCACCAGCAGGTGGCCCAGCGCCAGCATGGCCACCATCACCCGTTCCAGAAAACGGTCCTGCCCCACCCCCACGCGTTTCACTTCGTACAGGATGCGTTCCATCAGGGGCGCGGTGTCGGCATGGGGCGTGAATGCGTTCATGTTGGGCCTTTCGTGGAGAGGGTAGACGTGACTGCGACAGCGCTAAAACGGCGGCAACCCGGCGGCCGAGGCCGCGCTTTCAATCGGCACGGCAAAGCCGATGCCAATGAAGGTGCGTTGCCGGTTGGGGTTGTAGATGGCGGTGACGATGCCGACCACCTCGCCGTCCATGTTCACCAGCGGGCCGCCGGAATTGCCCGGGTTGGCCGCTGCGTCGAACTGGATCAGGTTGTCCATGGACTGCTTGCCGTCGGGCGATTCGAACGAGCGTTGCAGGCCCGACACCACGCCCGAAGACACCGAGGGGCCGATGCCAAACGGGAACCCCACGGCCGCTACCCGGTCGCCAGGGAGCAGCCCATCGGTGGACACCATGGTGGCGGGCCGCAGGTCGTCGGGCACTTCCTGGACTTGCAGCACCGCCAGGTCGCTTTCGGGTTGGGCGCCAATCACCCGCGCGGTGGTTTCTTGCCCATCGTGAAAGGTGATGTGCAGCTTTTGGGCGCCGGCCGCCACGTGCAGGTTGGTCAAGATCACGCCGGTGTCCACGATCACCACGCCAGTGCCCACCCCGTGTTCGATGTCTTCGCCGGTTTTGGGGTGGGTCACGTAGCCAGTGACGCGCACCACCGAAGGCAGCACCGTTTCGTAGGCCCGCGCGGCGGGCGAGGGCAGGGTTTGCGTGTTCAGGGCGTGCAGCACCGCCTGGTTGATCGCGTCTTGGGTGAGCGGGGCCGAGAGCCGGCCACCTTGCCACAGGTTGAATGCCAGCAGACCACCCACCAACGCCAGGCCCGCCCACAACGCCCCAGGCCGGGCAGACCACACTTTGGTTTTTGCCCACAGACGGGCACGGCGGGTGGGGGCAGGAGGGGCTTCAACGGACGTTGGCGCAACCCCACGTTGCCGGCCACTGTAGAGTGCCGGGCGCTTCATGGCTGGCTTGCCGGAGGGGTGGGTTGCATGCCGCGCTCCTGCGAGTGAAGACGATGCCCATTGTGGCAGGAAGGCGAAAATTTGCCAGTCCCTGGCGCTGTTGTGCCGGTGCAGGCTGCGGGGGCGTTGGAATGCGTCAGCCACGCGTGGGTTTGAAAAGCCTAAAATTGAAGGTTTTCAAACTCATCCCGACATGGCCAAGCCTACCGCGTCGCCCAAAGACGCCCCCTTGCCTTCCACCTACGAAGCGGCTTTTCAGGAGCTGGAGGCGCTAGTGGCCCGCCTGGACGCCGGTCAACTGCCGCTGGACGAGCTGCTGACCCAGTACCAACGTGGTGAAGCCCTGTTGCAACTGTGCCGCACCAAGCTGGAAGCGGTGGAGCAGCAAATTCGGGTGCTGGACAACGGCGAGGCACGCCCCTGGACCGGGGGCGCGGCATGACGGTGGTGGCCCAGGGCTTTGACTTTCCACAATGGACCCAGACCCAACTGCAACGGGTGGAGCGTTGCCTGGAGCAGTGGGTGCCGGCCGATGCCCCGGCCGGGCTGGGCGAGGCCATGCGCCCCCTGCTGGTGATGGCCGCCGCCGAGGCGGTGCACGGAGGGCCCTTGGCCGCTGCAACCGAACTGGCTGCCCTGCGCGCCGCTTGTGCGCTGGAGTTGGTGCACGCCTATTCCCTGGTGCACGACGATTTGCCGTGCATGGACAACGACGTGCTGCGGCGTGGCAAACCCACGGTGCATGTGCGCTACGGCGAGGCGCCGGCTTTGTTGGCCGGTGATGCGTTGCAGGCCTTGGCATTTGAGTTGCTGGTGCCCGACGATGGCAGCCTCACTGAAGCCCAATCGGCCCAACTGTGCCGGCAGTTGGCGCTGGCGGCCGGCCACAGCGGCATGGCGGGTGGGCAAGCCATCGACCTGGCTGGCGTGGGCCAGGTGTTGACGCAACCCGCGCTGGAAGACATGCACCGCCGCAAAACCGGTGCCTTGTTGTTGGCCAGTGTGACCATGGGCGCCACCGCAGTGGCCCCAGCTGGGCAACACTGGGCGCCCCTGGAAGCTTACGGCCGCGCCTTGGGCCTGGCCTTCCAGGTGGTGGACGACATTCTGGACGTGACCGCCGATTCGGCCACGCTGGGCAAAACCGCCGGCAAAGATGCGGCCGCTGACAAACCCACTTTCGTCTCCTTGCTGGGTTTGCAGGGGGCACAGGCCTATGCCGATGGGCTGCTGGAACAAGCCCACGCCCTACTGGACAGCAGCGGCCTGACCGATACCCGTGCCCTGCACGCCATTGCCGACTGGGTGGTGCGCCGCACCCATTGATGCCGCGCCAACTGACGAGACCAAAACACATGAGTGGCCTGCTTTCCACGATCAACACGCCCGCCGACCTGCGGCGCCTGCCCCGTACCCAGTTGCGCCCGCTGGCCGACGAGCTGCGGGAGTTCGTTCTCCACAGCGTGGCCAAAACGGGCGGGCACCTCAGCTCCAACCTGGGTACCGTGGAGCTGACGGTGGCGCTGCACTACGTGTTTGACACGCCGCACGACCGCATCGTGTGGGACGTGGGCCACCAGACCTACCCCCACAAAATCCTGACCGGCCGCCGCGACCGGATGAGCACCTTGCGCCAGTGGGGCGGCATCAGCGGCTTCCCGCTGCGCAGCGAGAGCGAATACGACGCCTTTGGCACCGCGCACTCGTCCACCAGCATTTCGGCCGCGCTGGGCATGGCCATGGCCGCGCGCCAGAAGGGCGAGCACCGCCACGCCATCGCGGTGATTGGCGATGGCGCCATGACCGCCGGCATGGCGTTCGAGGCCTTGAACAACGCGGGCGTCAGCGACTCGCGCTTGCTGGTCATCCTGAACGACAACGACATGTCGATC
>CAZSZN010000264.1:0-2995 GCA_964610405.1 uncultured Macromonas sp. | reverse complement strand
GCGGCGACAAGTTCTTTGGCGAGCCCATGCTCGACATCAACGACTTCATGCAGACCGTGGGCGGCAAGGGGGTGGTGAACATCCTGGCGGCCGACAAGCTGCTGAACGCACCCCGCCTTTACGCGACCTTCCTGCTGTGGATGCTGAGCGAGCTGTTCGAGCAGTTGCCCGAGATCGGCGACCCCGAAAAACCCAAGCTGGTGTTCTTTTTCGACGAGGCCCACCTGCTGTTCAACGAGGCACCCAAGGTGCTGGTCGAGCGCATTGAACTGGTGGTGCGGCTGGTGCGTTCCAAGGGCGTGGGGGTGTACTTCGTCACACAGAACCCGCTGGACATTCCGGACAGCGTGCTGGGCCAGTTGGGCAACCGGGTGCAGCACGCGCTGCGCGCCTTCACCCCGCGCGACCAGAAGGCGGTGAAAGCCACCGCGCAAACCATGCGCCCCAAGGCGGGGCTGGACATTGAAGCGGCCATCACCGAGCTGGCGGTGGGCGAGGCGCTGGTGAGCCTGCTCGATGCCAAGGGCCGGCCGTGCGAAACGGAACGCGTGTTTGTGCTGCCACCGGGCAGCCAGATCGGTCCCATCACGGCGCAGCAACGCCAGGCGCTGTTGCAGGGCTCCCTGGTGGCCGGTGTGTACGAAAAGGTGCTGGACCGCGAAAGCGCGCACGAAGTGCTGCGGGCACACGCCGGCGCACGCGGCGAATCGACCCCAGCCAATTCGGCGGAGGCCCCCCAGACACCGCGTGTGCCGGGCTTGAGTGGAGGCGCAGCGGGTCAAGCCGAAAGCGGCGGCTTGGGACAAGTCGTCAACGAGGCATTGTTTGGCCGCACCGGCCCGCGCGGCGGTCAGTACGACGGCCTGGTGCAAACCATGGCCAAAACCGCAGCCCGCAGCGTGGCCAGCGGCCTCGGCCGGCAACTGGTGCGCGGCTTGCTCGGCGGCTTGCTGGGCGGGCGGCGTTAAGCGACGCCTTCACCAATCGCTGGCGAGCGACTCGGCGTAGTCGTACAACTCACCGAGGATCGCCTCGGCGCGATCGTCGCCCCGCTCGCTGGCTTGCTCGGCCAGTCCATCTACGCGCTCGAACAACTGTTCCAGCGTCAGCGCGCCGCCAGCACCTTCCATCAGACGGGCCGAGCAATGGGCGGCCCAACGCGCGGTTTCCTCAGCCTTCAAAGTCTGCGGAAAATTGCGCGCGCGGTAGCGGAACACCAACTCTGGCAAACGCTCATCGTCAAAACCGGTCTGGGTCCAAGCCGGATCTGTCGGATCCAGGGTGCGAAGGTGGTTCAGCCGACGCCGGTCACCTGGCCCGATGAAGCCGCCATACAAGTCCTGATCGACATCCACCGGTGCGCTGGCCTCCGGGCGCTCGAACACCTCGCGCCACAACGCACTCAGATCGGGCAACGCCGCCGCTTGCTCTGCATGGGCCAGGGCCTGATCCAGAGACAAGCCCCACCGTTGTGCCATCTCAGGCCGCAAGGTACGCAGATTGCCCACCACCATGGGCGACTTGTTCAAGTGGATGCTCTTGATCGGCAAGCGGGCCATGCCTTCGGGCAGATCCTCGGTGCGGGTGAACATGCGCTGACGCAGCTCGGCCGCGTTGATGGTGGCCAGAACACTGGGGGCGTGCGTCAGGTCCCAGGCCAGCAATTCGTTGCGGTTGGTGGGGTGACTGGCCAACGGCCACATGACGGCGAGGCAGCCTTTTTCCGGCGGCACCATGCCCGACACATGCAAGAAAGGCCGCGCCTGCCCCACTTCGGCGGGCAGCCCAAGTTCTGCCATCACGCGGTCTTTCTTGTGCAACCCAAACGCAAACTCGAACAATTTGGGGTGGTGCTGCCGAATCAACCGCGCCACAGCGATCGTGGCGCGCACGTCCGACAGCGCATCGTGCGCGGCTTCGTGGGCAATGCCGTTGGCGCGGGTCAAATCCTCCAGCTTGAAGCTGGGGCGACCATCCGGCTTCTTGGGCCACGCCAGACCCTCCGGGCGCAGCGCGTACGTCATGCGCACCACGTCCAACAGGTCCCAGCGGCCGCAACCGTTCTGCCATTCGCGGGCATACGGGTCCATCAAGTTGCGCCAGAACAGGTAACGGGTGAACTCGTCGTCAAAACGAATGGTGTTGTAGCCCACGCCCACGGTCCCGGGCAAGGCAAGTTCCGCCTCGATGCGGGCGGCAAACTCATGCTCAGGCACCCCTTGCGCCAAACACTGCTGCGGAGTGATGCCGGTGATCAGACAACTTTCGGGGTCAGGCAGGAAATCCGGTGCCGGCTGGCAATACATCATCACCGGTTCGCCGATCTCGTTGAGTTCGGCATCGGTGCGGATGGCCGCGAACTGCGCGGGCCGATCCAGACGGGGCTTGGCGCCGAAGGTTTCGTAATCGTGCCAAAGAAAAGTGTGGGTGTTCATGAAGCGTCGCGGTGAGGTGGGCCGATTATTGACGAGCCCGCAGGCCCTGCCCATCCCCGGTTTGGGGGATGAACGCGCAGAAAAAAGCCGGTGAGGACATCACCGGCTGGGGAATGGCACGGGCCGAGGGGCCGCACTCAATCGGCCGTGGCCTCTTCCGGCTCGGCCGGCTCCGCCTTGGAGGCTCGATCTTTCTTCTGCAAAGGCTGGATGTCCAGCTTGACTTCGGGCTTGTCTTCCACCGTGGTGTCCATGTCCACCGACAAACGGCCACCTTCGGTCAAGCGGCCGAACAGCAACTCATCTGCCAGCGCACGGCGGATGGTGTCCTGAATCAGTCGCTGCATCGGGCGCGCACCCATGAGTGGGTCGAAGCCCTTCTTGGCCAGGTACTTGCGCAAGGCGTCGGTGAAAGTGACTTCCACCTTCTTCTCGGCCAGTTGCTGTTCCAGTTGCAGCAGGAACTTGTCCACGACACGCAGGATGATCTGCTCGTCCAGCGGCTTGAAGCTGACGATCTCATCGAGCCGATTGCGGAACTCGGGCGTGAACAGGCGCTT
>CAZSZN010000263.1:0-2997 GCA_964610405.1 uncultured Macromonas sp. | reverse complement strand
TGCACCGCAACGTGGCCAACGTGGTGGTGCATTCGGACCTGAACGCGCTGTCGGTAATCCAGTTCGCGGTGGAGTACCTGAAGGTTGAGCACATTCTGGTGGTGGGCCACTACGGTTGCGGCGGCGTGCTGGCCACGCTGCGTGGGGCGCGGGTGGGCCTGGCCGACAACTGGTTGCGTCACGTGCACGATGTGAAGATCCGCCACCGCCGCCGGCTGGACCACCTGCCGGTGGCCGTGCAGGAAGACGTGTTGTGTGAGATGAACGTGATCGAGCAGGTGGGCAACGTGGCGCTGACCAATGTGATCCAGGACGCCTGGGCGCGCGGCCAGAAGGTTTCGGTGCACGGCTGGTGCTATGGCCTGAAAGACGGGCTGGTGAAAGATCTGGGGGTGAGCATGAGCCGCCCCGAGGAAGTGATGGGCGTGTTCCGCAACGCCCTCAAGCGCTACCCGCGCGAACAAGCCTGACGGCCCCAGCCGCGCGCGCTGCGCGCCGGGGGTGGTTCGGGTCTTGCGGTTGAACGATGGATTTTTGGAGACCTTGCATGACGAACCTGAACCCCGACGCCATTGTCATCACCGGCGCGGCTCGTACGCCGATGGGCAGCTTCCAGAGTGACTTCGTCTCGCTGGCGGCCCACGACCTGGGGGCCGCTGCTATCCAGGCCGCCGTGCAGCGCGCCGGCGTGGCGCCCGAGGCCGTGACCGAGGTGATTTTTGGCAACTGCCTGATGGCCGGCCAGGGTCAGGCCCCGGCGCGGCAGGCCGCGCTGAAAGCCGGCTTGCCGCAAAGCGCCGGCGCGGTCACGCTGAGCAAGATGTGCGGCTCCGGCATGCGCGCGGCCATGTTCGCGCACGACATGCTGCTGGCCGGCAGCCACGAGGTGCTGGTGGCTGGCGGCATGGAGAGCATGACCAACGCGCCCTACCTGCTGCCCAAGGCGCGCGGCGGCTACCGCATCGGCCACGACCGCATCTTTGACCACATGATGCTCGACGGCCTGGAAGACGCCTACCAGCCCGGCCGCAGCATGGGCACCTTTGGCGAAGACTGCGCTGCCAAGTACGCCTTCACCCGCGAGCAGCAGGACGCCTTTGCCCAGGAGAGCGTGCGCCGCGCCCAGCGCGCTACCCAGGACGGCAGCTTTGCCGCCGAAATCACCCCGGTCACGGTGAGAGAGCGCGCCGGCGAGCGCGTGGTGTCCATCGACGAAGGCCCGGGCAAGATCAAGATCGACAAGATCCCGACGCTCAAGCCCGCGTTCAAGAAGGACGGCACCATCACTGCCGCGGCCAGCTCCAGCATCAACGACGGCGCCGCCGCGCTGGTGATGATGAAGGCGTCCACCGCCGCCAAGCTGGGCAGCACGCCGGTGGCCCGCATCGTGGCGCACACCACCCACGCGCAGGCGCCGGAATGGTTTTCCACTGCGCCGGTGGGCGCCACCGAAAAGCTGCTGGCCAAGGCAGGCTGGACCGTGGCCGATGTGGACCTGTGGGAAATCAACGAGGCCTTCGCCGTGGTGCCCATGGCGCTGATGCACGACTTGAAAGTGCCGCACGACAAGGTGAACGTGAACGGCGGTGCCTGCGCGCTGGGCCACCCCATCGGCGCCAGCGGCGCCCGCATCATGGTCACGCTGATCCACGCGCTCCAGGCCCGTGGCCTGAAGCGCGGCGTGGCCACGCTGTGCATCGGCGGCGGTGAGGCCACGGCGGTGGCGCTGGAACTGGTCTAAGAAAGGACCGAGGACGCCCGATGCTGCTGAACGACGACCAGTTGATGATCCGCGACGCGGTGCGCGCCTTTGCCCAGGAACAGCTGTGGCCCAACGCCGCGCAGTGGGACAAGGACCACCACTTTCCCAAGGACGCCCACCGGGGCCTGGCCGAACTGGGCGCCTACGGTATCTGCGTGCCCGAAGCTTACGGCGGTGCCGGGCTGGACTACCTGACCTTGGCCGTGGTGCTCGAAGAAATTGCCGCCGGCGATGGCGGCGTGAGCACCACGATCAGCGTGACCAACTGCCCGGTCAACGCCATCCTGATGCGCTACGGCAACGAGGCGCAGAAGCAGCGCTGGCTGGTGCCGCTGGCGAAAGGCGAATTGCTGGGCGGCTTCTGCCTGACCGAGCCGCACGTGGGCTCCGACGCCTCGGCCCTGCGCACCACCGCCACCCAAGACGGCGACCATTACGTGATCAACGGCGTCAAGCAGTTCATCACCAGCGGCCAGCACGGTGACGTGATGATCGTGATTGCGGTGACCGACAAGGCGGCGGGCAAGAAGGGCATCAGCGCCTTCATCGTGCCCACCAGCACGCCGGGTTACGTGGTGGCCCGGCTGGAGGACAAGCTGGGCCAGCACAGCAGCGACACGGCGCAGATCAACTTCGATAACTGCCGCATTCCGGCCGAAAACCGCATTGGCGAAGAGGGCGAGGGCTACAAAATCGCGCTGAGCGCGCTGGAGGGCGGGCGCATCGGCATTGCGGCGCAGAGCGTGGGCATGGCCCGAAGTGCGCTGGAGGTGGCGATCGACTACGCCAAGCAACGCGAAAGCTTTGGCCAGCCCATCTTCAACCACCAGGCGGTGGGCTTCCGGTTGGCCGACTGCGCCACCCAGCTGGAGGCGGCGCGCCAGCTCATCTGGCACGCGGCCAGCCTGCGTGACGCGGGTCAGCCCTGCCTGAAGGAAGCGGCCATGGCCAAGTTGTTCGCCAGTGAGGTGGCGGAAAAGGTCTGCTCCGCCGCCATCCAGACGCTGGGCGGCTACGGCGTGGTGAGCGACTTTCCGGTGGAGCGCATCTACCGCGACGTGCGCGTGTGCCAGATTTACGAAGGCACCAGCGACGTGCAGAAGATCCTGATTCAGCGCGCGCTGTAACCCAGTTGGCGCGCGCCGCTGGGTTCGTTGCCGTCCAGCCGGAACACGCCCACCACCTGGGCCAGTTTGGCGGCCTGGTTCTTCAGGCTTTCGGCGGCGGCGGCGCTT
>CAZSZN010000262.1:0-3052 GCA_964610405.1 uncultured Macromonas sp. | reverse complement strand
CTTCATCACCCCCGAGACCGACACCTCCATGTGGTACCACTGGGGCATGGCGCGCCAATTCAACCCGCACGACACGGCGCTGACCGACCAGATCCGCCAGGGTCAGGGCAAGATCTTCAGCGAAGACCTGGAGATGCTGGAGCGCCAGCAGGCCAACCTGAGCGCGTTCCCGGAGCGCAAGCTGCTCAAGCTCAACATCGACGCCGGTGGCGTGCAGGCGCGCCGGGTGATCGACCGCTGGCTGGCCGCCGAACAGGCCCCGCAAACCTGAGCCGCCATGAGCCCACCCGCCACCCCACTGCGTGTGCGCGTGCAGCGCAAACAGGCCGAGGCCGAAGGCATCGCTGGCCTGTGGCTGGCCCCCTTGGAGGGCACGCTGCCGCCCTACACCGCCGGCGCCCACATCGACGTGCACCTGCCCAACGGCCTGGTGCGCCAGTACTCCCTTTGCAACGGCCCGGCCGACGACGGGCACTACCGAATCGCGGTGCTGCGCGACGCTGCGTCACGCGGCGGCTCGCAGGCCGTGCACGAGTTGGTGCACGAGGGCGATGAGCTGCACATCAGCGCGCCGCGCAACCACTTTCCGCTGGCCGAAAGTGCGCCGTACCACCTGTTGCTGGCCGGTGGCATCGGCATCACGCCGCTGCTGGCCATGGCCGAAACCCTGACCTTGCAAGGCGCCCATTTCGACCTGCACTACGCCAGCCGCACCCGGTCGCGCACCGCGTTTTTGAACCGCATCGCCACCTCGCCGTACGCGCACCGGGTACACCTGCACCTGGACGACGGCCCCGCCGACCAACGGCTGGACATCACCGCCCTGCTGCAAACGGCCCCGGCTGGCGCCCACCTGTACGTCTGCGGCCCGCAAGGCTACATGGACGCGGTGCTGGGCTCGGCACGCGGTCTGGGCTGGGCCGAAGACCGGCTGCATCTCGAATTCTTTGGCGCCGCCCCCGTGTCCACCGCCAACGATGGCAGTTTCGAGGTCGAGCTGGCGCAATCGGGCCGGGTCATCCCGGTCACGGCCCAACAAACCACGCTGCAGGCCCTGCTCGACGCGGGCGTGGACATCCCCATGTCGTGCGAACAGGGCGTGTGCGGCACCTGCCTGACGCGCGTCGTCAGCGGCACGCCCGACCACCGCGACCACTACCTCACGCCCGACGAGCAGGCCGCCAACGACCAGTTCCTGCCCTGTTGCTCGCGCAGCCACAGTGCGCGGCTGGTGCTTGACCTTTGAGCCACCTGCCGCGAACATCCCGTTTCACAACACCACAGGAGACAAGCTGTGATTTCCATCCGACGTCGTACCACCCTCGCCCTGCTGGGCGCTGCGGCAGCCGCCACCTTCGCGGGCCAGGCGGCCGCCCAAGCCGTCACGCTGCGGCTGCACCAAATGCTCCCCCCGCAAGCCACCATCCCGGCCAACGCCCTGGTGCCCTGGGCGCGCAAGGTCGAGCAGGAATCGGGCGGCAAAATCAAGGTGCAACTGTTCCACGCCATGCAACTGGGTGGCGCACCGCCGGCCCTGTTCGACCAGGCGAAGGACGGCGTGGTGGACCTGACCTGGACCGTGCTCGGCTACACACCGGGCCGGTTCCCCAAAACCGAGGTGTTCGAGTTGCCCTTCATGAGCGGCAACGCCGAAAGCTCGTCCAAAGCCATTCAGGAGTACGTGGAGAAATTCGCGGCCGACGAGTTCCGCGAAGTCAAGCTGATCGCGGTGCACACCCACGGCCCCGGCCTGTTCCACACCAAGCAACCGGTGACGGGGCTGGAAACCCTGCGCGGCATGAAGGTGCGTGGCGGCTCGCGCATCATCAACAACATGCTGACCAAGCTCGGCGCCACCCCGGTCGGCATGCCGGTGCCAGCCGTCACCGAAGCGCTGTCCAAGGGCGTGATCGATGGCACCACCATCCCTTGGGAAGTGGCGCCGTCGCTGAAGGTGCACGAGCTGGTGAAGAACCACACCACCTTCGCCGGCGACAAAGGCCTGTACACCCAGACCTTTGCCTTCAGCATGAACAAAGCCAGCTACGACAAGTTGCCGGCCGACCTGAAGAAGGTGATCGACGACAACTCGGGCATCACTGCGGCGGCCCTGTTCGGCCGCGCCATGGACGAGGGCGACAAGGCGGGCCGCGACATCGCGGTCAAGGCCGGCAACAAGATCGTGGCGCTGGACATCGCCGAAACCCAACGCTGGCGCCGCACCGCCTCGGTGGTGGAAGACGACTGGGTGGCTGAAGTGGCCAAGAAAGGCATCGACGGCAAGAAGCTGGCGGCCGAAGCCCGTGCCCTGATCGCCAAGCACAGCCGCTGAAACCCCACCACGCCAGCCAGCCTGCCGGTGAGTCAACCGGCAAGCTGGCTGTGTCTTATTCCAATCTACAAAGGCAGTTCGCTGGTGCACTTCACCTCGTCCAGGCACACGCTGGACCGCACTCCGTTGACCCCCGGCAACTGCGCCAGCGTGCCCAGCAAAAAATCCGACAGGGCCTTGAGGTCGCGCGCCACCACCTTGAGCACGTAGTCAAAGTCGCCGGTGACGGCATAGCACTCCTGCACCTGCCCCATGGCGCTGACCATGTCGCGGAACTTCACCACCTCGCGGATGTGCCCACGCTCCATGGTCACGTGCACATAGGCCAGCACCCCCAGCCCCACCTTGGTGGCGTCCAGCCGAGCTTCGTAACGCTTGACGTAGCCGCGCTCCTCCAGCCGGCGGTGGCGCCGGTTGCATTGCGCCGGTGACAGGTGCACCGCCTCGGCCAATTCGAGGTTGGTGACACGGCCATGGGCTTGCAAATGGGCCAAGATGCGACGGTCCGTCGCGTCCAACAGGTCTTCTTGCAACAACATCTCGCCAATTCCTTTATAAACAAATTTTTCTTGCGCCTATCATCGCAAACCCATGGCAAGAACGCAAACCCATTGCATTGACAGTGGCATAAAGTTTCGGCTTCAATCCAACTGAAGGAGTTGCTGCCATGGCTGACCTGTTTGACAACCCCATGGGCCTGTGCGGGTTCGAGTTCGTCGA
>CAZSZN010000261.1:0-3067 GCA_964610405.1 uncultured Macromonas sp. | reverse complement strand
TGGCCTTCCGCGTGCCCACCAGCGACGTGTCGGTGGTGGACCTGACGGTGGAACTGAACAGCGCCGCCACCTACGCCGAGATCTGCGCCGAAATGAAGGCGCAGAGCCAGGGCGCCCTGAAAGGCGTGCTGGGGTACACCGAAGACAAGGTGGTGGCCACCGATTTCCGCGGTGAGGTCTGCACCAGCGTGTTCGACGCCGACGCCGGCATCGCGCTGGACGGTACGTTCGTCAAGCTGGTGAGCTGGTACGACAACGAATGGGGCTACAGCAACAAGTGCCTTGAAATGGCCCGCGTGGTGGCTCAGGCCTGAGGCAGGCGCAGCCTCACCACCAGGCCCTGCGGGGTGGGATGTTCCAGTTCCACCTCGCCCCCATGGCGGCGCACGATGTCGCGCACGATCGCCAAGCCTAGGCCGCAGCCGTTGCCGGTTTCGGTGCCCCGGAAGAACCGCTCGAACACCCGCTGACGCAGGTCTGGCGCGATGCCGGGCCCGTTGTCGCGTACCCACACCACCGTGTGGTCGGGGTGTGGCTCCAGCCCCACCGTCACTTCAGCGCCTGCGCCCGCGTAGCGGATCGCGTTGTCAATGACGTTGGCGATGGCCTCGCGCAGCAGCGACGGTTCGGCCAGCACCCAGGCCGGCCGGCCGCCGGTTTCATCCCAGCCCAGGTCCACATGGGCTTTCAGTGCGCGCGGCACCCATTCGGCCACCAGGGCCTGCACAAAGGGCCGCAGGTCCAGCCGCTGCATGCGGGTCAGCGCGGCCTCGGGTTCGGCGCGGGCCAGCGTCAGCAGTTGCGACACCAGGTGGGCGCTGCGGGTGGCGCTTTCGTGCACCCGTTCCAGCCGCTGGCGCAGCTCGGCGTCTTGTGTTTGTTGCAGCGCCAGTTCCGACTGGCTTTTGAGCCCGGCCAACGGGGTGCGCAACTGGTGCGCGGCGTCACCGATGAAGCGCTTTTGCGCTTCCAGGTGCAGTTGTGCATCGGCCAGCAGGGTGTTCAAGGCGGTGGCCAGCGCGTGCAGTTCGCGCGGGGCGGCGTCCAGCTTCAGCGGTGTCAGGTCGCTGGCGGCGCGGCCTTCCACCTGCTGCGTCAGGCGTTTGATGGGCGACAGCCCGGCGCGGATGCCGGCCCACACGATCACCGTCATCAGCAGCACCAGGGTGGACAGCGGCAGCAGCATGTCCACCAGAATGCGGCGCACCAGTTGTTCGCGGGTGTTGTTGCTGCGCGCCACTTGCACCAGCACGCGCTGGGGTTCGGCGTTGATTTCGCCGTCCAGCGTCAGGTACAGCGCCACCGCGCGCACCCGTTGCAGTTCGCCTTCGCTGTCGGCGGCGGGCATTTGCCCATCGTAGAAATAGGGCTGATCCGGCACGGGGTGGGCCAGCGCTTCGGGCGGTGGGGGCGGCAGGGTGCGGTTGCCCAGCACGAACTCGCCCGGCGGCGAGCTCACCATGTAAAACTGCCGGTCCACCGGGTCGGCTTCCAGAATCGCTTGCGCTGCGCGGGGAAAGTCCACCAGCAGCCCGTTGCCCAGCGGTTTGAGCTGCCGCGCCAGCGAGCGGCTGGACAGCAGCAGGCCGTTGTCCAGCGCCTGGTCCACGTAGCTGGCGGCGAGGCGGTAGGCGGCGGCCCCGCCCGCCATCCACAACACCACCTGGGGCAGCAGCACCCACAGCAGCAACTGGCGCGACAGCTTCAGGCCGCGCCGGGGCAGCGGCGCGTCGGTGGGGGTGGGCGTGGCCTCCATCAGGGTTCAGCCGCTTCCATCAGATAGCCCAGCCCGCGCACGGTGCGGATCACCAGGCCCGAGCCTTCCAGCTTGCGGCGCAGGCGGTGGATGTACACCTCGATGGTGTTGCCGGCGCCGGTTTCGCCGCCGTCGCCGGCCCAGGTCTGGTTGATCACGTCTTTGTGCACCACCTTGTCGCGCTGCTCCACCAGCAGCGTCAGCAGCGTCCATTCGCGGCCGCTGAGTTCCAGCGGTTCACCCCGCACCGAGGCGCGGCGTCGGTCGTGCTCGATCCGCAGGCCTGCCCACTGGTCGGCCGCTTCCGGGGTGGCGCGTGGCTGGCGCCGCCGCAGCAGGGCCTGCAGCCGGGCCAGCAGCTCCGGCAGGTCAAACGGCTTGGTCACGTAGTCGTCGGCGCCGGCTTGCAGGCCGGCCACCCGGTCGTCCAGCGCGTCGCGGGCCGACAGCAGCAGCACCGGCAGGTCGGGCTGGCGCTGGCGCAGGTGCTTGAGCACGCTCAGCCCGTCCATCATGGGCAGGCCCACGTCCAGCACCGCGATGTCAAACACTTCGCGCTGCAGCAGGAAATCGGCCACCGCCCCGTTGGGCGCGTGCTCCACGGCATAGCCCGCCCCGCTCAACTGGGTTTTCAGCGCATCGGCCAGGATGGCGTCGTCTTCGGCCAGCAACAGTTTCATGGTGAAAGCTTAACGGATTCGGGCCTGCGGCGGCGGCTTGGCGTTCATCGTTCATTAAGGGTTTAACCTGATGTTAAGAAATTAACGAAACATTAATATTGACGCCGTGACTGGTTCTGCTCTGCTTGCACCAGTCGCCTCACGGCCCGCAAGGGTCATTCCCAAGGAGACTTCAAAATCATGCGTCAACCTGTTTCTTTCAAGCGTGGCCTGTTGGCCGCTGCCGCCCTGTGTGCGGCCGTTTCTGCCCAGGCCGGTGAGGTCGAGGTGCTGCACTGGTGGACCAGTGGTGGTGAGGCCAAGGCGGCCGCCGCGCTCAAGCAGCAACTGCAAGGCAAGGGCCACACCTGGAAAGACTTCGCCGTGTCTGGCGGCGGTGGCGACAACGCCATGACGGTGCTCAAGTCGCGCGTGGTGTCGGGCAACGCCCCGGCTGCGGCCCAGATCAAGGGCCCCTCGCTGCAAGAGTGGGCGGCCGAAGGCGTGCTGGCCCCGATCGACGACGTGGCCAAGGCCGAAAACTGGGACAACCTGTTGCCCAAGGTCGTGAGCGACGTGATGAAGCACAAGGGTAATTACATCGCCGTGCCTGTGAACGTGCACCGCGTGAACTGGCTGTGGGCCAACCCTG
>CAZSZN010000260.1:0-3070 GCA_964610405.1 uncultured Macromonas sp. | reverse complement strand
GGCAGCTTTTTCAAGAACCCCACCGTCACGCCCGAGCAGTGCGCCGACATCATCGGCCGCGACCCGAAGGTGGTGCACTACCCCATGCCGGACGGCAGCATCAAGCTGGCCGCGGGCTGGCTGATCGACGCTTGTGGCTGGAAGGGAAAGACCGTGGGCCATGCCGGCGTGTACGACAAGCAGGCCCTGGTGCTGGTGAACCGGGGCGACGCCGAACACCCCTGCACCGGTGGCGAGGTGATGACTTTGGCCAAGGCCATCCAGACCAGCGTGTACGAGCGGTTTGGCATCCGGCTGGAGCCGGAGCCGGTGGTGGTGTGACGGTCAGGGCATCACGGTTGGGAGCGCACATGGGGTTTTATGCGACACAGGGGCGGCGGTGGTCGCTTGCCGCACGCGCGGTCCTGTTGGGCGTGGCGTTGGCCTTGGCCGCTTACTTTGCAGGGCCGCAAAACACCTTGGGTCCGGACGCGCCCACCCCCCGCGAAGCACCGCCCGCAGCAGCCCAGCTGGACGACTGGCTGGCAAGGTCCGAGGCCGCATTCCCCGACATCCGCGCTGGCCTGCACAAACAGGTGGTGTGGCACGGCGCGCCGGGCCAGCGCACGCCGTGGGCGGTGGTGTATCTGCATGGGTTCACCGCATCGCGGCTGGAGACGGCGCCATTGGCCGAAACCGTGGCCCAGCGCCTGGGTGCCAACCTGTTCCACACCCGCCTGGCAGGCCATGGCCGCAGCAGCGATGCCATGGGCGAGCCGTCGGTACAGGATTGGTTGGCCGATGCGGTGGAGGCTGTGCGCGTGGGCGAACGGCTGGGCGAGCGGGTGTTGGTGATCGGCGTGTCCACCGGCGCCACGCTGGCCACGTGGCTGGGCACTCGGCCCGAAGGGCGGGGTGTGGCAGGTTACGTCTTGATATCCCCCAACTACGGCCCCAAAGACAAAAAGGCCGAACTGATCAACCAGCCGTGGGGCCGAGAGCTGGCGCTGCAGTTGGAGGGCGATACCCGTGGCCGCCCAGGTCCCAATGACGCCGAAAACCACGCCTGGACACAGGTGTACCCCACCCGCGCGCTGTTTCCCATGATGGCTCTGGTCAAACACGTGCGCGAAAGCGATTTGTCGGGCTTGCAGGCACCCGTGCTGGCGCTCTATTCGGAAGGCGATCAAACGGTCGATCCGCTGGAAATCAAGGCGCTGTTCCCGCGCATCGGGGCCGAACGCAAAACGCTGGTGGCGGTGGACTACAGCGAGGCGGTGGGCCAGCATGTGCTGGCGGGTGATTTGCGTGCTCCCAAGGCTACTGAGCGCATGGCCGCCGAAGTGGTGCAGTGGGCGCAGGGGTTGCCTTAACGCACGTTGCGTTCCGGGGGCGGCCGTTCCGCATTCAGAGTCCACACCACCAGTGCGCCGACCAGTGCAATCGCGCCAGCCCCCCCAGAAAATGGCCGAAATGCCGATGGCCACGCCCGAGGTGCCGAACAGCAGCGGCATGCTGACGCTGGTGGCGCTCACCGTCATCAGCCGCAGCCCCAGGGCCTGGCCGATGCGGGCTGGCGGGGTGACCTGTTGCAGCAGGCTCAGCACCATGGGCTGCAGCGCGCCCAGTGTCCAGCCCAGCAACAGCGAAAAGCCTCCCGCCACCCATGGATTGGGCGAAAACGGGTAGGCCGCCAGCAGCGCAGCGGTGGCCACCAGGCAGCCGAACATCAGCGAATGCTCGTGCCAGCCTGCGGTCAGGCGAGGCAACAGGGGGCGCGCCAGTGCTGCCGACAGGGCGAACGCCCCCAAAATCAACCCGATCACCGATGCGCTGAACCCCCGCTCGTGGCCCAACATGGGCACGACGAAGGCGTGCACGTCCCAGCAGGTGGCCACCGCCCAGGCGGTGATGAGCAGGCGCCGGATGCTCGGATTGCCCAGCAACTCGCGCTTGGCGCCAGAGGCTGGCGCTTCTGCGCTGGGGTCGGCCACTTTTTCGGGCACGCCGCGTATCCAGCACCAGCTGGACAGGGCCAGCAAGCCCAGCACCACGCAGGTCCAGCGCAAGGCGCTTTCGTCCAGCGCGCTCTGTCCGGCGTGGTCCAGCAGCAAGCCGGCGAGCACGGGCCCCAACAGATTCGACGCGGGTGGCGCCAGTGACAGCCAGCCCCACAGTTCGCGGCGCGCCTGGGCTTCCAGCTGCACCGTGCCGGCGCGTCGGTGCACGGCCACTTGGGCCAGGCCCATCGCACCACCTGTCAGCAGGGCGGATAGGCCAAAGGCCCAATAGCCGTTCCCGAGCGCGGCGAGGGCTGCACCGAGGCCAGCCATGACCAACGCCAGGTACCACGGGCGTTGCAGTCCGTAACGGTCGGTCAGGCGGCCCCAGGGCAGGGCCAGCAGCACATTGCTGGCGGCAAACAACGCGACCAGAATGCCGGCCTGTGCGGCACTGTGGCCCTGCTTCAGTACGTACAGCGGCAGGGCCAGCCGCAGCCCTGTCATGCAGGAATGGATCGACACCTGGCCCACGATGAGCCGGGTCAACATGCCTTTGGTAGCGCTGTCGTAAGTCATCAAAAACAAAGGCCGGTTGCCCGGCCTTTGCGCTGGTGGCCGGTGTTATTGGCCCAGTTTCAGGAAGTCGTCACCCTGGCCCAGCGACAGCAGCCCGGCGTTGGAGTACACGCCCAGCTTGGCGCGCGTGTCCACGATGTCCAGGTTGCGCATCGTCAACTGGCCGATGCGGTCCAGTGGCGTGAACGGCGCGTCTTCCACCTTTTCCATGCTCAGGCGCTCCGGCGCGTAGGTCAGGTTGGGCGACTCGGTGTTCAAAATGCTGTAGTCGTTGCCACGGCGCAGCTCCAGCGTCACTTCGCCGGTGATGGCACGCGCCACCCAGCGCTGCGCGGTTTCGCGCAGCATGATGGCTTGCGGGTCAAACCAGCGGCCCTGGTACAGCAGGCGGCCCAGCTTCAGGCCGTTGATGCGGTACTGCTCGATCGTGTCTTCGTTGTGGATGCCGGTGACCAGGCGCTCGTAGGCGATGTGCAGCAGCGCCATGCCCGGCGCCTCGTAGATGCCGCGGC
>CAZSZN010000259.1:0-3157 GCA_964610405.1 uncultured Macromonas sp. | reverse complement strand
TGGGCATCAGCATCAAGACGGTGGAAGCGCACCGCGCCAACATCATGGAAAAGCTGGGCGCCAACACGGTGGCCGACCTGCTCAAAATTGCCCTGGCACCCACGCCACCCGCCACCGCCACCGCCAAAGCCTGATTCTGGTTCTCTTTCGTTCTCATGACTGCACAACTGATCGACGGCAACGCGCTGTCTCGCCAACTTCGCACCCAGGTTTCCGAACGCGTGGCCGCACTCAAATTGCGTGGCATCACTCCTGGCCTGGCCGTGGTGCTGGTGGGCGACAACCCGGCCAGCCAGGTGTACGTGCGCAACAAGGTGAAAGCCTGTGAAGACACCGGCATGCACTCGGTGCTGGAAAAGTACGATGCCAGCATGAGCGAAGCCGAGTTGCTGGCCCGGGTGGACGCGCTGAACAACGACCCGGCCATCCACGGCATCTTGGTGCAGCTTCCCTTGCCCGCCCACATCGACGCCCACAAGGTGATTGAAGCCATCAGTCCCGCGAAGGACGTGGACGGCTTCCACGTTTCCAGCGCGGGGGCCTTGATGGTGGGCCAACCTGGTTTCTGGCCGTGCACGCCCTACGGCTGCATGAAGATGCTGGAAAGCATCGGCTACGACCTGCGTGGCAAGCACGCGGTCGTCATTGGCCGCAGCAACATCGTGGGCAAACCCATGGCCATGATGCTGCTGCAAAAAGATGCCACCGTCACCGTGTGTCACTCCCGCACGGCCGACCTGAAAGCCCAGACGCTGCAGGCCGACGTGATCGTGGCCGCTGTGGGCAAACGCAATGTGCTGACCGCCGACATGGTGAAACCCGGGGCGGTGGTGCTCGACGTGGGCATGAACCGCAACGACGAAGGCAAGCTCTGTGGCGACGTGGACTTTGACGGGGTGAAAGAGGTTGCCGGCTACATCACGCCTGTCCCGGGCGGGGTGGGCCCGATGACCATCACCATGCTGATGGTCAACACGCTGGAATCGGCCGAACGCTCGGCCGGTTGAGGCAGCCAGCGAATCAGGCAGTGGCGGCGCCAGTGCGGCGCCCAAACCACCACAGCGCGCGCAAGGCACACAGCCACTGCACCAGGATCAGGCCCGTTCCCACGGCGTGCCACAGGCGCAGGTTGCCGCCCGTGCTGCGCGCGGTGAGGATGCGTTCTGCAACCGCGTTTTCCTGCAGCAAAGCGGCCAATGCAGCCAGCAGCAACCAAGGGAGCACAGGCCAACGGGCCAACACTTCACCCCCTTTGAGACGCTGCAAGCGCCCCCAAACCAACAGCAGCAACGCGGCAGTCACGGTCAGCCACGCCTGGGCCTGAAACAGCTTGGCCGCAAACGGCCCGGCCACCGCTGGATTGCCGAAAAAGGCGAATGCCATCGGCACGGCGACGAAGCTCAGCCCGCTCAAGCCGCCCCACCACAGAGCGGCCAGCAACAAGGGCCAACGGTCAAACCCAGCGGTCAATCGCAGGTTCCTCACTGGTAGCGAACGCCCACCACCTCGAAGCGTTTGACGCCGCCCGGTGCTTGCACTTCGGCCACATCGCCCTCTTCCTTGCCAATCAGCGCCCGCGCAATGGGGCTGGAAATGTTGATCAGCCCCAGCTTCAGGTCAGCTTCATCCTCACCCACGATCTGGTACGTCACCGGTTCGCCGGTGGTTTCTTCCTCCAGCTCCACCGTGGCACCAAACACCACACGTCCGCCCGCGTCCAGCGCAGACGGATCAATGATCTGCGCCACCGACAGTTTCCCTTCAATCTCGGCAATGCGGCCTTCGATGAAGCCCTGGCGCTCTTTGGCTGCGTCGTAGTCGGCGTTTTCGCTCAAGTCGCCTTGCGCACGCGCTTCCGCAATGGCCGTGATGACGGCGGGACGGTCAACGGTTTTCAACCGGTGCAGTTCGGTTTTGAGTTTGTCGGCACCGCGTTTGGTGACGGGAAAAGTGGACATTGTTGGTCTCCAAAAGCAAACCGCCGATCGCGAGCGGTCGGCGGTGTTGTTAAGGCAATTATGCCCGAATCGGTGACGGCTGGCAGCACCGATTCGGGTCAAGCCCATGCGTGAAAGGGCGGCGTCAGGCGGTGGCGAGTTGCGCGTGCATCTCCTGCACCGAAATCACACCCAGATTGTCCAGGCTCTTCATGCCTTCCACGGCTGCCTCGGCCCCCGAAATGGTGGTGAAGGTGGTGACGCGGTTCAGCAAGGCCGAGGTACGGATGTAGCGCGAATCGGCGATGGCGTTGCGGCGCTCTTCCACCGTGTTGATGACCATGGCGATTTCGCCGTTCTTGATCATGTCCACGATGTTGGGGCGACCTTCGGCCACCTTGTTGACCACCACGCAAGGCACACCTGCCGCCTCAATGGACGCTGCGGTGCCGCGTGTGGCCACCAAATCAAAGCCCATGGCCACCAGTTCGCGCGCCACCAGCACCGCACGGGCCTTGTCGCTTTGCTTGACCGACAGGAACACCTTTTTGACGGCATCGGTAGCGCGCGGCAGCTTGGTGCCCGCGCCGAGCTGCGACTTGACGAAGGCCTCGCCGAAGGTCTTGCCCACGCCCATGACTTCGCCGGTGGACTTCATCTCGGGACCAAGGATGGTGTCCACGCCCGGGAACTTCACGAACGGGAACACCGCTTCCTTCACACTGAAATACGGCGGTGTGACCTCTTCGGTGACGCCTTGCTGCGCCAGCGTCTGGCCCGCCATGCAGCGTGCCGCCACCTTCGCCAATTGGATGCCCGTGGCCTTGGACACAAAGGGCACCGTGCGCGAAGCACGCGGGTTCACTTCGAGCACAAAGATCACGTCTTTCTTGGTGCCGCTCTCCTCCACTTCCTGGATGGCGAACTGCACGTTCATCAGACCCACCACGTTCAGCGCGTTGGCCATCGCAGCGGTCTGGCGTTTGAGTTCGTCCACCGTGGCCTTGCCCAGGTAATACGGCGGCAGCGAACAGGCGGAGTCGCCCGAGTGCACGCCGGCCTGCTCGATGTGTTCCATCACGCCGCCGATCAGCACCTGGCCCGAAGCGTCGCGGATGCAGTCCACGTCACACTCGATGGCGTCGTTCAGGAAGCGGTCCAGCAACACCGGCGAGTCGTTGCTCACCTTCACGGCCTCGCGCATGTAGCGCTCCAGGTCG
>CAZSZN010000258.1:0-3177 GCA_964610405.1 uncultured Macromonas sp. | reverse complement strand
TCAGGCCCTCGGCGGCCACGCCCGCCACTTCGGCGTCGTCCAGCAGCTCGATCAGCGGGTGCACGTTGTAGCCACCCACCATGGTGCCCAGCAACTCGGTGGCCTTGGCTTTGGAGAGCAGCGCCACCGCCACGTCGCCGTGGGCCACGGCGGCCAGGAAGCTGGCCTTGACCTTGGCGGCATCGTCCACACCCGGCGGCACGCGGTGCGTCAGCAGTTCCAACAGGAACGCCTCTTCGCCGGCGGGCGGGTTTTTGATCAGCTCGATCAGCTCGGCCACTTGCTTGGCGTCCAGCGGCAGCGGCGGGATGCCCAGCGCGGCGCGCTCGGCGGCATGTTGACGGTAGGCTTGCAACATTTTCGGCTCCATTAAAAAACGATCAATTCGAACGCGGCGCTTGCGCCACGTCCAGCAGATGCGGCACGGGGTTGTGCTTGAGATGCTCGGCCACAGCCTGCTGCATCGGACTCTTGCACTCATCGGCCAGACGACGGCCCAACTTCTGGTGCATCAGCATCGATTTGTTGGACAACTGAATCCACACCGCGCCCTGCGCCGCATCTTCCAGGCGCACCGCACCGGTGCTGGTGAGCACCGGTCGCAGGTGGAAACGGTGGGTACGGGTGTGCAGGTGGAAATGCCCGGGCGCGGCCTGGTCGGGCTGCAAATGCACGGTCTGCCCCAACTCGCACGGCAAGGCGCCCACATGCACAGTGGCTGCGACCGCCTGTTCGGCCTCCGACAAGGGCTGCACCGGCGCGGCGGGCGCCGTCACCTTGGGCACCGTGCGGGCCGAGGTTTGGGCCGCTGCGCTCAGGGTCACCCCCAGCGACAAGAGCCCGACGCCGCACCAGCGCCACAGCGGCGGGCGCGCGCATCCAGCGGCCGAAGGGGAAGAAAGGGTGGGCAGCATCGTCATCTCCTTAGGGGGCATCGAACAAGGCCTGCGCCTGCACAGGCAAGGCACAGCCGGTCTGGTGGGCTTTTTCCAACACCTGCCAAAAATAACGGTAACTGGCCCGATCGTGCAAATGCCCCTGGTGCGAAATGGGCGCCCAATCGGCATCCATCGCGGCCAGCACGATCTCGGTGGCCCGCTCCACCTCGTCGGCCGAGGGGGCAAAAGCCGCCAAAATCGGCTCGATCTGGTCCGGATGGATGCTCCACATCCGGGTGTAGCCCAGATCGTTGGCGGCACGACCGGCGGCCTGGCGCAAAGCCGCAGCGTCCTTGAATTCGGTCACCACGCAATGCGAAGGCACCTTGCCGTGCGCATGGCAGGCGCTGGCCAGTTCCAGCTTGGCGCGCACCACCAGCGGGTGGCTGAACTGGCCCGCCACCCCCATGCCGTGGGCCGGAATCGCCCCACCGTGGGCCGAGACAAAATCCATCAACCCAAAACTGAGCGACTGCACCCGAGGGTGGGCCGCGATCTCAAACGCGCGGTGCACCGCCAACGGCGATTCGATCAACACATGCAAGGGTAAGTCTGCCGCACCGGCAGCCGCCATCGCGGCCACAGCGCGCTCGACGTCCGCGACCGACTCGACCTTGGGCACCATCAGGTAAGCCAAACGGCCAGCCGCCGAACCCAGAATGTGGGCCACATCAGCCTCGAACGCCGGGTGGTCCACCGCATGCACCCGCACACCCACGCGCTGACGCACCGGCCCGCACTGCGCCAACCCAGCCACCAGTTCGGTCACCAGGGCCGCGTGCTCGGCCTCGCCGCCCACCGGTGCGCCATCCTCGCAATCCAGTGTCACGTCAAACACACAAGCCCCGAAGCGCTCGATGAACTCGCGCTGCAGGGCCAGGCTTTTGCGCATGCGCACCTCCACACCACTGTAGTGGTCGCACACCGGCAGCGGCTGTGCCGCAGCCTGTGCGCCCAACAACACTTGGCGGGGATGCATGTGTCTGACGTGAGCGCCGGCCAATTACAGCAGGTGAGCCACGCCGGCCTGCTCGTCGGTCAGCTCTTTCAGCGTCTTGTCGATGCACTGCTGGCTGAACGCGTCGATGGGCAAGCCTTCCACGACCTTGTATTCGCCGTTTTCGCAGGTCACGGGGAAGCCGAACATCACGTCTTTCGGAATGCCGTACCAGCCTTGCGACGGGATGCCCATGGTGACCCACTTGCCGTTGGTGCCGAGGGCCCAGTCGCGCATGTGGTCGATGGCCGCGTTGGCGGCGGAAGCGGCGGAGCTCAGGCCACGCGCTTCAATGATGGCGGCGCCGCGCTTGCCCACGGTCGGCAGGAACACGGTTTCGTTCCACACCTGGTCGTTGATCATGTCCTTGACGGATTCGCCGTTGATGGTGGCGAAACGGTAGTCGGCGTACATGGTGGGCGAGTGGTTGCCCCACACGCACAGTTTCTCAATGTCCTTGACGGCCTTGCCGGTCTTGGCAGCGATTTGCGAAGCAGCGCGGTTGTGGTCCAGGCGCAGCATGGCGGTGAAGTTGCCCGGCTTCAGGTCCGGCGCGCTCTTCATGGCGATGTAGGCGTTGGTGTTGGCGGGGTTGCCCACCACCAGCACCTTGACGTTGCGCGAAGCCACGGCGTTCAGGGCCTTGCCCTGGGCGGTGAAGATGGCACCGTTGATGGCCAGCAGCTCGGCACGCTCCATGCCCGGGCCGCGCGGACGCGAGCCAACCAGCAGCGCGTAGTCGGTGTCCTTGAAGGCGGTCATCGGGTCGCTGTGGGCTTCCATGCCGGCCAGCAGCGGGAAGGCGCAGTCTTCAAGCTCCATCATCACGCCCTTGAGCGCTTTCTGGGCTTTCTCGTCGGGGATTTCCAGCAGTTGCAGGATGACGGGTTGGTCCTTGCCCAGCATTTCGCCCGAGGCGATGCGGAACAGCAGTGCGTAACCGATTTGACCTGCAGCGCCGGTGACGGGCTTCTTGCTCATGAAAAACTCCAGTGGAATGATGGAAAGCGGGTGAACAACGGTGCACTGTCGCCGCCGTGACCGAAGCCTCTGCTGCGACTTGCATCAAAACCAGACCCGAGTGTACCCTCGCAAACCCGCAGGCGTCAATTTGTCTTATGTCTTATATAAGATATGATTGACAATTCAAAATCATGAGTCAGAACACGCCCCCCCACACCACCGGCCATGCGTCCACCGTGCCTCAGGCCGAAGGTCTGGCGGGTGGCGGCACACCCGCCT
>CAZSZN010000257.1:0-3185 GCA_964610405.1 uncultured Macromonas sp. | reverse complement strand
ACCTCGGCGCCACCACCGTGCAGCAACTCGCCGATGCCCTCGATCAGCCTTTGCGGGAACGCGTCGAGCGCACCGAGCCAGAGGGCGTCGCTGCCGTTGCAGCCACCCCCGCACTCGACCTGAACGCGCTGCACGCCCGCCTGACCGAAGCGCTGCAAGCCCTGGTGGCAGCGTTGTCCCCCCAACTGGCCGCCACGACCGGCGGCCCCCCCGTCCCAGCGCCCCCCCCAGGCAGCGATTTACCCCGAGCCGTGGTGGACACGCTGCGCACACTGTTGAACAACGGCGACACCCAGGCCGAAGCCTGGGCCGACCAACATGCCCCCGCACTGCAACAGTGGCTCGGTCCGCGCTACGATGTGCTGCGACAAACCATGCGCGACTTTGACTACACCGCCGCAGCGGCTATGCTCTCATTGCCATGAGTGAAGACCTGCACCCCGCCCCCCACACCGCCACGGTCATGGTGGTGGACGACACGCCCCAAAACCTGGCTTTGATGACAGAGTTGCTGCGTGGAACACACCGTGTTGTGGTGGCCAACAGCGGGGAGCGAGCGCTCAAGCTGCTGCAAGCCGGACAAACGCCCGACCTGATCCTGCTGGACATCATGATGCCCGGCATGGACGGCTACGAAGTGCTGCACCGCCTGCAAACCAATCCGGCCACCGCCGCCATCCCGGTCATCTTCCTCACTGCCAAAGCCGACATCGAAGACGAAACCCACGGGCTGGCCCTGGGCGCGGTGGACTACATCACCAAACCCATCAGCCCGCCGGTGGTGCTGGCCCGGGTGCGGGCACACCTGGCGCTCAAGGCCTCGGCCGATTTCTTGCGCGACAAGGCCGCCTACCTGGAAGCCGAAGTGGCCCGCCGCACCCGGCACATCGAAGCCATCCAGGACGTCACGGTGCTGGCCCTGTCGTCCATGGCCGAAACCCGCGACGACGAAACCGGCAACCACATCCTGCGCACCCAGCGCTACGTCAAGTGCCTGGCCGAACACCTGCAGGATCACCCGCGTTTTCGGGCCACGCTCACGCCCGAGTACATCCGCCTGCTCTACAAATCGGCGCCGCTGCACGACATCGGCAAGGTCGGCATCCCCGACCACATCCTGCTCAAGCCGGCCAAGCTTACGCCCGAAGAGTTCGAGATCATGAAAACCCACACCACTGTGGGCTACAACGCCCTGGTGCGGGCCGAAAAAGCGCTGGGCACCGAGCTGGAGTTCCTGAAGCCGGCCAAGGAAATCGCGCTGTCGCACCAGGAAAAATGGAACGGCTCGGGCTACCCGCAAGGCCTGGCGGGCGACGCCATTCCGCTGTCGGCCCGGCTGATGGCGCTGGCCGACGTTTATGATGCGCTCATCAGCAAGCGGGTGTACAAGCCCGCTTTCCCGCACGAACAGGCGGTGGACATCATCCGTGAAGGACGGGGCAGCCATTTCGACCCCGACGTGACCGACGCTTTCTTGGCGGTGCACGACACGTTCCGCCGCATTGCCCAAAGTTTTGCCGATCACCACTGATGCCCTGGCATGCCTCCCTGGACCTGCGCTACCGGCTGCAGGACACGACCACCGTGGCCCACCACCGCCACCAAGGCCCGCTGCGGCTGTTTCACAGCCTGTACCCGGAGGGGCCGGGCATTTGCCACAACGTCATCATCCACCCGCCTGGCGGGCTGGTGGAAGGCGACACGCTGGAGGTGGCGGTGCAGGTGGAACCCGGCGCCCACGGGCTGATTTCGACGCCCGGTGCCACCCGCTTTTACCGCTCGGCCGGCGCGGCGGCGACCCAGGCCGTGACCTTGAAGCTGGACGAGAACGCGCGCCTGGAATGGGTGCCGTTGGAAACCATTGCCTACCCCGGCTGCCAGGGCCACAACCTGCTGGACGTGACACTGGCCCCGGGCGCGGGCCTGCTGGCCTGGGACGTGACCGCGTTGGGCCTGCCCGGCTCGGGCCAGGCGTTTGACCACGGCGCGCTGAACCAGCGCATGCAGATTGAAGGCCTGTGGCTGGAACAAGGCCTGCTGGACGCGCAGGACCAGCGCCTGCTGGACGGACCACTCGGACTGGCTGGCCACCGTTGCCTGGGCACCCTGGTGCTGGCCAGCGGCACCCCCTGGACCCGCAACGACAAGGAGCGCCTGCTGGACGTGGTGCGCCAGCACCTGCCCGAGGGTCTGGAACCCGTGGCTGCAGGAGCCAGTTGCCCCAACGATCAAGTGCTGGTGCTGCGCGCCTTGGCACCCCTGGTGGAGCCGGTCATGACGCTGTTCCAGCAGGTTTGGGCGTCGCTGCGGGTGGCGGCCTGGGGTTTGAGCGACACCCCCCCGCGCATCTGGCGGGTCTAACGGATCAAATCGCCACCAGCTGGCGGATGCCCTTCTCGGGCATTTCGGCGCCGGGGCCGCTGGCCATCACCTCGCCGCGCTCCATCACCAGGTAGCGGTCGGCCAGTTCCTCGGCGAAGTCGTAGTACTGCTCCACCAGCACAATCGCCATGGGCTCGCCGTTCAGCCCTTCTTTCGCCAGCTTCTTCAGCACCCGGCCAATGTCCTTGATGATGTTGGGCTGGATGCCTTCGGTCGGCTCGTCCAGCACCAGCAACTTGGGCTTGGGCGCCAGCGCCCGGGCAATCGCCAGTTGCTGCTGCTGCCCGCCCGACAGGTCGCCGCCACGGCGGCCCAGCATCTGCTGCAGCACCGGGAACAGTTCGAACAACTGCGGCGGAATGGGGGTGCGGGCTGGTTGGGTGGCCAGGCCCATCAGCAGGTTTTCGTGCACCGTCAGACGGGCAAAAATTTCGCGGCCTTGCGGCACATAGCCGATGCCGGCCCGCGCCCGTTCGTAAGGCGTGGCTTTGGTGATGTTCTCGCCCTGGAAGGTGACGCTCCCCGAACGCACGGGCACCAGCCCCATCAGGCTTTTGAGCAGCGTGGTCTTGCCCACGCCATTGCGCCCCAGCACCACGGTGATTTCGCCGGCCTTGGCCTCCAGACTCACCCCACGCAGGATGTGCGAGCCGCCGTAGTACTGGTGCAGTTGGTCGATCTTCAGCATGTCGTCATTCCTTACCGGCCGAGGTAGACCTCGATCACGCGCTCGTCGGCTTGCACCTGGTCCAGCGTGCCTTCGGCCAGCACCGAGCCGTCGCACAGCACAGTCACTTTTTCGC
>CAZSZN010000256.1:0-3233 GCA_964610405.1 uncultured Macromonas sp. | reverse complement strand
AAAAGCGAAGAATCCTTGTGTTCCATGCTCAGTATTGTCGCAGGCGCACGGTCACCGCCTCGTCAATACCCACGACATGGAAAAACGCGCCGATCAACGGGCTGACGCCGGACAGCTCCACCTTGAGGCCACGCCCGCCGGTGGCCATGAACCACTGCAGCAAGCTGCCTGCGGCGGCAAAGTCCACCCGCAACAAGGCGCGGCAGTCGATGCGGAACGGCTGGTCGATCGGATGGCTGGCCAGCCCGGCATCCAGCGCCGCCAAGGCCTGGGTCACATCGCCCGACAGCACCCCGTGCAAAGCCACCCCACCGGGCTGGGTCACTGGCCACAGCGATTGGGTGGACGGCAACGCAGGAAACAGGGTCTCGCCTGGCATGGCGGTGGCCATGGCCGGCCACTCGTGCACATCCAGTCCGGCCAACTGGGTGCTCAAGGGCTGGATCGGCTCGCCCGCCGGCCCGGCACTGCCTGCATCCCATTCGGGCAGAACCACCGGCACCGACTCTGCCACCTGGAACCGGCAAACCGGCTCCGACCACTCCGGCGGCAACACGCCGTAAGTGACGCAGTAGTCCAGCGCGGCCAGGTCGAACTCGTCGCGGCGGCGCATCAGGCGCAGCAGCGCCAGGCGCAGCAACCACCACACCTTGTCGTTCTCATCACGGCCCGACGGCGTGCTGGCCTTCAGGCGCCGACGCAACACGGCCCCGCCGCGCATGTGAAATTCCACCGGCTGCTCCAGCCAGCCCTCCACCAACACCAACAACGCACGGGCAGCGGGTTCATCGGCCGACACCAAGTGGGTCCAATCCAGCCATTTGGTGCCAGCTGGGCTGGCCGTCAAATGCTGCAAGGCCTCCACCGCACCAGCGTCCAGCAGCATCGGGCAGGTCCAAGGCTGTACCCCACCAGCAGGCGCACCCTTGCCGGTGGCATCGGCCGCCTGCTCGGCAGGTTCCTTCGACAGAGCTGCACCGGGCTGCGGCCAGGCGGGCACCGGCACCCCAAAGCGTTCGGCGTACTCGGCCGCCAGTTCTTCAAACCCTTCCAGGTCGCCGGCCGCGTGCAGAATGTCCAGCAACACCACCGCCGCTGCTCGGGCGGTGTGCGACAAGCCTTCCTGCGCCATCAGGGCGCGCAACGCCTTTTGAGCCTCCGCCGCCTGCCCATTCGCAAAACGCACGGCGGCCTCGGCGATGGCCGCGTGCGACAACGCCGCGTCCCAATCGGGTGCATTCAGGTTCGGGTCTTCGGTGACCATGTCGATGGTCATCGGGAAGGTGGTGCTGGCCGCCTGGCGCGCCCGCAAATGGGCCGGCACCGTCACGCCCGACTCCAGCCGGGCCGGGATGGTGGCCCCGGCCACCGCGCCCGCGCCCTGGCGTTGCTGCCAATGGGCGGACATCTGCTCTTCAATGCGGGCAATCTGCTCGATGGTGCGGCTCTTGTCCGAAGAGGCGCCCACCGAAGGCGAGACCGACGACACGCCATCCGACTCGTCACCGGCCTGGGCTTCGGCACGCTGGCGGTTCATCAACTCGCGCAGCGCGTTCAATTCGTGGTGGCGGACCCGATCGTTGCGACGCTTGCGTTGCAGGGCCGCCTTGAGCGCCGCGCGCTCCTCGTCAACGCCAGCGGTTGGGGCTTCGAGCTCCGCCCAGTCGACCGTGGGGTGGCGCACAAACCGCGCCACCTTGGACAGAAAGCCACTCGGAGGGTCTGCCTTGGCCATGGCAGGCCATCAATCGCCAAACATCTTCTGCTTGAGCTCGCGGCGTTGCTGGGCTTCGATCGACAGGCTCGCGGTGGGGCGCGCCAACAGGCGACCCACGCCAATGGGCTCACCGGTTTCGTCGCAATAGCCATAGTCGCCAGCGTCGATGCGGGCGATCGATTGTTCGATCTTCTTGAGCAGCTTGCGCTCGCGGTCGCGGGTGCGCAGTTCCAGCGCGTGCTCTTCTTCGATGGTGGCGCGGTCGGCCGGGTCGGGCACCACCACGGTGTCTTCGCGCAGGTGTTCGGTGGTTTCCCCGGCGTTGACCAGAATGTCGTGCTTGAGCTGTTCGAGCTTGCGCTTGAAGTACGCCAGCTGCACGTCGTTCATGTATTCAGCATCCGGCATGGCCAGCACGTCGGCGTCGGTCAAGTCCTGCAACGGCTTGGACTTCCAGTTGTTGGCCAGCGTGAGATCCTTCTTGACAGGGGTGGGTGCGGTGGTGGACATGGCGCGTTCTCGGGTCGGGGTGAAGGAGGCCTTCGCCGCCGCAGGATCGTGCGACGGTGTCACGGCTTGACTCATCTGGGCCTGCATCGCGGCTTGATCGGCCCGACGTTGTGCTGCGGCTTTGAGGGGCGGCTGCACCGCAGCGGCCTCCGCCTTGCGCGGCTTGACCGCCAACGCTTCTTTGTCGAGCGCTTTCTCTGCGGTCTTACGGGCTGGGACTTTCACGAAGGATCTCCTCTGATCCACCTTCAACCTGCCCGACACGGACTTGTCGGGCGGACTGTGCGGTGAGTTGGCCGACGATGGTCGGCAGTCCAGATGGCGATCGATTGTACGGCCTGACGGTGTCGCTTCGTTGACCGTTCACACCAGGGACTGGTCGAGCCCCTGCACCAGGATGTCTTTGGGCAGGTCAATGCCGATGAAGACCATCTTGCTCTGGCGCTGCTCCTCGGGTTTCCACTCGGGGCCCAGGTCGGAGCCCATGAGCTGGTGCACCCCCTGGAAGATCACCTTGCGCTCGGTGCCCTGCATGTGCAGCACGCCTTTGTAACGCAGCAGCTTGGGGCCGTAGATCTGGACGATGGCGCCCAGAAAATCCTCCAGCTTGGCGGGATCGAACGGACGTTCCGCGCGGTAGACGAAGCTCTTCACATCGTCGTCGTGATGGTGGTGGTGCGCGTGCGACGGGTGATCGCAATGCTCCCCGTGCTCATGGTGGTGGCCGTGGTCGTGGCCTTCATGCTCACAGTGACCGTGGTCGTGGTCGCAATGGCTGTGATCGTCGTGGTCGTGCCCATGGTCATGCCCGTGGTCGTCGGCTTTGAAGAAGTCCGGGTCGATGTCCAGCTTGGCATTCAGGTTGAAACCGCGCAGGTCCAGCACCTTGCTGAGCGCCACCTCGCCGAAATGTGCCTTTTCGATCGGCGCGCGCGGGTTCATGTGCTTCAGGCGGTGCGTCAGCGCGTCCAGCGCCTCGGCGTCCACCAGGACGGCCTTGCTGACG
>CAZSZN010000255.1:0-3243 GCA_964610405.1 uncultured Macromonas sp. | reverse complement strand
GCATTGCTCTTGGGCGCCACGGCCAGGTACACCACCGCTTCGGCCAGGGCCAGCTCGCCTTCGGGGCTGCCCAGGCGCTCGTACACCTCGGCCGCGTCCAGCGCCAGGCGCAAGGCACGCGGGTCGGCCAGGCCAATGTCCTCGCTGGCCATGCGCACCAGCCGTCGCGCCATGTAGCGCGGGTCGGCGCCCCCGTCCAGCATGCGCACGAACCAATACAGGGCGGCGTCGGGGTCGGAGCCGCGCACGCTTTTGTGCAAGGCGCTGATGGTGTCGTAGAACTGCTCGCCACCTTTGTCGTAGCGGCGCAAGCGCTCGCCCAGCACCTTCAGCAGCCAGTCGTCGGTCAGGGCGCCCAACCCCTGCGCTTGCGCGGTGACGGACAAGGTCTCCAGCGTGTTCAGCAAACGCCTCGCATCGCCATCGGCATAGGCCAGCAGGCGCTGGCGGGCCGCGTCCTCCAGCGCAGGCACCGCGCCCAGTGCCTGCGCCCGGGCCACCAGTTCGCCCAGATCGTCTTCCGACAAAGGTTGCAACACGTACACCGCCGCGCGCGACAGCAGCGCCGAGTTGACCTCGAAACTCGGGTTCTCGGTGGTCGCCCCCACGAAGGTGAACAGCCCGCTTTCCACATGCGGCAAAAACGCGTCCTGCTGGCTTTTGTTGAAGCGGTGCACCTCGTCCACAAACACGATGGTGGGCTGCGCGTGCAGGCCCGTGCGGGCGTGCTCGGCCTTGTCCACCGCCTCGCGGATGTCTTTCACCCCACCCAACACCGCGCTGATGGCGATGAACTGTGCGTCAAAGGCCTGCGCCATCAGGCGCGCGATGGTGGTTTTGCCCACACCGGGCGGGCCCCACAGGATGCAACTGTGCGGGCGCCCCGACTCGAACGCCATGCGCAGCGGCATGCCTTCGCTCAACAGGTGCTGCTGGCCGATCACTTCGGACAGGCTGCGTGGGCGCAGGCGCTCGGCCAGGGGAATGTGGGGGGCGTGGGCGGTCACGGGTGGCGGTCGTTCAGGGGCATCCAAAGTCGTTTGAGATTGTGACGCACTTGTCACACCCCCGCCCCGTCCTGGCGCAGGCCTGCGCCCTTTTGGCGCACAATCGCGCTTTCCCCTCATCCTTCACACCATCCCCATGATTCTGGAACACGCCGACCTGCGCATCGACCCCAGCCGCGCCGCCGACTTTGAAGCCGCCATCGAGCGTGGCGTCACCACCGTGATCGCCCATGCCCAAGGCTTTCAGGGCTACAAGGTCAACCGCAGCCAGGAAACCCCGGGCCGCTACCTGCTGATGATTTACTGGAACACGCTGGAAGACCACACGGTGGGTTTCCGCCAATCCGAAGCGTTCGCGCAATGGCGCGCGATCGTGGGCCCCTATTTCCAGCAACCGCCGGTGGTGGAGCACTTCGAGCTGGTCTGCAAGTCGGTCTGAGCGCCGCTCACTGACGCAACACTTCAGCCCCCGCCGGGGGCGTGAAGCGGAAATGCCCGGGTTTGAAACCGGGCTGGGCGTTCATCGGGCCAAACGTCATCAAGGAACGTTGGCCAAAGCTGTCCAGAATGTCCAACGCCGCCAGTTGCCCCTGGCGAAACCCGATGCGCACCTGCTGCAACTGGCCATCGCGCTGATGGGGCACGGCTTGCACCCACTGGGTGCCATCCGAAGCGCCCGCACTGTTCAGCGCAAACACCTTGCCCAGGGCCTTCAAGTCGGCGGCGGCCGCCAGCAGCGCGGCGGGGGTGTTGCCCAGCACGTCCTGCTGCCGGCGGGCGCTGGCCTGGTTCAAATCCACGTCGTACAGCCACAGGGTCTGGCCATCGGCCACGATGGTCTGCTCGAACGGCTTGAGGTACTCAAAACGGAACCGGTCAGGCCGCTGAAATTCAAAGGTGCCGCTGCTGGTCTTGCTGCGCGGCGCCGGTTCACCCACCTTCTGGGGTGGGGTCACCACCTGGGTGAAAGTGGTGCGCCCCTGCTGGGTTTGCTTCAGAAAGGCTTCCAGGTCGGACAACCCATCGGCCCAGGCGGAGAAAGAACCCATGCCCCAGGTCAGGGCCACGGCGGTGGTCAAGGCAAAAAATCGGCGCATGGTGTTCAGAGGCAGGCATGGGCACCCAGTTCCAGCCGGGTGTCCACCCAAAGGTAAATCAAGGTAACACGGGCAGCTTCATTCACCGCGTTGCGCCACCAGAATGTCGCGCTGGCCACTGCTGGTCAGGGCACTCACCAGGCCGGCGTTTTCCATGTCTTCCAGCAGGCGGGCGGCGCGGTTGTAGCCGATTTTCAGCTTGCGCTGCACGTAGCTGATGCTAGCCTTGCGGTCCTGCAGCACGATGGCCACGGCCTGGTCGTACAGCGGATCTTTTTCGCCGCCGGCATCGCCGTCGCCGAACACATCGCCACCACCGCCCTCCCCGTCGCCGCTGCCTTCCAGCACGCCGTCCAGGTAATCCGGCTCGCCAAACTGCTCCTTCAGGTAGCTGACCACGCGGTGCACTTCGTCGTCGCTCACGAAAGCGCCATGCACCCGGGTCGGGTAGCCGGTGCCGCTGGGCATGTAGAGCATGTCGCCCATGCCCAGCAGGGCTTCGGCGCCCATCTGGTCCAGAATGGTGCGGCTGTCGATCTTGCTGCTCACCTGGAAGCTGATGCGGGTGGGGATGTTGGCCTTGATCAGGCCGGTGATCACGTCCACGCTGGGGCGCTGGGTCGCCAGAATCAGGTGGATGCCGGCCGCGCGCGCTTTCTGCGCCAGCCGCGCGATCAGCTCTTCGATCTTCTTGCCCACCACCATCATCAGGTCGGCCAGTTCGTCGATCACGACCACGATGTAAGGCAGCCGCTCCAGCGGCTCGGGCTGCTCCGGCGTCAGGCTGAACGGGTTGGGAATGGATTCGCCGCGCGCCGCCGCCTCGTCGATCTTGACGTTGTAGCCGGCCAGGTTGCGCACGCCCACCTTGCTCATCAGGCGGTAGCGCTTTTCCATTTCGCCCACGCACCAGTTCAGGCCGTGCGCGGCCTGCTTCATGTCGGTCACCACCGGCGCCAGCAGGTGTGGAATGCCCTCATAGACGCTCAATTCCAGCATCTTGGGGTCGATCAGCAGCAGCCGCACGTCCCGCGCGTCGGCTTTGTACAGCAAGCTCAAAATCATCGCGTTGATGCCCACCGATTTGCCCGAGCCGGTGGTACCGGCCACCAGGCAGTGCGGCATCTTGGCCAGGTCGG
>CAZSZN010000254.1:0-3266 GCA_964610405.1 uncultured Macromonas sp. | reverse complement strand
GCAGCGTCGCAACTTGGTATATTTGGAGCTCGTTGGACCCGGTACCGGTGGCTTACTGACCTAGACAAAGACCACAGGAGTATCACCTTGGCCAAGAAAAATTTTCTGGATTTCGAGCAACCCATTGCGGAGCTGGAAACCAAAATCGAAGAATTGCGCTATGTGCAGTCCGAGTCGGCGGTGGACATCACCGAAGAGATCGACCAGCTCAGCAAGAAGAGCCAGCAGCTCACCAAAGACATCTACAGCAACCTGACCCCGTGGCAGGTGACCAAGATCGCCCGCCACAGCGATCGGCCCTACACGCTGGACTACGTGAACGAGATCTTCACGCACTTCGTGGAACTGCACGGCGACCGCCATTTTTCGGACGACCTGAGCATTGTGGGTGGTCTGGCGCGCTTCAATGGCCAGCCCTGCATGGTGCTGGGTCACCAGAAGGGCCGCGATACCAAGGAGCGCACCCTGCGCAACTTCGGCATGACCCGTCCCGAGGGGTATCGCAAGGCTTTGCGGCTCATGAAACTGGCCGAAAAGTTCAAACTGCCCGTGTTCACCTTTGTGGACACGCCTGGCGCCTACCCTGGCATTGATGCCGAGGAGCGGGGGCAATCTGAGGCGATTGGCCGCAACATCTTCGAGATGGCGCAACTGGAAGTGCCCATCATTTCCACCATCATTGGCGAGGGTGGCTCGGGCGGCGCGCTGGCGATTTCGGTGGCCGACCAGGTACTGATGCTGCAGTATTCGGTGTACTCGGTCATCAGCCCCGAGGGCTGCGCCTCCATCCTCTGGAAGACGAGCGAGCGTGCCTCGGAAGCCGCCGAGGCGCTGGGCATCACCGCGCACCGCCTGAAGGCGTTGGGTTTGGTGGACAAGATCGTGAACGAGCCGGTGGGTGGCGCTCACCGCGACCACAAGCAGATGGCCGCCTACCTGAAGCGTGCCCTGAACGACGCCTACCGCCAGGTGGCGGACTTGAAGGTGAAAGAGTTGCTGGAGCGCCGCCACGAGCGCCTGAACAGCTACGGCCGTTTCAGCGACACCAAGGCCGATTCGCGCCGCGCCTGATTTTTCATGACCCACATCCCCGGCAAGGCCACTGCCTGTGATGTGGCGTTGCAGGGCTGGCAGGCGCGCCACCCGCTGGGCGTTGATGCGCTGCAGCGACCGTGGGCGGTGGCCTTCAGTGGGGGGGCAGACTCCACGGCTTTGTTGCTGGCTGCCCTGCGGGCGTGGCCCGGGCGGGTGCAAGCATTTCACATCCACCACGGTTTGCAGACGGCGGCCGACGGCTTTCAGTCCCATTGCGAACGGTTCTGTGAACAGAACGGCGTGCCGCTGGTGGTGGAGCGGGTGCAGGCCACACACCGCCCTGGCCAGAGCCCGGAAGACGCCGCACGGCAGGCCCGCTATGGGGCGCTGGCGCGCTTGGCTCAAACCCACAGTGCGGCGTGCGTGTTGGTGGGGCAGCACGCGCAAGACCAGGTGGAGACCGTGTTGCTGGCGCTGACCCGGGGCGCGGGCGTGGCCGGCTTGGCCGGCATGCCCGAGGTGATGGAGCGGCATGGCGTGCGCTTTGGGCGCCCGTTGCTGGGGGTGGATGGCCGCGTCCTGCGCGACCAGTTGGACGATGATGGCATCGACTACCTGACGGACCCGACCAACAGCGATCCGCGTTACACCCGCAACCGCATTCGCGCCCAGCTTTTGCCCGCGCTGCTG
This sequence comes from uncultured Macromonas sp., assembly GCA_964610405.1. Classification (GTDB taxonomy): domain Bacteria; phylum Pseudomonadota; class Gammaproteobacteria; order Burkholderiales; family Burkholderiaceae_C; genus CAZGDZ01. Next base: position 1,541 of record CAZSZN010000254.1, on the reverse strand, counting down.
GAGGCATTCCCGCAGAGCCTGGGCACGTTTGCCCGCAGCGCGCGGCTGGCGGCCCATGCCCAGCGGGTGTTGCAGGAGGTGGCGGCGCAGGATTTGCTGCAGGTGGGGGCGCCGCCGCGCATCGTTCTGTTGCAGCGACTGAGCCGGGATCGCCAGGCCAATGTGTTGCGGCATTGGCTGCGCCAAGGCTGGCAGGCTGTGCCCAGCGAGGCGCAACTGCACGCCTTGCTGGACCAGGTGGCCGCCTGCGTGACCCGTGGGCACCGGTTGCACCTCAAGGTGGCTGCGGGCATGGTGCTGCGCGATGGCGATGCATTGAAGTACCTGCCGCCCGCCACCGTGTCCTCAATGTGACAGCGCTCGGTATAATCCCTGAGTTTTGCGCCTTACTGCCGGCAACGCAATCCATCTTCCCGTCGGCGCTTCATTTTTCCTTCCGCAATGGCTTTGATCGTTCACAAATACGGCGGCACGAGCATGGGCTCCACGGAGCGCATCCGCAACGTCGCCAAACGCGTGGCCAAGTGGCACCGCGCCGGCCACCAGATGGTGGTGGTTCCCAGCGCCATGAGTGGCGAAACCAACCGCTTGTTGGCGTTGGCCAAGGAACTGTCGCCGGCCAAGCCGGGCGACGCTTATGGCCGCGAACTCGACCAGTTGGCCGCTACCGGTGAGCAGGCCTCGTCCGCCTTGCTGGCCATCGCGCTGCAGGCTGAAGGCCTGGACGCCGTGAGCTTTTCCGGTTGGCAGGTGCCCATCAAGACCAACAACGCCTACACCAAGGCCCGCATCGAGTCGATCGACGACGAGCGCGTCAAAGGTGAACTGAATGCTGGCAAGGTGGTCATCATCACCGGCTTCCAGGGCATCGACGGCGAAGGCAATGTGACCACACTGGGTCGTGGCGGCTCCGACACCTCGGCTGTGGCCGTGGCAGCGGCCATCCAGGCCAAGGAATGCCTGATCTACACCGACGTGGACGGCGTTTACACGACCGACCCGCGCGTGGTGCCTGAGGCGCGTCGCCTGGAGCGCGTGAGCTTTGAAGAAATGCTGGAAATGGCCAGCATGGGCTCCAAGGTGCTGCAGATCCGCTCGGTGGAGTTTGCCGGCAAGTACCGCGTGCCGATCCGCGTGCTGTCCAGCTTCACCCCCTGGGACATCGACCTGAACGAAGAAGCCAGCTCTGGCACCCTGATCACTTTTGAGGAAGACGACACCATGGAATCAGCCGTTGTTTCCGGCATTGCATTCAACCGCGACGAAGCCAAGGTCACCGTGCTGGGCGTGCCGGACACCCCGGGCATTGCGTACCAGATTCTGGGCGCCGTGGCCGACGCCAACGTCGAAGTGGACGTGATCATCCAGAACATCAGCAAAGACGGCAAGACCGACTTCAGCTTCACCGTGCACCGCAACGACCTGGCCAAGACGCTGGACTTGCTCAAGGGCACCGTGGCGCCGAAGTTGAGTGCTTCTGAGGTGTTGGGCGATGCCAAGATCTGCAAGGTCAGCATCGTGGGCATTGGCATGCGCAGCCA
>CAZSZN010000253.1:0-3318 GCA_964610405.1 uncultured Macromonas sp. | reverse complement strand
CGCTGGGTGAAACCTTCGACATCCACGGCGGCGGTGCCGACCTGCAGTTTCCCCACCACGAAAACGAGATCGCCCAAAGCGAGGGTGCCACGGGCCAGCCCCTGGCGCGCCTCTGGATGCACAACGGTTTGGTGCGTGTGGACAACGAAAAGATGTCCAAGAGCCTCGGCAACTTCTTCACCATCCGCGAGGTGCTGACCAAGTACGACCCGGAAACGGTGCGTTTCTTCATCCTGCGCGCGCACTACCGCAGCGCGCTGAACTACAGCGACGTGCACCTGGACGACGCGCGTGGCGCGCTCAAACGCCTGTACACCGCGTTGTCGCTGGCGCCGGCCGCGCCAGTGGCCCAGATCGACTGGAATCAGCCACACGCACAGCGTTTTCGCGTGGCGATGGACGAGGACTTCGGCACCCCAGAAGCGGTGGCGGTGCTGTTTGAGCTGGCCGGTGAGGTCAACCGCAGCAAAGACCCTGCGGTCGCGGGTCTGCTCAAGGCGCTGGGTGCGACACTCGGTCTGCTGCAGACCGATCCCGCGACCTACTTGCAAAGCAGGGCAGGCGCGTCGGGTGGGCTGAACGAGACGACCATCCTGGAGCACATCGCCGCGCGGGCTGCGGCCAAGCAGTTCAAGGATTTTGTGGAAGCCGACCGTATCCGGGCGGACCTGCTCGAACAGGGCGTCGTGGTCAAGGACAGCCCCGCCGGCACCACTTGGGAACGCACCTGATGGCCACCTCTGAACTGCCCGATCTCGTGCCTGAGCCGCACTGTCGAAGAGAATGACGTCGGTGCGCAAGAGCATCGGCGAGCTCAACGTTCGCATTGAATGCGCTCGCCTCTGCCGAAGCTTTACATCCAGACGTAGGACGGCAGCGCGCTGCTGAAGCCGATCGGTCTTCGCACCCTAGAGCACCAGGACGCCAGGACGCCAGGACAGGACGCCAAGCTTGTAGTGGCCAACGAAGGTGAATATCGGCACTGACCTGCCGAACTCCGCCACGAAAAGGCTGAGCTGGCTTCGACCACCACAGCTCGTGGTTCTTGAGTTGCTCGAATTCCCCGCAGTACCGTGGGCAGACGATCACGAGATCCGGTCGCCGCCAATGAAAGTGCCGAATAGCCCCGTGGGATGATTGAGATGCGCCGCCAAGAGAAGCCCGAAGTTTATGCGCCGCCGTACCGCTCAGTTTTTATGCGGGCCGCAGGTATGCCGGCATCGACCAGTCCGTTGGCAACGGCTTCGACGAACCGATTGGCGCCGCATACGTAGACATGGCGAGGTGTGTGGTCCCAGCGGCCGAGCACGTTGGCGATGGCAGCAGCATCGAGCCGTCGGCCCAGGTCGGTCGGCCGCGGTGGTGGCTCGCGCGTAGTCACGGCGATGAAGGTGAAGTCGGACCGAGCTGCTTCGAGTGCGAGCAACTCGGCACGGAAAGGTAGGTCAGCCGGGGTGCGTGCGGAGCAGACCAACAGCACGGGCATCGGCACCTGCGGCACTTCGACCGTGGCGACCGTCTGCGCCACTACCGCTGTGAGGTCTGCGGCCCACGCGCGCACCATCGCCATCAACGGCGCGATGCCGGAACCGCCCGCGATCAACAACAGCGGCCCGCCATCGGCCGGCCCCCAGACGAAGTGCCCACCGAGCGGCCCACGTACTTCGATACTTTCGCCCGCCTCAGCGATGTCATGGAAAAAAGGTGACACCTCACCATCGTCGAGCTTCTCGATGATGAGCTCGACGGTATCTGCGCCTGGCACCGATGCAATGGAATAGCTGCGTTGCGCGGCATAACCATCGGGAGCGGTCAGCCGTACATTGACGTGCTGACCCGCGCGGTGCGAAGTCAGTGCTGGTAGTTCGAGAAAGACGCTCTTGATGCGTGGCGTGAGTTGCTCAATGCGCTCGATTTTGACGTCACGCCACGGGTCGTTTTGCTCACCGGTCGTCATCAGCGATCGCTCGAATAACGTTGCTCTCGCCAGGGATCGCCGTACATGTGATATCCACGTAGCTCCCAGAAACCGGCTTCGTCTCGCGCGGTGAATTTGAGCCCTTTGATCCACTTTGCGCTCTTCCAAAAGTACAGGTGCGGTACCAGCAAGCGCGCCGGACCGCCGTGTTCAGGCGCCAAAGGCTCGCCGTCAAAATGCGTCGCGACCATGGCTCGGCCACCGAGCAAATCGGCAACAGGCACGTTGGTGTCGTAGTCGTCTAGCGATAGCGCCAGCAGCCAGGGTGTGGGAGCCGCTAGGCCGGCATCAGCGAGCAGGTCGTCGATGGTCACACCTTCCCAGCGTGTGTCGAACTTGGACCACGTCGTGACGCAGTGGATGTCGCCCTCCCACACGGTTCGCGGCAGCGTCATGAACTCGTCCCAGCTCCAGCTTTTCACGGGCCGAGGACCGTTGCTCAGAGTGAACTGCCAAGCGGCCATGTCGATGCGAGGCGTAGTTCCTTTCGAGAGCACAGGAAAACCATCTGTCTTGAACTGCCCTGGCGGCAAGCGGTCAGCAGTGGCTGCAGTGGGCCGTCGCCCGATGAATTTGCGTGTGACCATGTTGAAGACTCCTGCATCGTGTTGTTTAGGGACAAGGCAATCGCTCTTTGCTCAATATTACGCGGCGAATTGGTCCGTTGTGCCACTATGGAGCCCGCGTCTTGCCCGCCGCGCTGGATACCGCCTAGTTTGGCAGCGCGGTAGGTAGCGCGGGACATGGTGAGCCCAGACCGCGCAGACTCACGAGCCTGCGAAGCCGGCATTTACTCGATCGTCGTGGGTTCATCCACGATGGCATGCGACGAATGCCAACTGTAGGGGCGCTGGCGCTCAGGATAGTCCGACTTTTGGCGCCCAACGTCCAGACCTTTTGAGCGCCCCTCCTCGTCCCCATTAGAGTTGGCGACCGAGACGAGCTATCGCGGCGCACCCCCGTCCACCCTTGTCATCCAGTGCCACCGGAACGGTACCCAGTGCCGTGCTGTGCACGCGGAAAGGTCTAACTGACGGTCAGGCCAGCTGGTTAACCGACGGACGTGTGCAACCTGCATCGCCATCGCTGCCCGTCCTGCAACTCGTCGAATCCGGCTGAGCATCTGCCCATACCGTTCGTGGCGCAGGGGCAGGCCCAGCTTCAGCTCGGCCACGAAGGCAGAATCGGACGCACGGAGTATTTATCAAGACGCGCCGGCGTCTTGTCGTGCCGGCCTTCGGTTCAAATGAGAAAAGAATCAAAGGATGCAGCCTGTGGGCGACGCTGTTGATTCCGGAAACAAACTGAGCCGTATTCCGAACCAAAATTGAGCCAGTGAA
>CAZSZN010000252.1:0-3323 GCA_964610405.1 uncultured Macromonas sp. | reverse complement strand
AGTTGCGGTGCAGCCGCCCCTGGCGCTTGGCCACCGCCAGCGCATCGCTGGGCAGCGCAAAATGGTCCATGCCCACATAGACATAGCCGGCTTCGCTGAACGCATCGAGCGAGCTGGACAGCATGTCCAGCTTGTCGGCCGCGCTGGGCAACTCGGCGGTGATGATGCGCCGCTGCGGCTTGAACCGGGCGGGCAAGTGGGCGTAGGCGTACAGTGCGATGCGATCAGGCCGCAGGGTGTTGACCTGTTCCAGCGTGTGGCGGAACGATTCCGGCGTCTGCTGCGGCAGACCGTAGATCAGGTCCACGTTCACCGACTCGAAACCCAGATTGCGGGCCGCCGCCACCAGATCGAACACCTGGCCTGCAGGCTGGATGCGGTGAACGGCCTTTTGCACCGTCGGGTCAAAGTCCTGCACCCCGAAGCTCAAACGGTTGAAGCCCAGACGCTGCAAATGGGCCAATCGCTCCACCGTCACGGTGCGGGGGTCCACCTCCACCGAATACTCGCCCCCCGGCACCAAGGTGAATTGGCGGCGGATCATGGCGACCAGGTCTTCCAGCTCGGCGTCGCTCAGAAACGTGGGGGTGCCACCGCCCAGGTGCATTTGGGACACGTTGTGGCCCCGGCCAAAGTGCTGCACCTGCAGCTCCAGCTCGCGCGACAGGTATCGCAGGTACTCGGCCGCCTTGCTGTGGTGTTTGGTGATGACCTTGTTGCAAGCGCAGTAGTAGCACAGCGACTCGCAGAACGGAATGTGAACGTAGACGCTCAAAGGCAGGGCCAGGGAGCCGGCACGCCGCTGCTCCAGGGCCTGGATGTAGTCGGTTTCGTTGAAAGCTTCGACGAACCGGTCCGCCGTGGGGTACGAGGTGTAACGCGGGCCAGGCACGTCGAAACGTTTCAGCAGGCCTTCGTCAATGACATGGTTCACGAATCTATCTCCAATCTGTGCGGTACTTTGCCCCAAAGTCGCCGCCCTGCCCTTGACGTGAGTCAAACTCTCGGGGTTAAAACCCGCCACCGGCTGGCTGGGGTTATCATTTGCCCTTAGGGATGTCACGCACCGCATTGGTGATTACTTATGGATTTGCAAAGCATCAAAGTCGCCTGCTCCAGTTGTAACCTGCGCGAACTCTGTTTGCCAGTGGGCCTGAGCCACGACGAGATGACCAAACTCGACCATGTGATTTCGACCCGGCGTCGCGTCAAACGGGGTTCGGCCCTGTTCAACGCGGGGGATTCGTTCACCTCGCTGTATGCGGTGCGCTCTGGCTTCTTCAAAACCAGCGTCACCACGGCCGACGGGCGAGACCAGGTCACCGGCTTTCAGATGACGGGTGAAATCATCGGCATGGACGGCATCGTGCAAGACAAGCATTCCTGTGCCGCCATCGCCCTGGAGGACGCCGAGGTTTGCGTGCTGCCGTTCGACAAGCTGGAGCAACTGTCGCGCGAGTTCAGCACCTTGCAGCACCATGTGCACAAGATCATGAGCCGCGAAATTGTGCGCGACCATGGCGTGATGCTGCTGCTAGGCAGCATGCGGGCCGAAGAGCGGCTGGCGGCCTTCCTGCTGAACCTGGTGCAACGCCTGCACGCGCGGGGGTTCTCGCAGTCCGAGCTGATTTTGCGCATGACGCGCGAAGAAATCGGCAGTTACCTGGGCATGAAGCTGGAAACCGTCAGCCGGACCTTCTCAAAGTTCATGGAAGAAGGGGTGATTGATGTGAAGCAACGTTACGTGCACATCAAGAACACCGAGGCGCTGGCCGCCATGGTGGGCCAACCCTCGAACCACGGCTGAAGCCATTGCCGATCAGTGGCAGCCAGGCCCGGTGCAGCGGCCGTCTTCCAGGCGGGCGCAACTGTCGGGGCGCTGGTCGGGCGGCACCGGACAACGGTTGACCTCGAACGGCGACATGGCCAGCAACGTGGTCAAGGCGCTGGAAGCCATGGCCATGCCCCAGAAGAAAAAGAAGGCCAGGGTGTAAATCGCCTGCCGCGACAATTCCAGCGGATGGCCCTGCCAATGCAGTTCGCTGGGATCGACCAGCGCAAACACCACCATCTCCAGCACGCCGGCCACCAAAAAGGCGGGCCAGGCGATCCACATCCAACGTTGAGCCAGCATGGTTGTCTCCTGATCTGGCGTTGAAGGGCCGTTCAGTCTTTGGGCAAGGCTGGAGTCACCGCGTGGTTGCGGCCCTGCCCGGCCGGCAGCATGGCGCGTTCGGCCGCCACCCGCTCGTCGGGGGTCAACGGTTGCACCGCGGTGGGGCTCACCCGCACTGCCGTCGCCGAGCGATCCAGCACCGGGTCAGCCCCGCTGACCGCCAGGTAGATCGTGATCATCGATGCGACCACCACGGCCAATGGCCCGCCAAGCACCAACCAAACGTAAGGTTCCTGGTACCAGCGGCGCGAAGGCTGCGCATTGGAAGGGAGAGGGGCTGTCATGGTCGTCATAGTCTAGCCTTGTGGGGATGGCCCAGCCTCAACGAGGCACCAGGAACACCGATTTTTCGCGCACTTGCAGCGACGCATCGCCTTCGGCCTGCACGCTGAAATGGATGGGGTGCGAGCCTGAAGCGGCCGACCCGGGCGGAATTTGCACCCGCACCGCCACCGAACGTACCTCGGTCGGCAGCACGTCCACCGATGGCTCGGACGCCAGGGCAATGCCCGGCAAGCCTTCCACACCAATGCGGTAAGTCTGAGGGGCTTCGGTCGCGTTCATCACCTGCAAGCGATACACATTTTCAATGCGGCCTTGTTCGGCCAAGCGAGCCAAGGCGCCCCGGTCGCGGATCACATCGACCTTCAACGGTGTGCGCAGGAACAGGCTGACGCCAACCGCCACACAGATGGCCGCCAAAATGCCGGTGTACACCAGCACCCGGGGCCGCAAGCCACGGCGGATCATCTGCTCCCGGGTCCAGCCGTTGGCGATGCCGTTTTGGGTCGAGTATTTGATGAGGCCGCGCGGGTAGCCGACCTTGTCCATCACGTCGTCGCACACATCAATGCAGGCACCGCAGCCGATGCATTCGTACTGCAAGCCCTTGCGGATGTCGATGCCTGTCGGGCAGACCTGCACGCACAAGGTGCAATCGACACACGAACCCAGGCCGAGGGCCTTGGGGTCGGCTTTCTTGGAACGCGCACCGCGCGGTTCGCCGCGTTGCTCGTCGTAGGTGACGATCATGGTGTCGCGGTCGAACATCGCGCTCTGAAAACGCGCGTACGGACACATGTACTTGCACACCTGCTCGCGCATGACGCCGGCGTTGCCATAGGTGGCAAAGCCGTAAAAGAAAATC
>CAZSZN010000251.1:0-3386 GCA_964610405.1 uncultured Macromonas sp. | reverse complement strand
GGACGCAGAACCGAGCTCAATGAAAAATGCCCCACCGAAGGCTCCCCCGGATCCCCGGCCCGCCGCATTTCCCACCAGCACTGCCCGCAGTGGTTGTGCTCGTGGTCGATGACAAAGCCCGCCTCCCGCATCATCGGCCCGATCCAGCAAAGTGAGTTCACCCGCGAGGCCATTGAGGCCAAGATCGCGGCCAACCCGCTGCTGCAGGGCGTGGACCCGAAATCGGTGAAGCCGCGCGTGCTGACGCTGACCCAGTCCACCTACGACGGGGTGCTGTACAACACCGAAACCATCAAGCAGATGCTGGACGGTTACGTGGACAACCTGCACTTTGACGAGGCGTGGCTGCCGCACGCGGCATTCCACCCTTTCTATGGCGCCTTCCACGCCATGGGCCGCAAGCGCGCGCGCCCGCAGCATTCGGTGGTGTACGCCACCCAGTCCATCCACAAGTTGCTGGCCGGCATCAGCCAGGCCAGCCACGTGCTGGTGCAGGATTCGCAGACCGAAAAGCTGGATCGCCACCTGTTCAACGAAGCGTACCTGATGCACACCAGCACCAGCCCGCAATACAGCATCATCGCCAGCTGCGACGTGGCTGCGGCCATGATGGAGCCGCCCGGTGGCACCGCGCTGGTGGAAGAAAGCATTGCCGAAGCGTTGGATTTCCGCCGTGCCATGCGCAAGGTGGATGCCGAGTTTGGTGACCAGGACTGGTGGTTCCAGGTCTGGGGCCCCGAAGACTTGGCCGAAGAGGGCGTGGGCGCCGCCAAGGACTGGATCCTGAAGCGCACCGACAGCGAGGGCGTGCAGCCCGGCGTGGGCGAAGAGGCCTGGCACGGCTTTGGCGACATGGCGCCGGGCTTCAACATGCTGGACCCGATCAAGGCGACCATTGTGACGCCGGGCCTGAACATGAAGGGCGATTTCGCCACCAGCGGCATTCCCGCCAGCATCGTCACCAAGTTCCTGGCCGAGCATGGCGTGGTGGTCGAGAAAACGGGTTTGTACAGCTTCTTCATCATGTTCACCATCGGCATCACCAAGGGCCGCTGGAACACGTTGTTGACCGCCTTGCAGCAGTTCAAAGATGATTACGACAAGAACCAGCCGATGTGGCGGGTGATGCCGGAGTTCTGCCAGAAACACCGCCGCTACGAAAAGATGGGGCTGCGCGACCTGTGCCAGTTTGTGCACGAGATGTACGCCAAGTACGACATCGCGCGCCTGACCACCGAGATGTACCTGAGCGACCTGACGCCGGCCATGAAGCCGACCGATGCGTTCTCGCAGATCGCGCACCGCAACACCGAGCGGGTCGGCATCGACGCGCTGGAAGGCCGCATCACCACCGCGCTGATCACCCCGTACCCACCGGGCATTCCGCTGCTGATTCCGGGTGAGGTGTTCAACAAGAAGATCGTGGATTACCTGAAGTTCTCGCGCGAGTTTGCCTTGGCTTGCCCGGGGTTCGAGACCGACATCCACGGTTTGGTGGTGGAAGAAGGACTGGATGGTCGCAAGAGCTATTACGCCGATTGCGTGAAGGCTTGAGCCAGGTCAAACGGCGTGCGCGAGGCGGTGGAACTGGCGCATGGCTTGCGCTAAAGTGACTGCGGGAGGGTGTTTTGCCCCCCGTTGTCATGAGGAGTCAGCATGTTTCCTGAGTACCGCGATCTGATCACCCAACTCAAAGGGCAGGATCACCATTTCACCCGCCTGTTCGACCAACACAACGAGCTGGATCAGCAGATCAAGAACATGGAAGGCCGGATTGTGCCGGCCTCGAATGAAGAGATTGAGACGCTGAAAAAAGAAAAGCTGGCGCTCAAAGATCAGTTGTACACCATCTTGAAAAAAGCAGCTGTGGCCTGAAGGTGTTCAGGGCGTCACGGCTGGCGTGATGCCCGCCACCAGACTGCTCACTCGCCGGGCGCCATTGAAGCGCTGCGCCCAATATGAGGTGTGCATGTTTTCCATGCGGATTTGCGCGCCTGCGCGGGGGGCGTGAATGAATCGACCTTGGCCCACGTACAAACCCACGTGGCTGTAGTCTGGCCCCAGCGTATTGAAGAAAACCAGATCGCCTGGCACCAATGCGGCGGATTCGATCGGCACGGTGGCTTGCGCTTGCTCTGCCGCCCGGCGCGGCAAGGGAATGCCCAGGCTGTGGCGATAGGCCGCTTGCACAAACCCACTGCAATCCAACCCCTCATCCAGACTGTTGCCCCCCAAGCGGTAAGGCGTGTCAAGGTAAGCCATGGCGTGCACCACCAAACCCGCCAACACCTGAGTGGCCGTGTTAGGCTCGCTTGGTGTGTGCGTGGGTGGCGCGGTCAACAAGCCTCGCCCTTGCAGCCAGTCCGCCAATGGGTCGTCTGTGGACCCATGGGTTGACCCTGCCGCGCACAGGGTGACCACAGCCCAGCAGGCTGTTTGGCGAATCGCAAGGGTTAACCGACAATGCATGAGAACACATTACCGGTTAAAACCCATATTTGTCAATGGCTTGCGTGTTTTATTTCACGTATTGAAGAAGGTTGAAAACCACATGTTGCTTGAAATCGACGATTGCCAGTTGGTGTTGGTGGACTACCAGCAGCGCCTGATGCCCGCCATCCACCAAGGCGCCGATGTGACGGCCCGGGCGGTGTTGCTCGCCCAAGTGGCCAAAGCACTGGACGTGCCCACCTGGGGCACCGAGCAGAACCCCGACCGATTGGGACCGAACGACCCGGCGCTGCGGGCACTGTGTCAGAAAACCTTTCCGAAGATGCATTTCGGCGCTTGCGAGTCGGACCTGCTGACCGCGTTGCGCCCGCCCGCACGGCCGAGTGGCAACGCCCGCAGCCTGCCCAAGCATTTGCAGAAGCCTGCCGCGCCTGCGCCCGGTCGCAACACGGTGGTATTGGCGGGTTGCGAAGCCCATGTGTGCCTGCTGCAAACGGCACTCGGCCTGCTGGACGAGGAGTTTGACGTTTGGGTGGTGACGGATGCCTGCGGCTCCCGCCGTGAGCGTGACCGGGACGCGGCGTTTGATCGCCTGGCGGGCAACGGGGTAGAGCTGGTGACGACCGAGATGGTGGTGTTTGAATGGCTGCGCCATTGCGAGCACCCGCGCTTCAAGGAAGTGCTCGGAATGATCAAGTGACTTGGGAAATTAAAATATACGTTTATAAAAATATAAGCATTTAGTGTTTTTACTGATGCGCTGATGACAGCGCATCTTTAACCTGCTGGCATGTGCATGGCGGGTTCGTTCCCGCCTTGCGGTTCCACAAGGAGTTTTGGAATGAACACGCTCACCAACCGACGTACCGCCCTCCAACGCACGGGCGCGATGGCCACCTTGCTCTCGCTGGGCATCGTGACGGCCGAGCAGGCCC
>CAZSZN010000250.1:0-3393 GCA_964610405.1 uncultured Macromonas sp. | reverse complement strand
TGCGGATTTCGTGGCTCATGTTGGCCAGGAACTGGCTCTTGCTGCGGGAAGATCCTTCGGCTTTTTGCGCCGCATCGCGCAGGTCGGCGGTCAGCCGGTCGAGCTGCACAAACGCCTTGCGCACCGACTGCATCTGCTGCAACAGCAGGGTGACGAACAGCACCACCGCCAGCGCCAGCACCACGATCAGGATGGCCAGCTGCTGGTAGACGGCCAGGCTTTCGCTGCGCTCCTGGGCGCTGCTGATGCCGCGAAAATCCACCACCTCCAACAACATTTTCTCGGCGGTCAGCCGCAAGTCTTCCGACAGCAGTTGCAGCTCACTCTGGCGGGCGAGCGCGTCGGCCGGGCCGAGCCCCATGATCGCGTCCATGCGGTGGATCAGGGCCGTCACCTCGTTGCGGTGCCGGCGCACGATGTCGTATTCCGACACCATGTTGCTCATGCTGGAACCCTCCAGACTGACCAGCCGGCTGTAGAGGATTTCAAACCGCATTTCCACATCGGCCCATGCGGGGGGCGATTGACCGGGCAGCAGGGGCTCGCGGCTGGCGAAGCGCTCGAAGGTGTGGATGTAACGGCTGTTTTCCCGCTCCAGCTGGTAGGCCACCCACATGCCGCTGTCTTGCGCGGCGGTGGCGGTTTCGTCCGATTGCTGTTGCAGCACGGCCAGCAGGTACAGGCAACCGATGACCAGGGCCGCCGCCGACACCGGCAACACCACGAACGCCAGCCGGAACCACCGTCCCGGGCGTTTCAGCACCGCGCGCGAAACCGTTTCATCGGGGGTGGGCGCAGGCTGGGTCAAGCGCTCACTCCACGTGGATGGTTTTGATCTGCCAGATCGAGCGGTTGAAATACGCTTCGCTTTTCAGCGCCGGGTCGTCGTCGAACGGGTAGATGAGGAACAGCGGGCCTTTGTCGCGCACCCGCATGCGTTCGCCATTGAGCCGGGTGGCCAGCACGACGCCGTGCTGGCGCAGGTCTTGCACCGGCACGCGCACTTTGTAGTCGTTCAGGGCAGCGATCACCAGCGTCTGCCCGGTGGCGCCGACTGCATCGAGAAAAGCCACGCCCGTGGGGCCGGTGAAGGCCACCACGCCGCTGTGCCAGGGGGTGGCGGTGCGCAGCGTGCGCTGTGGCAGCGCTTCCAGCATGTCCAGGTCGAAGACTGCGGCTTTGTCGCGGTTGGTGTGCCGGATGGCGCCCGTCACCGTGACCACCACGGTGCCCGCCGGTCGTGCCAAGGCCGCCTGGCCCCAAGCTGTGACCACAGGGAGGGTCAGCAAGCTGCCCAACAACAGGCGTCGGTGCCGGTTCATGGTGGTGGTTCCCTCGGTGTCGGTTATGTTTGAAAACATGATAGCGCACAAATCACCCGGTGGCCCCGGTGCCATGCAGGCCATTGCGGCCCGGGGCGGCGGGTGCTGGGCGGTAAGGCCATAATCGAAGCTCGCCCCCACGCCCACTACCGTTGCCCAGATGCCTTCTATTTCTTCCGCCCTGGCCGTCCCCGACCGCGACACTTTTCGCGCGGCGCTCGGGCGCTTTGCCACCGGCGTGACCATCGTCACCGCCCGGGCCGACGACGGTACGCTGGTGGGGCTGACGGCCAATTCCTTCAATTCGGTGTCGCTGGCGCCGCCGCTGGTCCTGTGGAGCCTGTCGCAGCAGTCGCAGTCGCTGCCGGTGTTCCATTCGGGCAGCCACTACGCCATCCACGTGCTGGGAGCGCACCAGCGCGAGTTGGCGCAGCGCTTTGCCACCCGGGGCGTGGACCGCTGGGAAGGCGTGCCCTACCAGTTGGGGGCCAGCGGTGCCCCCTTGCTGGAAGGCGCGGTGGCGGTGTTTGAATGCTTCAACCGCAGCCAGTATGTCGAGGGTGACCACATCATCTTCGTGGGCGAGGTGGAGCGTTGCAGCCACCGCACCGATGTGGCGCCGTTGCTCTACCACGGCGGGCGTTTTTACACCGAACACCCGCTCTGAGGCGGCGCTGGCTCAGGCCAGGTTGACGGCCTCGAACACGGGGTGCAGCTCGTCCACCCAGTGTTCCAGCTCCGCTTCGCCGACTTGCAAGTGATTCAGGCAGGCGGTGCCGTGCCGGGCCCAGTCGGCCGGGTCGTTCACCGCTTCATGCCGTTGCACCAGTCGCTCGGCCATCAAGCCCATCGCCACCAGGTGCCGCACGGTGTCGCCGAAGCGCGCGTCGTCCAGGCTGGTGAAGTCGTGGTGCAGGCGGATCGCCATCGCGACCGCGTCGGGCAGGCGCCAGGTGCGCGCCACGATGGCGCCCACCACTGCGTGGTCGGTCCGGTGGTTGGCGTTTTCGGTCTGGGTGAAGGTGCGGTCCTTGCGGGCCAGCGCCTCAGTGATGGTGCTGCCGTAGCCTTTGACGCCGCGCAGCATCACCGGCATGCCGACGTGGCAGAACAAGCCAAAGCTGTAGGCCAGCCCGGGGTCCATGCCGTAGAGCTGGTGGCCAATGTGCTCGCAGGCCAGCGCGCGGCGGGTGGAGGTTTCCCAGAAATGCGCGAGCAGTGGTGACTGCACGTTGAGCGCCTGTCGGCTCAGGAAACCAGTCAGCAGTTGCACCGAGGCACGCACCCCCATGACCGTGAGCGCCTGGCCCACGGTCTGCACCGGCTGGGTCAAGGCATACAGGGCGCTGTTGGCCTGGCGGATCAAGGCCGCCGCCATGGCCACGTCAGCGCTGGCAATGCGGTCGATGGCGGTGAGATCGGGCTCGCCGTGGGCGGTGGCTTCCTGCAACTGGCGCAGCAGTTCGGGGCAAGGGGGGATGACGATGTCGCGAACGGCGCCACGGCGTTGCGCGTGGTCCAGTTCGTCGTGGATGCGTTGCGTCACGGCAAGTCCTGGGTGTTGGGCGGAGAGGGGGCGTCGAGGGCCATGATCGAGATTGTGCCTGTTCCCCAAAGCTTGATGCGGTGCACCATTTGAGCGCACGCCTCCCTTTTTGCGTACTTTGTTGGTGATTTTTGTATTCAATATTGTAAAAATTTTGCGTACAAAGCTGGCACGCTGATTGCATGAGTGTGGCCATGAGCCACGCCACGACCCCCTCTACGCTGGAATTGATCGCGCTGACCAAGCGCTACGACCACACCGCCGTGGCAGTCGATGGCATCGATCTGCGCATTCCGGCCGGCAGCTACTGTTGCTTGCTGGGGCCGTCGGGCTGCGGCAAAAGCTCCACCCTGCGCATGATCGCCGGGCACGAAACCGTCAGCAGCGGCGACGTGCTGCTGGGCGGGCGCAACATCACCGACCTGCCCGCGGCCGAGCGCGGCACCGCGATGATGTTCCAGAGCTACGCCCTGTTTCCGCACCTGAGCGCGCTGGACAACGTGGCCTTCAGCCTGAAGATGCGCG
>CAZSZN010000249.1:0-3458 GCA_964610405.1 uncultured Macromonas sp. | reverse complement strand
ACGACATCCTGAAGACGGCCAGCGCGTTTTTCGCGCAGGCGGAGCTCGACCGCCGTCTGAAGTCTTGAAAGATTACATCGACCGCCACCGCGACGATTACGGGGTCGAGCCCATCTGCCGTGTTTTGCAGATGGCCCCGTCGTGTTACTGGCGCCATGCCGCCCGGCAACGCAATCCGCAACTCCGTACAGCACGGGCTGTGCGTGATGAAAGCTTGATGGCCGACATCCAGCGCGTGTGGCATGCCAACTGGCAGGTCTACGGGGCCGACAAGGTCTGGCTGCAAATGAACCGCGAGGGCATTCGGGTGGCGCGTTGCACGGTCGAGCGGCTGATGCGCACCATGGGCTTGCAAGGGGCACGCCGTGGCAAGACGGTGCGCACCACCATGCCAGATACCTCGGCGCCGGGCCCGCTGGACCACGTCAACCGGCAATTCAAGGCCAGCCTGCGTATTCCACGCGATGGCGGACACGATTCCATGCTGATGGCGGACAGTGTTCCACCGTCATCGCGGACACCGTTCCACGGTGATGGCGGACAGCATTCCATTTTGAAGGCGGACACCCCAGCAGTGCCCTGAGTGACCTAAACGAGGCGTAGGCTGCCCGGTTTTTTGACCGGAACCCAGCTATGCCCACACCAAGGGTCACCATGAGCAAGATACGACACACATTGCAGCTGCTTTACAGCGGCAACCTCAGTCAGCGCCAGATTGGCGCAGCACTGGGTATTTCCAAATCCACGGTCAGCGAGATAGCCAGCTACACCCGTGTCGCCGGGCTGGACTGGGAGCAGGCTCAGCAATTGAGCGACGAGGAACTTCAAGCGCGGCTCTACCGACCACCGGTGGCACGCCAGTCCCGCCACTTGGAGCCCGATTACGCCCACCTGCACAGCGAACTCAAACGAGCCGGCGTCACCCTGCAGTTGCTTTGGGAGGAGTACCAGCAACAACACCAGGGCGCGGCCTACAAGTACAGCGCCTTCTGCGAGAAGTACCAGCAATGGGCCAAGCGTCTGAAGCGCTCAATGCGCCAGACCCATGAGGCAGGCGACAAACTCTTCGTGGACTACGCCGGTCAGACGGTGCCGGTGGTGGACGCCAGCACCGGCGAGATTACGCAGGCCCAGGTGTTCGTGGCCGTGCTGGGTGCATCCAATTTCACTTACGCCTGTGCCACGCCGACCCAGAAGGCGGCCGACTGGGTGGCCAGCATCATTGCTACCCTGGAGTTCATCGGCGGCGTGCCGCGCCTGCTGGTGCCCGACCAACCGCGTGCGCTCATGGTCCGGCCGGACCGCTACGAACCCACCAGCCATCGCTTGCTCGAAGAACTCTCGCAGCACTACAACCTGGCCGTGCTGCCAGCACGCCCGGCCAAACCCCGCGACAAGCCCAAGGTGGAAGTGGCTGTGCAGGTGGTGGAGCGCTGGATTCTGGCGCGCCTGCGCCACCAACGATTCTTCAGCCTGGGCGCGTTGAACAAGGCAATTGCGGCATTGCTGCATGACTTGAATCAGCGACCGTTCAAGAAGCTGCCGGGCTGCCGCGCCAGTGTGTTCGCCAGTCTGGACCAGCCCGCCCTCAAACCCTTGCCGGTCACACGCATGGCCATTGCCCGCTTCAAGCCGGCACGGGTCAATATCGACTACCACGTCGAGCTCGATGGCCACTACTACTCGGTGCCCCACCGCCTGGTCGGCGAGATGGTGGAGTTGCGCATCACCGCCACCACGGTCGAGGCGGTGCATGGCAACAACCGTGTGGCTGCCCACGCCTTGAACCCGCGCCGCGGTGTGCACACCACCACGCCCGAACACATGCCCGCCTCGCACCGGGCGCACCTGCAGTGGACACCGGCCAAGCTCATCGCCTGGGCCGAGTGCATTGGGGCCGCCACAGCCGCTGTGGTGCGCTGGCAGATGGAGCACCGCGCCCACCCGGAGCAGGGTTACCGCTCTTGCCTGGGTCTCATGCGCCTGGGCCGTGAATACGGCCACGACCGACTGGAGGCGGCTTGCGCGCGTGCCCAGTCGATTCGCGCCCCGCATTACAAGAGCATTGCCTCCATCCTCAGTTGTGGACTGGACCAGCGCTGCATCGACACGGCCATCCCCACCCAAGCCAGCCTGCCGCTGCACGAGAACGTTCGTGGCCCGGACTACTACCACTGACCACGCCCGAAACACAAGGACCACGCATGCTCAACGAACACACACTGCAACAACTGCGGGCACTGCGCCTGGACGGCATGGCCGCCGCATTGTCCGACGCTGCAAGCCAAATCACCGCCGCTGAATTGCCCTTTGAACAACGCCTGGCTATGCTGGTGCAACGGGAGGTTGATTGGCGCGACAGCAAGCGCCTGGAGCGCCTATTGAAGGCCGCGCGGCTGAAGGTATCTTCTGCCTGCTTGGAGGACATTGACTGGAGAAGCAACCGTGGGCTCAACCGGGAAGTCATTGGCGCTCTGGCCAATGGTGACTGGCTGCGCCACGGCCACAACGTGCTGCTGACCGGGGCCACCGGTTGCGGCAAGACATGGCTGGCCTGTGCTCTGGGCCAGCAAGCCGCCAGACTGGGTTTCTCCGTGCTGTACGCGCGCGCCCCTCGCTTGCTGGAGGAGTTGCATGTGGCGCATGGTGACGGCAGCTTTGCAAGGCGACTGACCCAGTTAGCCAAGCTGGACCTTTTGATATTGGATGACTTCGCCATTGCCCCCATTGCAGCGCACGAGCGCAATGATTTGCTGGAGTTGTTGGACGACCGGGTGGGCAGTCGCGCCACGCTCATCACTAGCCAGCTGCCGGTGACTGCCTGGCACGCATGGCTCGATGAGCCAACCCTGGCCGATGCCATCCTGGACCGCATCGTGCACGGCTCCCACAAGATGGCCCTCAAGGGCGAGTCCATGAGGAAACTGACCAAGACTGCCTAACCAATGCACCGCAACTGGCCCATCCCACGGCCATCGCGGACAGTTGGGATACGATTGCCACCGTCACTCAAGACACCAGCGCAGGGTGTCCGCCATCGCATGGAACACTGTCCGCGATGAACGTGGAATTACTGTCCGCCATCAATGGAATGCGCACCAGCCGACCCAATGAGCTGTGGGTGTCGGACTTCACCTACGTCTCCACCTGGCAGGGTTGGCTGTACGTGGCCTTTGTGGTGGATGTGTACGCCCGGCGCATCGTGGGCTGGCGGGTCAGTCGCAGCATGCAAACGGACTTTGTGCTGGATGCGCTGGAGCAGGCCTTGTACGACCGCCAGCCTGCGGCTGATGCCTTGACGCACCATTCTGACAGGGGCAGTCAGTACGTTTCCATCCGCTATACCGAGCGCCTGGACCAGGCGGGCATACGGCCTTCGGTGGGCAGCCGGGGTGACAGCTACGACAACGCACTGGCCGAAACCATCAACGGGCTGTACAAGGCCGAGTTGATTCACC
>CAZSZN010000248.1:0-3484 GCA_964610405.1 uncultured Macromonas sp. | reverse complement strand
AACTGGTGTTCACCCGCCTGCACGCGGGCGGCAAGTTCGACAAGGGCAAGGGCGGGGCGTACAGCTTTTCGGGCGGCCTGCACGGTGTGGGCGTGAGCGTGACCAACGCCCTGGCCACCCGGCTGGAAGTGACCAGCCATCGCGATGGCCACCTGGCCCGCCTGGTGTTTGCTGCGGGCGATGTGGTGGTGCCCCTGAGCCGACGGGCCTTGGAAGCGGGCGAGCGCAAGCAGGGCACGACCGTGCGCGTGTGGCCGGATGCCAAGTATTTCGAATCGGCCGCCTTGCCCTTGGGTGAGTTGGTGCATTTGCTGCGCAGCAAGGCCGTGCTGATGCCCGGCGTGCTGGTGAGCTTGGCCAACGAAAAAACCAAAGACACCCAGACCTGGCAGTACAAGGGTGGCCTGCGCGACTACCTGCAGCATACGCTGAACGGCGAGCCCGTGATTCCGTTGTTCGAGGGCGAGGGCTATGCCGATTCGGGGCACGAGAGTTTTGCCGAAGGCGAGGGCGCGGCTTGGGCCGTGGCTTTCACCGAGGAAGGCGCCCCGGTGCGCGAGAGTTACGTCAACCTCATTCCCACCAGCGCGGGGGGCACGCACGACAGCGGCCTGCGCGACGGCCTGTTCCAGGCGGTCAAGAGCTTTATTGAACTGCATGCCTTGCTGCCCAAAGGCGTGAAGCTGCTGCCCGAAGACGTGTTTGCCCGCGCCAGTTACGTGCTGAGCGCCAAGGTGCTGGACCCGCAGTTCCAGGGGCAGATCAAAGAACGACTCAATTCGCGCGATGCCGTGCGGTTGGTGAGCAGCTTTGTGCGCCCGGCGCTGGAGCTGTGGCTGAACCAGCACGTGGAGCATGGCAAGAAGCTGGCCGAACTCGCCATCAAGGCCGCGCAAAGCCGCCAGCGCGCCGGCCAGAAGGTGGAAAAACGCAAGGGCAGTGGCGTGGCGGTGTTGCCGGGCAAGCTGACCGACTGCGAAAGCCGCGATCTGGCCCACAACGAACTGTTTTTGGTGGAGGGTGACTCCGCCGGGGGCAGCGCCAAAATGGGCCGGGATAAAGAGTGTCAGGCCATTCTGCCGTTGCGCGGCAAGGTGCTCAACACCTGGGAGGTGGAACGCGACCGCCTGTTTGCCAACACCGAAATCCACGACATTTCGGTGGCCATTGGGGTGGACCCGCACGGGCCCAACGACACGCCCGACCTGAGCGGACTGCGCTACGGCAAGGTGTGCATCCTGAGTGACGCGGACGTGGATGGCTCACACATCCAGGTGCTGCTGTTGACGCTGTTCTTCCGCCACTTCCCCAAGCTGATCGAGGCCGGGCACGTGTACGTGGCACGCCCGCCGCTGTTCCGCGTGGACGTGCCGGCGCGCGGCAAGAAGCCCGCCACCAAGGCCTATGCGCTGGACGAAGGTGAGTTGACGGCCATTCTGGACAAGTGCGCCAAGGACGGCGTGCCGCGCGAGAAGTGCCAGATCAGCCGCTTCAAGGGCCTGGGCGAGATGAACGCCGAGCAACTGTGGGACACCACGCTCAACCCCGACACCCGCCGCCTGCTGCCGGTGCAGTTGGGTGACCTGGACTTTGCGGCCACCGAGGCCCGCATCACCCAACTGATGGGCAAGGGCGAAGCCGCTGCGCGCCGCGAGCTGATGGAGCTGCACGGCGACGCGGTGGACATTGACGTGTGAGTGGCTTCGACTCCCTCAAAACCCATCGGGAATGTCCGGCTCCACCAGCAATTTCAGCAAATCCAGCGACTCTTGCCAGCCCAGATAGCAGTCTGCAGGAGTGATGGCTTCAGGGATGCCGGACTGAACAATGTCCAGTTGCGTGCCGCACGAAACGGGCGTGAACGTGATGGTGGTGGTCATCTGGCCCGGCAGGAGTGCGTCGTCAAAGGCGTCGGTGTGGGTGATGCGCTGGTGGGGTGACAGTTCAAGGTAAGTGCCGCCAAACGAATGCACGTACCCGGTGGACCAGTTGGCGAAGGACATTCGGTACTGCCCACCGACACGGGCATCGAGCGCGTGAACTTGACAGGTGAAACCGTGTGGTGGCAGCCACTTGCACAGCGCGGCGGGGTCGAGGAAGGCGCGGTACACCCGCTCGGCTGGGGCGCGCAGGACGCGGTTCAGGGTCACAGTGCCGGTGGTCATGGTGGGGTATTCCTTGTTGCGTTCCAGATAAGGTGTGAGGTGACACCCATCTTATGGGTGGTTCAGGAAAAAATCCCAGATCACATCGTTGGCCACCAAGGCCTGGGTGGGTGGCTCCTTGCCACGGCGTTGTGCCTGTGTGCCGGGCCAGGAGTGGCCACCTTCCTGCACCACGCAGAGTTGCACCGACGCTTTGCTTGCACAGTCGGAATACACCTCGCAATAGGCACCTGGTTTTTCCAACACACGGCGCGGCGCAGGCTGGCAGCGGTTGCGCTGTACCCAGCGCGCAATGGTTTCGGGCACCGACACGAAATCCATCACCTTGCTGTCGTCGCGGAAGGCATCTTTGCCTGCGCCGCCGTTGAACAGCACATGTGTGTCGTTCTTGGCGTGGATGTGAAGCACCGGGATGGGACGCACAGGCTGGCAGGTGCCCACTGCCTCCGTCCCCGCCACCGATGCCACTGCCGCGAACACATCGGCAGCATCGCAGGCCAGGCGGTGCGCCATCATGCCGCCGTTGGACATGCCTATGGCATATATGCGTGCCGGGTCCAGCTTGAGCCGGGCGCCCAATTGCGCCACCACGGCGCGCAGAAAGCCCACGTCGTCCACCTGGCGGTCGCGTGCGTCGCCACAGCAGCCCCCTGCGTTCCAAGTGGCGAACTTGCCCACAGGGAGCTTGCTGTAGCCGTTGGGGAAGGCGACCACAAAGCCTGCGTTGTCGGACTTGGCGATGAGCCCGTAACGGTCCCCGTTGGTCATGTATTCGGCAAACCCGCCGCCGCCGTGCAAGGCCAGCACCAAGGGGGCGGCCTGTGTGGGGTTTGAACGAGTAGGTACGTGCACAACCACCGCGCGCTTCTGGCCTTGGTGCGTGACTTGGAGCGTGTGCGTGCCAGCAGGCAGCGGTGCCGTTGCTGGTGCCTCGCTGGCTGCGCGCCGTTGGGCCAGGCGTTCGCGCAGGCTGGGGCCGTCCTGGGCTGCAGCGGGCTGGGCACCCACTTGCAGGCAGAGACAGAGCAGCGAGATAAGCAGCCGCGCGATCATCTGCTGTGTGGGCGATGGAGGAGTTGCGGTGTTCGTCATTGTGATCGTAGGTGAGTGGGTGGAGTATGGGTTCAAGTGCAAGCCCGGCACTCATGGACAATAAGGCATGAGCTTCGATTTACTGCCTACCTCCGACACTCAGCCCACCGAACCCCTGGGCGACCCCGACAGCCTGGCCGCCTACGCGCAGCGGGCCTACCTGGAATATGCCTTGAGCGTGGTGAAGGGCCGCGCGCTGCCCGATGTGTGCGACGGCCAGAAGCCCG
>CAZSZN010000247.1:0-3541 GCA_964610405.1 uncultured Macromonas sp. | reverse complement strand
ATCCGGCACGCCAAGGGCATTCACGTTGAAAACTCGAACGGCAGCAACCGCTGCATTGGAGCCCCTCAGGATACGGCTTCTCCTGCGGCAGTTGGCCATCTCCGGGTGGGTGTTTGGGTCGCTGCAAACCCGATGGATTCCAACGTTGAGCCTGTCCTCATCAGTGCGATGTAGCTGGGCGTGTCTGGCTCCACAGATCCAGTTCGCTGCGGCGCCAGGCCACGGCACGCACACCGAGGCGAACCGGGCAGGGGAACTGTTGTTGGGCCATGAGCCTGTAGATCGTGGATCGACCCAAGCCCGTCATCTGCATGACGGATGGCATGCGCAGAAACACGGTTGGCACTTGATCGTGAAAATCTGGTGGTGGGCTGGATGGCTGCTGCACGGCGTTCTCCCGGTGGAGGCATGCCGTTACTTTAGGGTGCGATTTGGAGCCACGTCTCGCTGGATTCGCTGAGAAATCTAGCCCACGGAGTTCTGTCACCGGCCTCTGAACTTTTTCGATGCCGTCTGGGCAAGACCGGTCTGTTGCGATCCGGACACATGCATGTATCCGCCGAGAATTTCGGACACGTGTCGGACACGGCGGACCCAGAAAGCAAAAAAGTCAGCAGGCGCTAACCTGCTGACTCTTGATTTACTTGGCTCCCCGACCTGGGCTCGAACCAGGGACCTACGGATTAACAGTCCGGCGCTCTACCGACTGAGCTATCGGGGAATAGCCTCAAATTATAGCCTACTTAAACCGCTGCGGTCGCCACAATCTCAATTTTCCAGCCCGGCCGCGCCAATCGCGCCTGTACCGTGGCGCGCGGTGGGGTGTGGCCTTCCGGCACCCAGACGTCCCAGGCGCGGTTCATGCCCTCAAAGTCGGCCAGGTCGGCAATGAAAATCTGCACCATCAACAGCTTGGTCTTGTCGCTGCCGGCGCGGGCCAGCAGGGCATCAATCGCGGCCAGCACCTGGCGTGTCTGGCCTTCAATGTCGAGACTTTCATCTTCGGGCACCTGGCCAGCCAGGTAGATCGTGCCGTTGTGTATCGCCATCTCGGACAGGCGCGGCCCCACGTCAAATCGTTGCACCATCGGTGTGCTCTCCAGGTTCAAAGTTCAGGCGACAAGCATAAACGCTGCAGTGCACAGCGGGCGGCGGCCAAGTCCCACCCGGCCCACCCGCAGCTCTTGAACAGCAGCGGGCCCGTTCGTTGCACCCTGTGGGTCCAGACAGAGGTTGAGCGCACCACATCGGCCAGCGTGGGCAGCGCCGCCACGTTCAGGCCTGCTTGCAGCAGATCGCCCGCTTCGTGGTCGGCATCCCGCGTGTCCACCACCACCGTGCCGGTCGCTGCCAGCGTTTGGCAGACGTCGGGTGCCCATTCCACCATGCTGGGGGTGAAGGCGCCCACGGCGGCGATGAACGCATCGGGCCGTGGCTGACCGCGCATGCACACCGCCTGGGCGCTGGTACAGGTCACCACCAGCGGGCATTCGGCCAGCGCCTGGTCAGGGTTGTCCACTCGCTCGGCCTCCAGGCCCTGTTTGCGCGCATGGGCCACCAAGGCATCGGCGCTGGCGGCGGAACGGGACGCCACTTTCACCGCCTTGATGCCCAGACCTTCGCGGAACGCATCCAGGTGGGCGCGCCCTTGGACGCCGGCGCCCACAATCAGCAGCGGGCCATCCGGGTTCGGGGCCAAGCGCTGGGCCGCCAGCAATGACACGGCGGCGGTTCGCCGCGCCGTCACGGTGGGGCCGTCCAGCAAGCCCAGGCGCTGGCCGGTGGTCACATCAAACACCACGATGTCGCCCTGGATGCTGGGCAACTGGCGCAACGCGTTGTCGGCCACAAAGGTGATGAGCTTGGTGATGGCCAGCGTGCGATCGTGCGCGGGCATCACAAACAGGCTGGCACCGTTCGCCAACCGTTCCACCGTGCGGGCGGGCACCTGCACGCTGTCGTCCAGCAGCAATTCGGCGATCGACTGGCTCAGTGCCGTGTAGGGTAGGCGTTGCGCGGTGGCTGGCGCGTCCAGGGAGAAATTCGTGCTCATGCCTTGACTGTACCTGTTGGGTGCGCTGGGTTTTTCGTCGGCGTGGCGCGGGGTGATCGTGTCCGGTTTACGCTGAGGTCCATGAACGCTTGCACCGCTTTCCGCCCGCTGTCTGGTTTGCGTCGTGCTGCGCGCTGGTTGGCGTTGATGTCTGCCGTGTCAGTGCTGGTGGGATGCAGTCTGCTGTCGCTGGCGTACAACCGCTTGCCCACCATCGCTTACTGGCGGCTCGATGCGATGCTGGACCTCAACACCGCGCAGTCGGCCCTGGTGCGCCAGGAGCTGGACCGTTGGCACGCCTGGCACCGGCGCGCGCATTTGCCCCGCTACGCCCAGGCACTCGCGCAATGGCAAACCCTGGTGGTGCAGGATGTGACGCCGGCTCAAGTGTGCGTCGCGGTGGATCAGTTGCGCCTGTGGGCGCGCGAGGCCAGCCAGCAAGCCTTGCCTTTGGCCGTGCGGCTGGCGCCGTCCTTGTCCGAAGCGCAGTTGCAGCACTGGCAGCGCCACCAGGCGGAAAGCGACGCCGAATTTCGGGCCGACTTCATGGCCAGCAACGGCGCCGTGGCGCCCAAGCGCTTGCAGCGCGCCACCGAACGGGCCGAGATGATTTACGGTTCACTCAGTGCCGAGCAACGGGCGTGGTGGCATGAGCGTTTGCGTCGCTCCGCGTTCGATCCGCAGCGCGCATTGGCGCAGCGGCAACAGCGGTTCTTGGATTGGCGTGGTGTGGTCGGCCGCATTCAGGCGGGTGCCAGCGCGGACGCGGAAGTTCAACAAGCCTGGCGGCGCGTGTGGCAGCCCGAGTCACCCGCCGACGTGGCTGACCGGGAGGCGTTGCAACAAGATGCGTGCGCCCAACTTGCCGAATTGCACAACCGCACCACGCCGGCACAACGTTTGATCGCTCAGCAAAAGTTGCAATCGTTCGCAACGGATTTTCTGGCGCTGGCCGGCCAGGGGCTGTAAAGCACAGACGAAAAAAAACCCGGAGGCCAGCTCCGGGTTTTTTGAGGGTGGGGCCAATTACATGCCCATGCCGCCCATACCACCCATGTCACCCATGCCAGCCGGCATGGCGGGTGCGTCGTCTTTCGGGGCCTCGGCCACCATGCACTCGGTGGTCAGCATCAGCGAAGCCACGGAAGCGGCGTTTTGCAGCGCGGTGCGGGTCACTTTCGTCGGGTCCAGAATGCCCATCTCGATCATGTCGCCGTAGGTGTCGTTGGCCGCGTTGAAACCAAAGTTGCCAGCGCCTTCCAGCACCTTGTTGATCACCACGGACGGTTCGCCACCGGCGTTGCCCACGATTTCGCGCAGCGGGGCCTCGATCGCCTTCAGCACCAGCTTGATGCCGGCGTCCTGGTCGGCGTTGTCACCCTTGATGGTGCCAGCAGACTGCTTGGCGCGCAGCAGGGCCACGCCACCGCCAGCCACAATGCCTTCTTCCACGGCAGCGCGGGTGGCGTGCAGCGCGTCTTCCACGCG
>CAZSZN010000246.1:0-3585 GCA_964610405.1 uncultured Macromonas sp. | reverse complement strand
CGGCAGCAGCACCAGGCGGAACTCCTGCGCCAGCGTGGCGCCGTCCATGCGCGCGGCTTCCAGGATCTCGTGCGGGATGTCCTTGAAGTGCGAGTACAGCATCCACACCATGATGGGCAGGTTGGACAGGGTGAAGACGATGATCAGCGCGATCGGCGAGTCCAGCAAATGGGCTTTCTGGGCCAGCACGTAGATCGGCACCAACGCGCCCACGGCGGGCATCATCTTGGTGGAGAGCATCCACATCAGGATGTCCTTGTCGTACTTGCCCTTGAAGAAGGCTATGGCGTAGGCGGCGGGGGCGGCGATCAGCAGGCCGATCAGCGTGGACGCGACGCTGGTGATGACGGAGTTCTTGGCGTACAGCAGGTAGTCGCTGCGCTCCTGGACCTCGTGGAAGTTTTCCAGCGTGGGCTCGAACACCAGCAGCGGCGGCACGGCAATCGCCTGCAGCTCGGTCTTGAACGCGGTCAGCAGCAGCCAGCCCAGCGGGAAGAACAGCAGCAGCGTGACGGCCCAGGCGAGCACGGTCCGCACGATCAGCACCAGGGGAAAGGGGGCGTTGTGTTTCATGGCGCGGGGCTCACTTGTCCAGGTTTTTGCCGACCAGGCGGATCATGAAGATCGCGGCGATGTTGGCCAGCACGACGGCGAACAGCGCCCCGGCCGAGGCCACGCCGGCGTCGAAATTCAGCAGCGCCTGCTTGAAGATCAGGAAGGCCACGTTGGTGCTGGCGTCGCCCGGCCCGCCACCGGTGGTGGTGTAGATCTCGGCGAAGATGGACAGCAGGAAGATCAGCTCGATCATCACCACCACCGCGATGGAACGACCCAGGTGCGGCAGGTACAGGTAGCGCAACTGCTGCAGGTAGTTGGCGCCGTCCATGCGGGCGGCCTCGATCTGTTCGCGGTTCATGCTCTGCAGCGCGGTCATGAAAATCAGCGCCGCAAACGGCAGCCACTGCCACGACACCATCAAGATGACGGAGAACAGCGGCAGGTCGGTCAGCCAGTCCACCGGGGTGGCGCCAAAGAACTGCCACACCTGCGCCAGCACGCCGTAGACCGGGTTCATCATCATGTGCTTCCACAGCAGCGCGTTCACCGTGGGCATGACGAAGAAGGGGGAAATCAACAACACCCGCACCAGCCCGCGGCCGGGGAAAGGTTCGTCGATCAGCAGCGCCAGCGCAATGCCCAGCACCACCGTGATGAGGATGACGCTGCCCAGCAGCAGCACCGTGTTGACAACGGCCGGCCAGAACGACGGGTCGGTGACGAAGAATTCGAAGTTTTCCAGCCCGATGAAGCCGCTCACGTCGGGTTGCAGCAGGTTGAAGCGGATGACGCTGAAATAGATCGTCATGCACAGCGGCACGATCATCCACAGGAACAGCGTGGCGATGGCCGGCGTCAGCAGCAGACGGGGGAGGAGGCGGTTCATGGCAGGGCCCGGGAAAAACACTCACCAGAGAGACAATGACCCCAGCCACGGGTGGTGGCCGGGGTCGGGCACAGGCTTACTTGTAGTAGCCGGCTTTGCGCATTTCGCGGTCGGCGGCGGTCTGCGCCGCTTTCAGTGCGGCGTCCACCGTCGACTTGCCCGCCAGCGCGGCGCTCATCTGCTGGCCCACAGCAATGCCGATCGCCTGGAACTCAGGGATGGCGGCAAACTGCACCCCCACATACGGGCTCTTGGGTGCGGTGCTGTCGTTCGGGTTGGCCGACTCGATCGCCTTCAGCTCGGCCGAGGCAAAGCGGGCTGCTTTGAGGAACTCGGGCGAGGCGTAGGTGCTCTTGCGGGTGCCGGTGGGCACGTTGGCCCAGCCATTGGTCTTGGCCACC
The DNA here is from genome assembly GCA_964610405.1 of uncultured Macromonas sp. Taxonomy (GTDB): domain Bacteria; phylum Pseudomonadota; class Gammaproteobacteria; order Burkholderiales; family Burkholderiaceae_C; genus CAZGDZ01. Next base: position 1,740 of record CAZSZN010000246.1, on the reverse strand, counting down.
AGTTGCACGTAGTCCTTGCTGGTCGCCCAGGTCACGAACTTCTGCGCGGCATCCACCTTTTTCGAACCGGCCGGGATGGCCAGGTTCCAAGACCACAACCAGTTCGCGCCCTTGGGCGTGTTCATGGTCGGGGCCTGGGCGAAAGCCATCTTGTCGGCCACCTTGGACTGCTTCGGGTCGCTCACGAAGGAGGCCGCGATGGTGGCGTCGATCCACATGCCGCACTTGCCTTCGTTGGTCAGCGCCAGGATTTCGTTGAAGCTGTTGGCGCTGGAGCCGGGCGGGCCGTAGTTCTTCAGCAGGTCCACGTAGAAGTTGATCGCGTCCTTCCAGGGCTTGCTTTCGAGTTGCGGCTTCCATTGCATGTCGAACCACTGGCCGCCGAAGGTGTTGACCAGGGTGGACAGGAAGGCCATGTTGTCGCCCCAGCCCGGTTTGCCGCGCAGGCAGATGCCATAAACGCCCGCAGCGGGGTCGTGCATCTTCTTGGCCAGGTCGGCGATTTGCGGCCAGGTGGGGCGCTCGGGCACCTGCACGCCGGCCTTGTCGGCCAGGTCTTTGCGGTACATCAGCATCGAGCTTTCGCCGTAGAACGGGGCGGCAAACAGCTTGTTGTCCACCGTCAGGCCACCGCGCACGGCGGGCAGCAGGTCGTTCACGTCGTAGGCGGCGTCGGTTTTCAGCTCCTGCAGCCAGCCCTTCTTGCCCCAGATGGGGGCTTCGTACATGCCGATGGTCATGACGTCGAACTGGCCGCCCTTGGTGGCGATGTCGGTCGTCACGCGCTGGCGCAGCACACCTTCTTCCAGCGTCACCCACTTCAGTTTGATGTCGGGGTTGGCCTGCTCAAAGTTTTTCGAGAGCTTCTGCATCTCGATCATGTGGCCGTTGTTCACGGTCGCAATCACCAGTTCCGTGTTCGCCTGGGCCAGGCCAGCGGTCAGCGCGGCGGCCGTCAGGGCCACGGTCAACTTCAGTTTCATTCGAGTCTCCTTCAGTGTCAGGGATCGGGGGTGCGGTCGGCTTGACCGTGAACCGAATTGTGGGCTTGCTGGATTTCCGGATTTGTACAGCCGACGCCAATCTTTGTACTTTATTGCGTCAAAGATTAGGTATTTACCCTAAATCATGGTTGAAAGTTTAGGTTTCGAGCCTGGGTTTGAACCGGGATCAAGCCCTTTCAGGGTTACGAGATGGGTACATACTGCGCCGCTTGGCGGTGGTTTTATGTAATTTAGTTACCAACTGGTCTATCATGTGGCAGGCGGGTGCGCACCGAGCCACCCCACTTCACACAGGAGACCCCCATGACCATCAAGGTTGGCATCAACGGATTTGGCCGCATCGGCCGCATGGTGTTCCGCGCGGCGGTGCAGAACTTTGGCAGCGACATCGAGGTGGTCGGCATCAACGACCTGCTGGAGCCCGACTACCTGGCCTACATGCTCAAGTACGACAGCGTGCACGGCCGCTTCAAGGGCGAGGTGTCGGTGGACAACGGCACGTTGATCGTCAACGGCAAGCCGATCCGCCTGACGGCTGTGAAAGACCCGTCCGAGCTGAAATGGGGCGAGCTGGGCGTGGACGTGGTGATCGAATCCACCGGCATCTTCCTGGACAAGGCCGGTGCCGAAAAGCACCTGGCCGCCGGCGCCAAGAAGGTGATCATGTCCGCCCCCAGCAAGGACGACACGCCGATGTTCGTCTACGGCGTGAACGACAAGGCCTACGCGGGCCAAG
>CAZSZN010000245.1:0-3623 GCA_964610405.1 uncultured Macromonas sp. | reverse complement strand
TGCCGGCCAGCGGGCCAATGTCGCCCAGGCCCAGCACGGCGGTGCCGTTGGTGATCACGCCCACCAGGTTGCCACGGCTGGTGTACTCGGCCGCCTTGGTCGGGTCGGCCTGGATTTCCAGGCACGGAAACGCCACACCCGGCGAGTACGCCAGACTCAGATCGCGCTGGTTGGACAGCGGCTTGGTCGGGTTGACGGCGATCTTGCCTTTGTTGGGGGAGCGGTGGTATTCCAGTGCGGCGTCGCGCAAGGCTTGTTCAGCGGGTGTCATGGGCGGGCGTTTGTCAGGTGTGTGTAATGTGGGGGAGTGTACCCGCCGTGTAACTGCCTTGCACCGCTCACCTGTGACCCAGGGGTAAAGCTGTTTTTACCGGGGCAGCACAGGTGCCGGGGGCGATGCGGCGCCCGCGCCCCGTTCAAAGGTCACCACATGGTCCACCGCGATGCGGATGCCGATCCATTCTCCCACCGCATGGTTGTGATGCGAGGGCACGTGGGTCATCACCGTCTCGCCGCTGTCCAGGCGCAGGGTGTACAAAAATTCGGAGCCCCGGAACGCCTTGCGCACGATGCGCGCTTTCACCGGGGAGTCGTCGTCGTGGATGATGTCGTCGGCCCGCAGCAATACGTCGCACAGGCCGGCCTCGTAGGCGCTGGGCAGCGGGCATTCTTCCACGTCGTGCAGCGGCCCCAACGGGGTGTTGACCACCACCTCGTCGCCGCGCTGGCTGATCTGCGCCGGCGCGAACACGCCGTGGCCAATGAATTCGGCGACAAAGCGGGTGGCGGGGCGGTGGTAGAGCGCGTAGGCGTCGTCCCACTGGTGCAGGTGGCCCTGGTGCATCACGCCGATCACGTCGCCAATCGCAAACGCTTCGAGCTGGTCGTGGGTCACGAACAGGGCGGTGGCGCCCGCCGCTTTCAAAATGCCGCGCACCTCGTGGGCCAGGCGTTCGCGCAGGTCCACGTCCAGGTTGGAAAACGGCTCGTCCAGCAGCAACAGGCGGGGCGACGGCGCCAGCGCACGTGCCAAGGCCACCCGTTGTTGCTGCCCTCCCGACAACTCGTGCGGATAACGCGCCTGCATGCCGTCCAGCCCCACCAGCGCCAGCACCTCCCGCACCCGGGCCGCGCGCGCGTCGCGCGCCAGGTGTTGCAAGCCAAACGCCACGTTGCGTTCCACTGTCAGGTGCGGAAACAGCGCGTAATCCTGAAACACCATGCCGATGCGCCGCTGTTCCGCCGGCATGTGCAACTGCTCGCTGCTGACCACCTCGCCACCCAACCGGATGCTGCCACCGCTGGCCCGCTCCAGGCCGGCCACCGCACGCAACAGCGTGGTCTTGCCGCAGCCCGACGGGCCGATCAGCACCCCAATGTCACCCGCCGCCAGGCCGAGCGATACCTTGTCCACAGCAGCTTGGGAGGCGCCGGCGTATTGAATCGACAGTTGGGCGACGGAAAGGAACATGCCCACATTGTAGATAATGACCATTCTCATTTGCGTTGATATGGCTCAAAACAGTTCCCTTCCCGTTGCTCCTCCGGTGGGTGTGGCGCGCGTGCCAGTGGCCGCGTGGTGCGCCCAGGCCGCCTTGGTGGTGCTGGCGTTGGCCTTGGCCCTGCCGGTGCTGGCTTTGGTGGCGTCGTGGTGGCAGTTCGACGCACAAGCGCTGGACGTGCTGCGCCAGATGGCGGCCACCGTGTTACCGGAATACACCGCCACCAGCCTGTGGTTGTGTGTGGCGGTGGGCTTGGGCGTCGCCTTGGTGGGCATGGCCACGGCGAGTGCGGTGACGTTGTTTGATTTCGCGGGGCGCCGGGTGTTTGAGTGGGCCTTGCTGCTGCCGCTGGCCATGCCGGCCTATGTGGTGGCCTACGCGTACACCGATTTCTTGCAGTTCGCCGGCCCGTTGCAGGTGTATTTGCGCGACACCTTCGGCTGGCAAGGCCGCGTGTTCCCGGAAATTCGCAACGTGTGGGGTGCGGTGTGGGTGTTCACCTTCACGCTCTACCCTTACGTGTACCTGTTGGCGCGCACCGCCTTGAGCGAACGCGCCGCCCAGTTGATGGAGGCGGCCCGCCTGCTGGGGGCACCGTTGTCGCGCCGGGTGCAGGAAGTGGCCTTGCCCTTGGCCCGCCCGGCGGTGGCGGCGGGTGTCGCACTGGCGCTGATGGAGACCTTGGCCGACTTCGGTGTGTCCAGCTACTTTGGCATTCAAACCTTCACGGCCGGGGTGTACAAGGCCTGGCTGGTGATGGACAACCGGCTGGCGGCGGCCCAGTTGGCCACCTTGCTGCTGGCCACGGTGGGCCTGTTGCTGTGGCTGGAACACCGCGCCCAGCAGCGGATGCGATTTGTGGGCAACCGGGGTGGGCGTGCCGGCGGGGCTGAGTCGCAGCCCGCGCGCTTGAAAGGCGCTGGGCTGGTGGGTGCTTGGTTGGTCTGTGGTCTGCCGGTGCTGTTCGGTTTTGCCTTGCCGGTCGTGTTCATGTTGCGCCCACTGCTGGGCGGTTGGGACGAATTGCCCTGGTCCGGGTTTGTGCAATGGGCGGGCAACAGCCTGTGGCTGGCCGGCGTCAGTGCCGCGTTGGCCACGGCGGTGGCTTTGGCCCTGGGCTACGCACAGCGGCGCCAGCCCGGCTGGGTCACGGCTTCGGCCGTGCGGGTGGTGGGGCTGGGCTATGCCGTGCCGGGCGCGGTGATTGTGGTGGGTCTGTTGCTGCCGGTGGGGTGGCTGCAGGCCGTGGCGCCCGACACCAGCGTCGGGTACTGGGTCACCGCCACCGCGCTGGGCATCGTCTGGGCCTACCTGGTGCGGTTCTCGGCGGTGGCCTTGCAATCGGTGCAGAGCGGCTATGCGCGCATTCCCCACAGCCTGGACGACTCGGCCCGCATGCTGGGCAGCACCGGTTGGGGCTTGATGGCCCGCGTGCACTGGCCCTTGCTGCGCCGCTCCACGGCGGCCGCTGCGTTGCTGGTGTTTGTGGACGTGATGAAAGAGCTGCCCGCCACCCTGGTGCTGCGCCCGTTCAACAGCGACACGCTGGCGGTGGTGGCCTACCAGTTGGCGCGCGATGAACGCCTGGGCGAAGCGGCCTTGCCGGCGTTGACGCTGGTGGCGGTGGGCTTGATCCCGGTGATTCTGTTGAGCCGGACGTTGCGCAGCACGGGCCAGGCGCCGAGCCCGTGATCGTGAAAAATCGCGGGCCGGTGGGGCACCCATGAAAACGTTTCTGCTGTATCTGGCCACCGCACTGGCCGAGATTGTGGGCTGCTATTTGCCGTGGCTGTGGCTGCGCCAAGGCGCGTCAGTCTGGGTATTGTTGCCGGCGGCGTTCAGCCTGGTCCTCTTCGCCTGGTTGCTGACCTTGCATGACGCTGCCTCGGGCCGGGTGTACGCCGCCTATGGAGGGGTGTACATTGGCGTCGCCATTGTTTGGCTGTGGGTGGTGGATGGTGTGCGCCCCTCGGTGTGGGACGCGGCCGGGGCGGCGGTGGCCTTGCTGGGCATGGCGATCATTGCGTTCCAGCCCCGCTGACGCTGGGATCGAAGCTGCTGGTCCGCCGACAGGGATCGCACTTCATAGGAGGAAAACGGGGAAAATCCCCAATGTGCCCC
>CAZSZN010000244.1:0-3644 GCA_964610405.1 uncultured Macromonas sp. | reverse complement strand
GTTCGCGCAGGAAGATGTCTTTGTTGGAGTACAGCGAATGAGTGACGAGGTGCAGCAGTTGCGCCACCTCGGCCTGGAAGGCATGGGTGTTTTTGCTCATGGACAACAAAGGTTCAGAAACCACAACAATCCGCCGGGCTGGCCAGCGCCAGGCCGCAGGCGGGACACAACCGCAGGACATGGGGGCGCGCAGCGGCGTTTCAAGACCCGCGCGTCAGCCCGCGCGGAGGCCCTGCTCACCAACCGCTGAAGGTTTCAATCCGCCCCAGCGCGGATTGCTCTGCGCGCTGCAGGGCATGGCGGGCCCGCTGCAGCAATTGCACCGGTTGGCCGGTGCGGTTGGGAATCAGCGCCGCCAGGCCCATGTGCAATGGCCGCAGTTCATCGCTGGAACGGTCGCGGTCCAGCGCCTGGCGGATGCGCTGCGCCACGTGCATGGCCGCGTTCACCCCGGTGGAGGGCAACAGGGCGGCCAGCCGCCCGTCGTCCAGGGTGGCCAGGAAATCGCTGCTGCGCAAGGAGCCGACCACGGCTTCCGTCACCACCAGCCGGTCCACGCCCGCAGGCGGCACCAGGCAGATCAGCCCCAAGCTCTCCGCCCGGCGGGCGTGGCGCTGCCACTCCTGGTTCAGGCGCTGCACCAAGGCCACCTCGGAAGGCAGCGCATCGGTGGGGTGTTCGCTGGGCTCGACCGCACCAAAACGCTCCACCAAACGGGCCATGCGCAGGGCTTCCAAGCCCCCGGCGGTCAACCGTGCCAGCATGGCCAGGCCATCGCGCTGGGCGGGGGTGAAGTTGCGCGCCCGCGTGTCGAGCACCATCACCGCGCCCAGCACCCAACCTTCGGGGGCGTACAAGGGCACGGCCAGACAGGCCCGGAAATCGGCGGTGTCGCCCAACAGCGGATGACGGCTCCACTGGCTGTCCTGCCGGGCATCGGCCACCTCGACCACCCCGGGCGCGCCCAGCAAATTCAGCAAAGGCAAGGCCGGCGACCAGGACCGAGGCAGGCTGCGTGGCACGTTGCCGCACTGGGCCAGCGCGAGTTGGCGCTCGTCATCGACCACCACCACGGCCGCCGCCGGGACTTCGCACAAGGCGGCCGCCAGCCGGGCCGCATCGTCGGCCACGCCGCGTGGCAACTCGGTCCAACCCGAACGCCACAACGCCGACAGCCGGCCGGCTTCGCCATGGCCAGTTGCTGCCACCGGTACATGCACCGCATCCATGGGTCCAACTCCTGTCATCAGAACCGCTCGTGTTCGCTCAGGTAGCGCCATTGCCCCACCGGCAGGTTGCCCAGCACCACCCGCCCAATGCGAATGCGCTTGAGCCCGACCACGTGCAGGCCCACCTGCTCGCACATGCGCCGGATCTGGCGCTTCTTGCCCTCTTGCAGCACGAAGCGCAACTGCTCGGGATTCTGCCAGTCCACCCGCGCCGGCCTCAAGGCCTGCCCGTCCAGGCTGAGACCATGGCGCAGGCGCTGCAAGGCCTCGGTCGGAAGCACCGCCTGCACGTTCTCGGTCACCAGCCCGGGGCCCTTCGGCCCCTGAGGCGCAAAGTGCACCCGCACCAGGTACTCCTTCTCCACCTCGGAATCCTCGCCAATCAAGGCTTTGGCAACGCGTCCGTCCTGGGTCAGCACCAGCAGGCCGGTGGAGTCGATGTCCAACCGCCCGGCAGGGGCCAAGCCGCGCCCGTGGGTGGCGGCAAAGCGACGTGGGGAGCGGTCATCCCGCCAGCGGGTGCGGGGCTGCACCAGCACCGCCGCACTCTGGTGGCCATCTTCCGGCAAGCCGCTCACGTAACCCACAGGCTTGTGCAACAGGATGGTGACCCGGTCCTGCTGTTGCTGCTGCGCCTGGGGCGCCACCTCGATACGGTCGGTCAGCTTCACCGGCTGGCCCATTTGTGCGACCACGCCATTGACCTTGACCCAGCCTTGGGCGATCCACTCGTCGGCCTCGCGGCGGGAACAGTGCCCCAGGTCCGCCAGGTGTTTGTTCAGGCGCACGCCCGCGCCATCCATGGCAGCCGGCTCGGGCCGGTTGGGGGCGCGTGCCGTCGGGCGCACCGGCGGCCGCGATGCCTTCGGTGGGGCCGGGGTTGGCGCAGGCGCTGAGGATTTGCGCAGGGTCAGGGTTTTGGACATGGCGATGGGGCAGACGGCAAGCCCCGATTGTCTCACCGGTCCGCGCTGGGCATGGTGCGCCGCAAGGCCTCCAGGTCCAGCACCCGCAACCCGCCGTACTCCACCGCGATCAGGCCTTGCGCCTCCAGCGTGGCCAGCGCCTCGTTCACCCGCTGGCGCGACAGGCCCACCAGGTAAGCCAGCTCCTGTTGGGTGATGCGCAGCATCCGCCCCACCCCCGGGAACAGCCCGGGGTGAAACAGGCTGGCCACGCTGCGCGCCACCCGCACGTCCGGGTCGTTGGTGCGGTCGATTTCCCGGGCGGCGATGAACTGCCCCAGGCGTTCGTTGAGCTGCCACATGACGTAGCGGTTGAAGCCGATGGAGTTGTCCAGCAACCAATGGAAGGTGTCGGCGGGCAGGCCCGCCACCAGACTTTTGCGCAGCGCCAGCACGTTGTAGCGGTAGGTTTCGCGCTTGAGCACCGTGCCCTCCCCAAACCAGCCGCCCGGCGCCACGCCGGTGAAGGTGATGACCGGGCCGTACCGGTCGTCGTTGCTGATTTTGAGCAGGCCCTCGATCAAGCCGAACCAGTAAGTGGCCTGTCGCCCGAGCCGGCAGATCGGGTCGCCGGGCAGCGCCTCGGACACCATCAGCGCCTCGCAAGCGCGCGCCTGCTCGGCCTCGGACAAGCGCCCCATCCACGGTATGCCCGCGATTTCTTCTGGCGTCAGCGGCCTGGCACGTTGACGCAAACCTTGTGTCGTAGCCATGCCGCGATGGTGCGCGCAAACCCGCAGCGCCCGCACCCACCTAGGGAAAGTCCCAGGCAGGGTCATCCCCAAATTGTCGTCGAAGCGACAACATGACGTCAAAGCTCAGACGTACATTGCGCTCAAAGACACAGGAGACACCATGCGGACCACCTTTCCGAGGCTGCTGCTGCAACACGCAGCCCAGCGGCCCCAGGCCCCCGCGATGCGGGAAAAGGAATACGGGATTTGGCAAACCACCAGCTGGCAGGCGATGGCCGATCTGGTTCGGCACATCGCGGGCGGCCTGCACCAGTTGGGCCTGCAGCGCGGCGAGCACATGGTCGTCATCGGTGCCAACCGGCCGCACCTGTACGCCACCATGCTGGCCGCGCAGTCGCTCGGCGCCATTCCGGTGCCGCTGTACCAGGACGCGGTGGCCACCGAATGCGTCTTTCCCATCAACAACGCCGAGGTGCGCTTTGCGGTGGTGGAAGACCAGGAGCAGGTGGACAAGATGCTCGAAATCCGCGAGCAGTGCCCGCAGTTGCAGCACATCCTGTTTGACGACCCGCGCGGCCTGCGCAACTACGACGAACCCGGCCTGGCCGGGCTGATGGAGGTGGTGGCCGCCGGCCGCGTGTTCACCGACGAACACCCGGATTTTTTCCAGGAACAGGTGGACCAGGCCCAGCCCGACGACGTGGCGGCGATGTTCTTCACCTCCGGCACCACCGGCAACCCCAAGGGCGTGGTGC
>CAZSZN010000243.1:0-3677 GCA_964610405.1 uncultured Macromonas sp. | reverse complement strand
CCCGAGAGTGTCTGTCTTCGTCGCAGTGATTGCCATTAGTGTTAACACGCCCTAGTTCTTTTGAACTAGGATGACACGCTGCTTTCGTGCGACAAAATGCACCTTTGACGTTTTCACGATGCGCAAGCGCCGACTTTCCACACAATTCCTGATCCTGGGCGTGGCCTTGCTGGGCTTGGCGCTGCTGTCGATCGCCTCCACCATGTGGATCACCCAGCGTCTGGAAGGAGGGGCTGCGGCGATGAACGAGGCTGGTCGTCTGCGAATGCAGGCCTGGCGCTTGGTGACGGTGGATGACACGCCCGATCGCGCCAACGATCTGAAGGGGTTGCTGGCCGAATTCGACGCCACGTTGCTCCATTTGAAAGAGGGCGTGCCCGAGCGCCCGCTGCAGGTGCCTTGGAACGATGACACCCAGGCCCAGTTCGACGCGGTGCAGCAGGTGTGGAACGGGTTGCGCACGTCTTTTGATGCCCGAGCCCCCCGCCCGGTGCGACACCAAGAGTTGGTGGCAGAAACCGACCGTTTTGTGCACGAGGTCGATGGCTTTGTGATGGCGATCGAACGGGTGTTGATTCGCCTCGGGGCAACGCTGAAATTTTTGCAGTTCGTGATGATGGCGCTGGCGGTGGCCGGGGCCATTCTGGCACTGTATGTGGGTTACCTGTATGTGGTGTTTCCGGTGCAGCGCTTGCGAGAGGGGCTGTGGCGTGTTCAGTCGGGCGACTTTCAGTCGCGGGTAGAGCCCGAGGCTCACAACGAGTTCAGCGATTTGGCCGACGGCTTCAACCACATGGCACGCACCCTGGGGGATTTGTACCAGGGGCTGGAGCGCAAGGTGGACCTTAAAACGCGCGACCTGGAGGCCGAACGCGAAAGGCTGCGCGCCCTGTACGAGGTCAGCAGCTTCCTCATTGATGCCCGTTCGCTGGAAGACATTGCACAGGGCTTTGCCCAGCGCGTGCGTGCTTTCAGCCACGCCGATGCGGTGGCGGTGCGCTGGTCGGACGAAGCCAGCCAGCGCTACCTGATGCTGGGCAGCGACCGGTTGCCGCAGGACTTGGTGGACGAGGAGCGCTGCATTGAGACCGGGCTGTGCGCGTGTGGCCAGCCGCAATCCACCGCGCGCACCCGCGTGATCCCGATCATCAGCGAGGAAGACCACCGCCTGGGCGCCTGTGCCCGCTTGGGCTATGTGAGTTTGGTGAGCGTGCCCATTCGCGCGCAGGACCGGATTTTGGGCGAAGTGGACCTGTTCTTCAAGAACGAGACGCAACTGATCGAGGCCGACCGCACCCTGTACGACACCTTGGTTCGGCAACTGGCCACGGCGGTGGAGAACCTGCGCAGCGCGGCCCTGGTGCGCGAAGCGGCGGTGGGCGAGGAACGGTCCATGATCGCCCGCGAGTTGCACGATTCGATCGCGCAGTCGTTGGCGTTTCTCAAAATCCAGGTGTCGCTGTTGCGCCAGGCGTTGCAGCGCCAGGATCCACGTTTGATAGACAGCACCGTCAACGAGATTGATGAAGGCTTGCGCGAGAGCACCAACGACGTGCGGGAGCTGCTGGTGCATTTCCGCACCCGAGCCAATGGCGACGACATGGAGCAGGCACTGCGCACCACGCTCAACAAGTTCGAGCACCAGAGTGGCCTGAAGAGCCACCTGGAGATCCGTGGACACGCGGTCGAACTGGCCCCCGATACCCAGTTGCAAGTGCTCCATGTGCTGCAGGAAGCGTTGTCCAACGTGCGCAAGCACGCCAACGCGACCGAGGTGTGGGTGCGGGTGGACAAGGGGCCCCGGTGGCGTTTCAGTGTGCGTGACAATGGGGCTGGATTCGTGCCCCGCCCACCAGGCGTGGACGACACCCACGTGGGCTTGCACATCATGCGCGAGCGGGCTGACCGCATCGGCGCGAAGGTCAGCATCCACTCGGAGGTGGATCGAGGGACCGAAATTGCATTGGAATTACAGGGTTGACGCATGACTTCAGGAACCACGCCCATCCGCCTGTTGGTGGTGGACGACCACAATTTGTTTCGGCGTGGCTTGATCGCCCTGTTGGCGCAAGACCCCCGCTTCAGCGTGGTGGGAGAGGCGGCAGACGCGGTGCAGGCCATCGTTGCGGTGCGTCAGTTGCAACCCGACCTGGTGCTGCTGGACAACCACATGCCCGGTGTGAATGGCATTCAGGCGATTGGTGACATCAAATCGTCGCACCCGGGGGTGCATGTGCTGATGCTGACGGTGAGCGAAAACGCCGAGGACCTGGCGGCGGGCCTGCGCGCCGGGGCAGAGGGCTACCTGCTGAAGACGGTGGATACCCAGGCCTTGTGCGATTCCATCCAGCGGGTGTGGGAGGGGGATTCGGTGATCAGCCCTGAAATGATGGGCAAGCTGGTTCACCTGCTGCGCCAGACCGAACCGTCGCCGACAGCCACCGCTACCGAGGCACCCGTGCCGGCTGCGTCGCCTCAGGCGTCTGTCATGCCACGTGTGCTGGAAGCCCATCGCGACGATCCGATCCACAAGCTCTCGCCCCGCGAGGCCGAGATCCTGAAGCTGATTGCCCGAGGTGACAGCAACAAGCACATCGCCCGCGCCCTGGACATTGCCGAGACCACGGTGAAGATCCACGTGCAGCACATCCTCAGGAAGCTCAACCTCAGCAACCGGGTGCATGCGGCGGTGTATGCGTCTGAGCGCGGCATTGCCGTGTGACTACTCCCAAAGAACGATGGTCGGGGCCGGTGATCGTTCTTCTTGACGCCGGCCCTTGCACCTGAGGAGGATACCGGAAAGGCCCCTAAAAAAGCACAGTTGAGTCATGGTCTTTGGAGGAAGCTATGACAACTGATGCAGTGCGCCGGCGCAAGGCGTGGTCGGTGCTGATCGTCAGCACTTGGTCGTTCACCGTGTGCTTCATGGTCTGGATGATGTTTGGGGTGATTGGCATCCCGATCAAGAAGATGCTGGACCTGAACGCCACCCAGTTCGGGTTGCTGATGGCCACGCCGGTGTTGACCGGCTCGCTGGTGCGAGTGCCGCTGGGCATCTGGACCGACCGATACGGCGGGCGCATCGTGATGACGGTGTTGATGGCCGCCACGGTGCCGGCCATCTGGTTGATGGCCTACGCCACCGAGTTCTGGCACTTCCTGAGCATCGGCCTGTTCGTGGGATTGGCAGGGGGATCGTTCTCGGTCGGTACGCCTTACGTGGCGCGCTGGTTCCCCAAAAGCCAGCAGGGCATGGCCATGGGGGTTTACGGCGCGGGCAACTCCGGCTCGGCGGTGAACAAGTTTGTGGCTCCGGCCATTCTGGTGGCCTTTGGCTGGGCCACGGTGCCGCAGGTGTACGCGGCCATCATGGCGGGCACGGTGGTGCTGTTCTGGCTGTTCAGCCACAGCGACCCGGCCCACCTGGCGCCCAGCAACGTCAGCTTCGCCGACCAGCTCAAAGCGCTGAAGGACCCGAAGGTGCTCAAGTACTGCCAGTACTACAGCATTGTGTTCGGTGGCTACGTGGCTTTGGCCCTGTGGATGGTGCAGTACTACAGCGGTGAGTACGGGCTGGACATTCGTGTGGCAGCGTTGCTGGCTGCGTGCTTCAGCTTGCCGGGCGGCGTGCTGCGTGCCGTGGGTGGCGTGCTGAGCGACAAGTACGGCGCACACAA
>CAZSZN010000242.1:0-3679 GCA_964610405.1 uncultured Macromonas sp. | reverse complement strand
GTGTTCTGGGGCAAACGCATCCGCACCCACTCCTGGCAGTTTCCGCAAGGGGGCATTGACCGGGGCGAAACCCCTGAACAAGCCATGTACCGGGAATTGCACGAGGAGGTGGGTCTGCGCCCGGAGCATGTGGCCATCGTTGCCCGCACGCGGGACTGGTTGCGCTACGAAGTGCCAGACCGCTACATCCGCCGGGATGCACGCGGGCATTACCGGGGCCAGAAGCAGATCTGGTTTCTGTTGCGCCTGATGGGCGGCGACTGGAACCTGAACCTGCGCGCCACCAACCACCCGGAGTTCGACGCTTGGCGTTGGAACGATTACTGGGTTCCGCTGGACGTGGTGGTGGAATTCAAGCGCGGGGTGTACGAAATGGCGTTGACCGAGCTGTCACGCTTTCTGCCCCGGCAAGACAACCGCAACCGTTACCTGCGCAGCGGCATGCGTGGTCGCGACCCTTCGTCCGCCCAGCCGATTCGCACGCCCCAAGCCGATGCGATGCACATTCCCTTGCACATGGAACTGCCGCCGGGGGCCAGTTTCGACCCCGACCCGCAGCACAGCGCATGACCTCTCGATCCACCGTTGCCGCCCTGTGCGCAAGCGCCTTTCTGTTGTTGAACCTGGGCGCCCAGGCCCAGACATTGACCACCGAACAAGACTGGCAGGAAGGTGACATTCCCACGCCGCCGGCCTTCGCGCTGGCGGATCTGGCGCCCTTCGTGGTTTCGGTGAACTCTGAGTTGCGCTTTGGCGTGGCACCGGGCTCGTTGTCGGTGGGGGCCGATGGTGTGGTGCGCTATGTGGTGGTGGCCCGCAGCCCCACCGGGGCACTGAACGTGGCGTTCGAGGGCTTGCGCTGCAAAACCGGCGAAATGAAGACTTACGCCCGCTGGAGCCCCACGGACGCGTCCGCGAAAGCCTCGTCCAGCAGCGACGGAACCTGGCGCATGGCCAACCAGCCCGAGTGGCGCGATTTGTCCAGCCCTGGCGCGCGCCCGGCGCTGGCCTTGGCGCGGCAGGCGTTCTGTGATGGCCCGACCCCCAACGGAACACCGGCCCAGATGCTGCGGACCTTGAAGACCGGCAGCAACCTCAGGACCGGGTGAGCACCAGGTTGTCGCGGTGGATCATTTCGGGTTCCGCCGCGTAGCCCAGCAAACGCTCAAAATCGGCCGAGGACTTGCGGCACAGCAGCCTTGCCTCGCTGGCCGCGTAGTTGGACAGACCACGCGCCACCTCGGCGCCCCGCGTGTCGCGGATGGCGATCACGTCCCCGCGCGAGAAATCGCCTTCCACGCCGGTCATGCCGATCGGCAACAGGCTTTTGCCCTCCTGCACGATCTTGGCCACCGCGCCATCGTCCACCATCACCGAGCCCCGCAGTTGCAGGTGGTCGGCCATCCATTGCTTGCGTGCCTGCTTTTTGGGCGTGTCGGCGATCAGGCAACTGCCGATCGGCTCGCCCGCCATCAGGCGCACCAGCGCGTTGGGTTCGCGGCCCCACGCGATCACGGTGGACGCGCCCGAACCCGCCGCCCGCTTGGCGGCCAGGATTTTGGTGATCATGCCGCCGGTACCCACCCGCGAGCCGGCCCCCCCGGCCATGGCTTCCAGTTGCGGATCACCCGCGCGGGCCACGTGCACAAACTGAGCGGTCGGGTCTTTGCGCGGATCGGCGGTGTACAAACCCTTCTGATCGGTCAGGATGACCAGCACGTCGGCCTCGACCAGATTGGCCACCAAGGCGCCCAGGGTGTCGTTGTCGCCGAACTTGATCTCGTCGTTGACCACCGTGTCGTTTTCGTTGATGACCGGCACCACGCGGTGCTCCAGCAGCGTGAGCAAGGTGGAGCGGGCGTTCAGGTAGCGCTCTCGGTCGGCCAGGTCGGCGTGGGTCAGCAGCACCTGGGCGCTGCGCAGGCCCAGTTCGCGCAGCTTGGTTTCGTACATCTGCACCAGGCCCATCTGCCCCACGGCGGCCGCAGCCTGCAACTCGTTGATTTCCTTGGGGCGCTTGGCCCAACCCAGGCGCTTCATGCCTTCGGCGATGGCCCCGCTGCTGACCATGATGACTTCGCGCCCGTCTTGCACCAGGGCGCTGAGCTGTTGGCTCCATTGGCCGATGGCGCCCTCGTCCAGGCCTTTGCCTTCGTTGGTGACCAGGCTGGAGCCGACCTTGACCACGATGCGGCGCGCACCGCTCAACACATCGGCGGGCGCGCCCTGAGGAGCCGCCACAGGAGAAAGCAAAGACTCAACGGTCATGGTGCAAAGTTCATTCGCGGAAACGGGGGTCGTCCATCGGCGGCTCGGGCTGCTCGGGGGCGTCGGCCGCCGCGCGGCTGTCGTCGAAACGCGGGTCCACATGGACCGGAGGCCTTTCCGCGTCGCGCGTGGCCACGATGTGCTGGAAAATCTTCTGCACCAGCAATTCGCAACCCTCGCGCGTCAGGGCGGAAATCTCGAACACCGGCCCCTTGTAGCGGAAACGCTTGACGAAGTCCTGGACGCGGGCTTCGCGCTCTTCGGCGGGCACCATGTCCAGCTTGTTCAGCACCAACCAGCGCGGCTTCGCGTGCAGTTCAGGGTCGTACTTTTTGAGTTCTTTGACAATGGCCTTGGCCTGTGCCACCGGGTCCACCGCCTCGTCGAACGGCGCCATGTCCACCACGTGCAGCAGCAAGCGTGTGCGCTGCAGGTGGCGCAAGAACTGGTGCCCCAGCCCGGCGCCCTCGGAGGCGCCTTCGATCAGGCCCGGCACGTCGGCGATCACAAAGCTCTTTTCCGGCCCCACACGCACCACGCCCAGGTTGGGGTGCAAGGTGGTGAACGGGTAATCCGCAATTTTGGGGCGGGCGTTGGACACCGCCGCGATGAAGGTGGACTTGCCCGCGTTTGGCATGCCCAACAGCCCGACATCGGCCAGCACCTTGAGTTCGAGCTGCAATTCGAAACGCTCGCCCGCGTGGCCTGGCGTTTTCTGGCGCGGCGCGCGGTTGATCGCACTTTTGAAGCGCAGGTTGCCAAAGCCGCCATCGCCCCCTTTGGCCAGCAGAATTTTTTCGCCGGCCTGGAGCAATTCGTGCATCACCTCGCCGGTTTCGGCGTTGCGGATGATGGTGCCGACCGGCATTTTGAGGGTGATGTCTTCGCCTTTGGCACCGAACATGTCGGAGCCCTTGCCATGCTCGCCGCGCTGGGCGTCGAACTTGCGGGAGTAGCGAAAATCGATCAGGGTGTTGAGGTTTTCGTCGGCGAACGCCCACACATGCCCGCCGCGACCACCGTCGCCGCCGTCGGGGCCGCCGAATTCCTTGTACTTCTCGTGGCGGAACGACACGCAACCATTGCCCCCGTCACCGGCGGCGACCTCGATATAGGCCTCGTCAACAAATTTCATGGCTGGATTGTCCCTGAAACGAAGAAACACAAAAGGCCCGCATGCGCGGGCCCTTGAAGCGCTGGGGCAGCCAGGGCCGCCTCAGCCGTTCGTCACACGGGGGTGACGAAAACCGTCTTGCGGTTCAGCTCGCCCTTGGTGGCGAAGCTGACCTTGCCGTCCACGGTGGCGAAAATGGTGTGGTCTTTGCCCACGCCCGTGCCGGTGCCGGCATGGAACTTGGTGCCGCGCTGACGCACGATGATGGCGCCTGCGGAGATTTCCTGGCCGCCGAAC
>CAZSZN010000241.1:0-3736 GCA_964610405.1 uncultured Macromonas sp. | reverse complement strand
GGTGTACCAGGCGGGGTTTTCCAGGATGTTGCGCAGGATCACGCCCGGCGTGAGCGTGTCGTAATAGCCCTGCCCGATGTGGCTCTTGAACACCCGGTTCTGGCTGGCGATCGCCTTGAGTTCGGCCAGCGCGGCGGCTTCGGTCACGGCCGGCGGCAGGTCCATCGGCCGGGCGCGGGCGATGCTGCGCGGCACGATGCTGTCGATCAGCGCGCGGCGCGAGGCCTCGCCGATGACGGAAAGCATCAGGCGCTCGTCGTCTTGCGAAATGCCGATGTGGCGGGCAACGAACTCGTTGGCGTTTTCCAGGTCGGCCAGGGGCCGGGCAGTGGGCATGAGCATGGCGGGCTCCGGGGGCAACAGGTTGGGGTTATTGGGTCAGTTCGCCGTAGGCGGTTTCGTCCAACAGCTCGGCCAGTTCGGCGGTGTTGGACAGCTTGACCTTGAAGAACCAACCAGCGCCCAGCGGGTCGCTGTTGGCCAGCGCCGGGTCGTTGCGCAGGTCTTCGTTGACTTCGACGATCTCGCCGCTGACGGGCATGTACACGTCGGCTGCTGCCTTGACGGACTCGACCACGCCGGCCACGTCTTTCTGGGCAAAGGCTTTGCCCACGTCGGGCAGTTCCACGAACACCACGTCGCCCAGCGCGTCCTGCGCGTGGTGGGTGATGCCCACGGTGGCGGTGTCGCCGTCAACGAGGACCCATTCGTGGTCGGAGGTGTACTTCAGGCTCATGGGGGCTCCAGCAAAAAAATGAAAAGGGATCGGGAACGGTAGTAAACCGCGGCTTCAGCCGCGGTAATAACGGTTGGGCACGAAGGGCAGGGCGGCCACTTCCATCGGCACCGCCTTGCCACGGACGAGCGCCTGCACCTGCGTGCCGAGCGCAGCATAACCGGACTCCACGTAGCCCATAGCGATGGGCTGGTTGATGGTGGGCCCGATCAGGCCGCTGGTGACTTCGCCGATGCGCTCCCCGGCGGCGTTCTGCAGCTCGACGTGCTCGCGCACAGGCACGCGCTCCTTGGCGATCAGGCCCACGCGTTTGCGGGTGGCCGGTGCGGTGCCGTCGAGTTGCGCCAGCACCTTGGCGGCGCCGGGGAAGCCGCCAGCGCGCTCGCCGCCGGTGCGGCGCACCTTCTGCATCGCCCAGTTCAGCGCAGCTTCCACCGGCGTGGTGGTGGTGTCGATGTCGTTACCGTACAGGCACAGGCCGGCTTCCAGTCGCAGCGAGTTGCGCGCGCCCAGGCCGATGGGCTGCACTTCGGGCTGGGCCAGCAGCGCGCGGGCGAAGGCTTCGGCCGCGTTGGCGGGCACCGAGATTTCGAAGCCGTCTTCGCCGGTGTAGCCGCTGCGGGTGATGTACAGGTCTGCGCCGTTCCAGGTGGCGGGCAGGCCGGTCATGAACACCAGTTGTTCCACCCCCGGCACCACCCGCTTCAGCGCAGTCACGGCCTGTGGCCCCTGCAATGCCAGCAAAGCCCGCTCAGGCAATGGGATGACCTGGCAGCGTTCGCCGATGCGCGCCTGGATGTGAGCGATGTCGCCTGCCTTGCAGGCCCCGTTGACGATCACGAACAGGTCATCGCCCCGATTGACGAACATCAGGTCGTCGATGATGCCGCCTGCATCGTTGAGCAGGAGGCCGTAGCGTTGCTTGTGCAGTCCCAGGCCGATCACGTCCACGGGCATCAGGGACTCGAAGGCCGCCGCCGCATCAGGACCGACCAGACGCAACTGGCCCATGTGGGACACGTCGAACAAACCTGCGGCGTTGCGGGTGTGCTGGTGCTCGGCCATCAGCCCAGCGGGATATTGCACCGGCATGCTGTAGCCGGCAAAAGGCACCATGCGTGCGCCCAGCTCCAGGTGCAGGGCGTTCAACGGGGTGGTCATCAGCAAAGAAGCAGAATCGGACATGGCGGGCCAGAGGTTGGGGCAGTGTTCCAAACAACATGCACCTGAGCAACAGGTGTCATGCACTGCCCGCCTGTCCGCTTTACCTGAGAGATTCACGCCGGCGATGCGGCGCTTGCTCCTTCGGTGGGCCCGCTCGGGGCAGGCCTCTCTCCAGGGGGTGACGATGGGCCAGCAAACATGCCTGACCCGACGTTTGCCAGTCCTTTTGCCTGAGCGTTCAGGGTGCGATTGCGGGGCAAACGCACCTCCTGCGCCTTCGGCGGCTCCGCTGGTCGGCAGCGAGCTCTCTCCTGGCAGACCCGTATTCTAGCTGGTACGGGGTCTCGCGTATCATGCGTTGCACGCTGCCGGGGCGGTGGCGCGGAGTCATCATGACGGTTCAACTCGAAACGCTCGA
Source organism: uncultured Macromonas sp. (assembly GCA_964610405.1). GTDB lineage: Bacteria > Pseudomonadota > Gammaproteobacteria > Burkholderiales > Burkholderiaceae_C > CAZGDZ01. The sequence goes on along the minus strand of CAZSZN010000241.1, from coordinate 1,418 downwards.
TCCCGAACTGGCCCAGCAAGCCGCGCGCTGGCTGATGGCCGCCGCTGGCCCAGACACCCTGAGTCTGGCGGATGCGATGGGGGTCGCCGGCTACATGCATTTGCATTGGGTGGCGGCCGGGGAGCACATCGTCCGGGAAGGCCAAACCGATGGCTTGGACCAGCTTTGGCTGGTGCTGGATGGGGAGTTGTCGGTCGAAAACAATGCCTTGCAGGAAGGCGAGTCGGAGATGGTGGTCCGCGTGATGGGTGCGGGCAGCCTGATCGGCGAGTTGAGTTTGCTGGATGGCGGGCCGCGCTCGGCCAATTGCGTGGCCACCACCGACATTCTGGCGGCCACCTTGTCGCGGGCCGATTTTCACCGCCTGCTGGCCGAGCATCCGCATGTGGGCGCGAGCCTGTTGCTGGCGATTTCGCGCCGCATGGCCAACCACGTCCGCGACCTGACGCGCAAGCTGCAACTCTTTGCCCAGATGAATCGCACCCTGGGGCAGGAATTGGACGCCACACCGGCGGCTCAGGACGTGGACTGGCCGGCGATTGAGGATCCGGATTGACGGCGCCCGGTGATGGGCACCGTCAATGAGCTTCACATGCCCGCGTAGTTGGGCCCGCCACTGCCCTCGGGCGTGACCCACACGATGTTCTGCGTCGGGTCCTTGATGTCGCAGGTTTTGCAGTGCACGCAGTTCTGGGCGTTGATCAACAGTTGGTCGGCGCCGTCCTTGTTCACGAACTCGTACACCCCGGCCGGACAGTAGCGGCTCTCGGGACCGGCAAACTTCGCCAGGTTGATGCGCACCGGCACACTGGCGTCCTTCAATGTCAGGTGCGCCGGCTGGTTCTCTTCGTGGTTGGTGTTGCTGATGAACACGCTGGAGAGGCGATCGAACGTCAGCTTACCGTCGGGCTTGGGGTAGCTGATCTGGGCACATTCGGCCGCCGGGCGCAAGAAGGTGTGGTCGGCCTGGGTGCGGCGCAGCGTCCACGGTGGGCGCTTCATGCCCAGGCGCGGCAGCAGCCAGTGCTCCACACCAGTCATCAGCGCACCCACGGTGTTGCCCTTTTTGAACCAGCTCTTGAAGTTGCGCGAGGCGTCCAGCTCCTCGTGCAGCCAGCTCTGCTCGAAAGCTGTGGGGTAGGCCGAGAGTTCGTCGCTGGCACGGCCAGCCTGCAGGGCGTCGAACGCGGCTTCGGCGCACAGCATGCCGCTCTTGATGGCCGCATGGCTGCCCTTGATGCGCGCGGCGTTCAGGTAGCCCGCGTCGCAGCCCACCAGAGCACCGCCCGGGAACACCGTCTTGGGCAGGCTCATGAGGCCGCCCGCCGCGATGGCGCGCGCGCCGTAGCCGATGCGCTTGCCGCCTTCGATGTGGGCCTTGATGCTGGGGTGCGTCTTCCAGCGCTGCATCTCTTCAA
>CAZSZN010000240.1:0-3738 GCA_964610405.1 uncultured Macromonas sp. | reverse complement strand
GCTTCGGCGCGGTGAGCGGTGCCGAATGCGTCGTTCACCCACACGTCGCACAGTGCGGCGAGCTTCTTCGACAGCGCATCGTCACACTTCTTCTCGCCCTTGTTGGCGCGGCAGTTTTCCAGCAGCACCACTTCGCCCGGCGCCACGTCAAAGCCACCATCCACCCAGTTGGCCACCAGGCGCACCGGCTGACCCAGCAACTCGCTCAAGCGCGCCGCCACCGGCGCCAGGCTGTCCTCGGGTTTGAACTCGCCCTCGGTGGGGCGGCCCAGGTGGCTGGTCACCATCACGGCCGCGCCGGCGTCCAGCCCAAGGCGAATGGCCGGCACCGAGGCGCGGATGCGGGTGTCTTCGGTGATGCGGCCGGCGTCGTCTTGCGGCACGTTCAGGTCGGCACGGATGAAGACGCGTTTGCCAGTGGCTTGGCCGTTGGCGCAGAGGTCGGAGAAGCGCTGGAATTTCATGGGGCTGCGTGAAAAAGGATGAAAGCGGACCAACGCAGAACTGTACCGTACCCGCCTGACCGTGGGCTGTCCGCCGGCCGGGGCGGGGGTACGTTCGGGGATCATTCTGAATTGATAGCTGCTATCAATCGAGTTGCTATTTCAAATTGGAAATTTGAGCCCTGCGGTCCTAAGATGCAAGCTCACGACCCGCAAAGGAGCAACCCATGGCCCACATCCGCCGCGTGGCACGCGCCCACCGCCGCACCCTCATGAAAACCGGCAGCTACTACCTGATGCACATGGTGGTGGCGGCGGCCGTGGCCTATGCGGTCACGGGCAACCTGTGGGCAGCCATGACCCTGAGCATTCTGGAGCCCACGGTACAGGCGGTGGCTTATTTCTTCCACGAACGGGCCTGGGCCCGGCGTGATGCTGTGCCACCCGCGGCGGAGGTAGCGCCGCTGGGCAGCGTCACCGCGCTCCGGTAACATGGGCGTCACTTGGAAAGGCTGCCGCGTTGCAGGCCTGTTCGTTCGTGATCCAAAGGAGTGCCATGCTGGCCAAACTGACCCGCGGGGCCTTGGCCCTGACCCTGGTGGCCGCCCTGACCGGGTGCGGCTACAACGATTTTCAGCGGCTTGACGAGCAAACCACGTCCTCGTGGTCCGAGGTGCTGAACCAGTACCAGCGCCGGGCCGATCTGGTGCCCAATCTGGTGGCCACCGTCAAGGGCGAGGCGGCGTTCGAGCAAGACACCCTCGCCCGGGTGATCGAGGCCCGCTCCCGTGCCACGGCCATCCAGGTCACACCCGAGATGCTGAACGACCCCCAGGCCATGCAGCGCTTCCAGGCGGCGCAGGGTGAGTTGGGTGGCGCCTTGAGCCGCCTGCTGGTGGTGGCCGAGCAGTACCCCAGCCTCAAGGCCAACCAGGGCTTCAGCGACCTGCGGGTGCAACTGGAAGGCACCGAAAACCGCATCACCGTCGCGCGCAACCGCTACATCCAGGCGGTGCAGGACTACAACGTGCTGGCGCGCAGCTTCCCCAGCAACCTCACCGCCATGGTGTTTGGGTATGCGCCCAAGCCCAATTTCACGGTGGCCAACGAAGCCGCCCTCAGCGCGCCACCCACGGTGGATTTCGGAACCTCGAAGTGACCCCCTTGCGCGTGCAGCCCGGTCGGTGGGCGTTGGTCGCCAGGGGGTGGTCAGTTTGGGGGGTGGCGTTGTGGTTGGTGCTCGCAGGTTGGGTGGCGGGGCCTGTCGTGGCCCAGACGGTGTTGCCCGTGCCTGCGCTCACCGCCCGTGTCATGGACCAGACCGGCACCTTGAGCGACACCGAGCGTCAAGCCCTGGAAGCCAAGCTGGCCGCGTTCGAGGCCGAGCGCGGCAGCCAAGTCGTGGTGGTGCTGGTGCCCACCACCGCCCCGGAAGACATTGTTGATTACACCCAGCGCCTGGGCGATGCGTGGAAGATCGGCCGGCGCGACGTGGGCGATGGCGTGCTGCTGGTGGTGGCCAAAGACGATCGCCGCGTGCGCATCGCCACCACCCGTGCGGTGGAAGGCGCCATTCCCGATCTGGTGGCGCACCGCATCATCGATCAGGTCATTACGCCCGCGTTCCGCGAAGGCCGATTCGCCGATGGCTTGAACGCGGGTGCCGACCACATCCTGGCGCGCTTGCGGGGCGAGGATTTGCCGCTGCCCGAGGCGCCCGTGCGCAACGGCGCCGATGCCGATGAGTGGGTCGATCTGTTGGTGTTCATCGGTTTTGCGTCGCCCATGATCGCGGCCGTGCTGCGGCAAATGCTGGGTGGCAAGTTGGGCAGTGCGGTTGCAGCGTTGGCCATCGGCGGCATGACCTGGCATTTGAGTGGGCTGGTCTGGCTGGCGGTGATCGTCGGTTTGCTGGGCCTGCTGGTCAGCTTGGTGCTGGCCCACCTGCCAGCGCACGCCATGGCGCGGAATGGGCGGGGTGGTCGGTCGGGTCGCGGAGGCCATGGGCCATTCGGCGGTGGTGGCGGTTGGGGCTCGGGCCATGGCGGCGGTGGCGGGTTCAGCTCGGGCGGTGGCGGTGGTTTTGGGGGCGGTGGTGCCTCCGGGCGGTGGTGAACATGTGGTGGTCAGGCTTGCAACGCGTGCTGCGGCACCTGTGGTGGGACGCCTCAGACAGCCGGCGCTGGGTGCCGGCCGAGGTGGCCGATCGCTTGGCCCAGCGGGTGGCGGCCAGCGAGCGGCGGCACAGCGGCGAAATCCGCCTGTGCGTCGAGGCCAGCTTGCCGCTTCACCTGTGGTGGCCCCTGCCCACCGACGACGAGCTGCCGGCCCTGGTGCGCGGTCGCGCGCTGTCATGGTTCGGGCAGTTGGGGGTTTGGGACACGTACCACAACAACGGCGTGCTGATTTACCTGCAGTTGGCCGAGAGATCGCTGGAGATCGTGGCCGATCGGGGCTTGAGTCAACATGTGTCGCCCGAGGCCTGGGTGGCCATCCTGAGCCGATTGCGCGAGCACCTGGCTGCTGGCCAGGTCGAGGCCGGGTTGAATGCCACCATCGACGCGGTGGACGCGCTGCTGTGCCAGCACTTCCCGCACACGGAGGATGCCGCCAACCCGAACGAATTGCCCGATGTGGTGGTCTTGTGCTGACCACCCAACCTCCCGCCGCGCCCGGCTACGTGGAACTGCGCAAGACGCCCACGGGGCCGGGGTTCTACAATAACGCGCCCCGCACGTCGCTTCACGATGCGGCTTGTCATTTCATATTGTGGAGACAGTGATCATGTCGCAAAAGCAGGAAGACAAACGCGCCGAGTTGCGCCGAGCCGCACTGGAATACCACCAGTACCCGACCCCGGGGAAAGTGGCGATTGCCGCCACCAAGCAACTGACCAACCAGCGTGACCTGGCCTTGGCCTACTCGCCCGGCGTGGCCGCGCCCTGCGAAGAAATCGTGGCCGACCCGGTCAACGCCTTCAAATACACCAGCCGGGGCAACCTGGTGGCCGTCATCACCAACGGCACGGCGGTGCTGGGCCTGGGCGACATCGGCCCGCTGGCCTCCAAGCCGGTGATGGAAGGCAAGGGCGTGCTGTTCAAGAAGTTCGCCGGCATTGATGTGTTCGACATCGAGATCAACGAGAAAGACCCGGACAAGCTGGTCGAGATCATCGCGGCGCTGGAGCCCACCTTCGGTGGCATCAACCTGGAAGACATCAAGGCGCCCGATTGCTTCTACATCGAGCGCAAGCTGCGCGAGCGCATGAAGATCCCGGTCTTCCACGACGACCAGC
>CAZSZN010000239.1:0-3771 GCA_964610405.1 uncultured Macromonas sp. | reverse complement strand
CATCACCAACGTGGTGGACCCCTGGGCCGGCAGCTACATGATGGAGAGCCTCACCCAGGAGATGGCCGACAAGGCCTGGGCCATCATCGAAGAGGTCGAGGCCATGGGCGGCATGACCAAGGCGGTGGACAGCGGCTGGGCCAAGCTCAAGATCGAGGCCAGTGCGGCCGAGAAGCAGGCTCGCATCGACTCGGGCAAGGACGTGATCGTCGGCGTCAACAAGTACAAGCTCAAGCAGGAAGACCCCATCGACATCCTGGAGGTGGACAACATGAGGGTGCGCGACGGCCAGATCGCTCGCCTCCAGTCCATCAAGGCCAGCCGTGACGGTGCTGCGGTGCAGGCCGCACTGGACGCACTGACCGCTGCCGCCGAATCGGGCCAGGGCAACCTGCTGGATCTGTCGATCAAGGCCATCCGCCTGCGCGCCACGGTGGGCGAGGTGTCGGACGCACTGGAAAAGGTTTACGGGCGCCACCGCGCCGATACGCAAAAGGTGACCGGGGTGTACGCAGCTGCTTACGACAGCGCCGAGGGCTGGGACAAGCTCAAGGCCGAAATCGCCGAATTTGCCAACCAGCAGGGCCGCCGCCCGCGAGTGATGATCGCCAAGCTGGGCCAGGACGGGCACGACCGGGGCGCCAAAGTGGTGGCCACCGCGTTCGCTGACCTGGGCTTTGACGTGGACATGGGCCCGCTGTTCCAGACCCCGGAAGAGTGCGCCCGCCAGGCGATAGAAAACGACGTCCACGCCGTGGGCGTGTCCACACTGGCCGCGGGCCACAAGACGCTGGTGCCCGCCATCATCCAGGCCCTGAAAGACCAGGGGGCGGACGACATCATCGTGTTCGTGGGGGGGGTCATTCCGCGCCAGGACTACGACTACCTGTACGAAGCCGGTGTGAAAGGGGTCTACGGCCCGGGCACCCCGATTCCGGCCAGTGCCAAGGACGTGCTGGAGCAAATCCGCCAAGCTGTGGGTGCCGCCTGAAGGTACAGTCACACCGTGACTCCTGATCAAATCATTTCCGGTGTCGTGGCGGGCAGTCCGGCGGCGCAACGGCGGGCCATGGCCAAAGCCATCACCCTGTTGGAATCGACCCGTGCCGACCACCGGTTGCAGGCCGACGGCTTGCTGTCGGCCCTCATGCCCCACACCGGGCGCAGCTTTCGGCTGGGCATCAGCGGCGTGCCAGGCGTGGGCAAAAGCACCTTCATCGAGGCCTTGGGGCTGCGCTTGATCGCCCAGGGGCACCGGGTGGCCGTGCTGGCGGTGGACCCGTCCAGTTCGGTGTCGGGTGGTTCCATCCTGGGCGACAAGACCCGCATGGAACACCTGTCCATGGACGAGCGCGCCTACATCCGCCCCAGCCCGAGCAGTGGCACGCTGGGCGGCGTGGCCGAAAAAACCCGCGAGGCCATGCTGGTGTGCGAAGCGGCCGGTTACGACGTGGTGATCGTCGAAACCGTGGGCGTGGGCCAGAGCGAAACGGCGGTGCACGGCATGACCGACATGTTCTGCCTGCTGCAACTGCCCAACGCTGGTGACGACCTCCAGGCCATCAAGAAAGGCGTCATGGAGCTGGCCGACCTGGTGGTGATCAACAAGGCCGACATCGACCCCGACGCGGCCACCCGTGCCCGCGCGCAAATCACCTCGTCGTTGCGTTTGCTGGGCATGCACGGCAACCCGGACCACCTGCACCACGACCAGCAAATCTGGCACCCGCAGGTGATCCAGATCAGCGCCCTGCGCGACCAGGGGGTGGACAGTTTCTGGTCCGCCGTCAGCGAGTACCGGCGTTTGCAAACCGCCAATGGGCGCCTGGCCAGCCGGCGGCAAAGCCAGGCCCGGGCGTGGATGTGGGAGCGCATCGACGCCGGGCTGGCCCAGCATTTCCGGGCCCACCCGCAGGTTCAGGCCCGGCTGCCGCAGTTGCAGGCCGATGTGGTGGCGGGCAAGGTGGTGGCTTCGGCGGCAGCGCGCGAACTGTTGGCGGCTTTCACCGCCCCTGTGCAGGGAGCGGTGCATGCTGAGTAAGCCGTCGCTGGAGCTGATTGAAGCGTCGCAGGGTTGGCGCCATAACCGCATCGAGATGTTCGACCTGCCGGAGGGCGAGGTGGTGGTCAAGGGCCAGCGGCCGGGGCGAGGGCCTTGGCGTTTCCGCATCATGTCTGGCTTGGCCAGCTTCACCCACAACCCCTTGTTGAAACCGGTGCCGGCACCGGGCGGCCGTGAAGCCCAGGCCACCGAAGTGCGGCGCCTGCAGGCACTGGTGGCCGCTGGTGTGCACGTGCCCGAAGTGCTGCACCACGGGGACCGATTCATCGTGTTGCGCAAGATCGCAGGCGAGCCGCTGCAGCAACGCTTCGTGGGCACCCCCCGCGTGGCCTTGCAGGCGTTCGCCATGGGGCTGGACGGCTTGCAGGATTTGCACCGCCGCCAGCAGTACCTGAGCCAGGCCTTTGCCCGCAACATCCTGGTGCAGGGGCAGACGCTGTGGTTCATCGACTTTGAAGATGACCCGCTGCAGGCCATGGATTTGGCGGACGCGCAGGCGCGCGACCTGCTGGCGTTCTTGCTGTCTGCGGTTTGGGTCAGCCGCGCCCCGCGCACCGGTCTGATGGCGGCCTGGACCGCATCGTCCGCCCAGTCGCAGCCCGAAGTGATGGCCCGGGTGCGCAGTGCCGTGGCCGGGTTGGCGTGGCTGCGCCACCTGCCGCGCGAACGCAAACCCTGGGGCCGCGACGTTGTCACCGTGCAGGCGCTGGCCGAGTTCATGCACCACTGGATTCATTCCTCACCCGCCTCGACCGAAGGCACATAGGAGCTTTTTATGCAAGAAATCCTGCAACAACTGGAAAAAAAGCGCGAAGCAGCGCGCCTGGGCGGTGGGCAAAAGCGCATTGACGCCCAGCACAGCAAAGGCAAGCTGACCGCCCGCGAGCGGCTGGACGTATTGCTGGACGAAGGCACGTTCGAGGAATGGGACATGTTCGTCGAACACCGCTGCGTGGACTTCGGCATGCAGGATCAGAAGATTCCGGGCGACGGCGTGGTCACCGGCTACGGCATGATCAATGGCCGCCTGGTGTTCGTGTTCAGCCAGGACTTCACCGTGTTCGGCGGTGCGCTGTCGGAAGCGCACGCCGAGAAGATCTGCAAGATCATGGACCAGGCCATGAAGGTCGGCGCCCCGGTGATCGGCCTCAACGATTCGGGCGGCGCCCGCATCCAGGAAGGCGTGGCTTCGCTCGGCGGCTACGCCGAGGTGTTCCAGCGCAACGTGATGGCCAGTGGCGTGATCCCTCAGATCAGCATGATCATGGGCCCCTCGGCCGGTGGTGCGGTGTATTCGCCGGCCATGACCGACTTCATCTTCATGGTCAAGGATTCGAGCTACATGTTCGTGACCGGCCCCGAGGTGGTGAAGACCGTGACGCACGAGGAAGTGACCGCCGAGGAACTGGGTGGTGCCATCACCCACACCGGCAAGAGCGGCGTGGCGGACGGCGCGTTCGAGAACGACGTGGAAGCGCTGCTGATGCTGCGCCGGCTCTACAACTACCTGCCGCTGAACAACCGGGAAAAGGCGCCGGTGCGCCCCAGCGGTGACCCGATCGACCGCGCGGACCGGAGCCTGGACACCCTGGTGCCGGACAATCCGAACAAGCCGTACGACATGAAGGAGCTGATCCTCAAGACGGTCGACGACGGCGACTTCTTCGAGCTCCAGCCCGAGTACGCCAAGAACATCCTCATCGGATTTG
>CAZSZN010000238.1:0-3773 GCA_964610405.1 uncultured Macromonas sp. | reverse complement strand
GGTCGAGATGCTGGAGGATGGGGTGGATCTGATCGGCGGCCTTCTGGTTCAGCACGGCTTTGTTGCACAAGTCGGAAGGCAGACGAGATTACCCCAGCCCCAGACGCAGCTATGCCATGGCACCCACGGGCACCGTGCTCGGGCGCCCGAGTTGCGTGAAACGGTTGAGCAGAGCCACACGCACATGCAACTCCACCACCTGCCGCTCAAACGTGCGCGCCATCACCCGTTGGCCCAGGCGTTTGAAGCAGTGCATCTTGGTCTCCACCAGACTTCTGCGGTGATAGCCGCTCCACTTTTTCCAGATGCTGCGCCCCAATCTGTCACAGGCTCGCAGCGCTTCGTTGCGCGCATGCGCTCCCACCAGGGTCGCCTTCCACGTCTGGGCGTTCTTGCGCGGGGGGATCACCGCCTGCGCATTTCGCTGGGCAATCGCCGCATGGCACGCCTTGGTGTCGTAGGCACCGTCCCCACTGACGCTGGCAATCGGCTCATCGGGTGGTATCTGCTCCAGCAACTCGAGCAGCATGGGCGCATCGCCCACGCTGTTGTCGGTCACCTCGATGGCCCGGATCTCCAACGTGTGGGCATCAATACCCAGGTGCACCTTGCGCCACTGGCGCCGGTACTCGGCACCGTGCTTCTTGCGTTTCCATTCGCCTTCGCCAAGGAACTGAATGCCGGTGCTGTCCACCAGCAGTTCCAGTGCGGTGGTACTGGCTCGGTAGGGCAGTTGTACCTGCAAAGTCTTCTGGCGTCGGCACACGGTGCTGTAGTCGGGCACCCGCCAGTCCAGGCCTGCCAGACGCAGCAGGCTTTCAACCATGCCCAGGCTTTGACGCAGGGCCAGACCGAACAAGCACTTGATGCCCAGACAGAACTGGATGGCTGCGTTGGAGAAGATGTGCTGGCGCCCGCGTTTGCCGCTGGATGGGGCGTACCACTGCATGCCTTTGTCCAGCCAGATTGTCAGCGACCCTCGGGCTTTGAGCGCGGCGTTGTACTCTGCCCAGTTGGTGGTCTTGTAGCGGGCCTTGGACCCCTTCGGTTCACTCATGTCTCGAGGCTACCAGCTCAGCGGACTGGCTTTGTGCAACAAAGCCGAAGGAATCTCAAACGCCATGGCTGTGCTCCGCAGGTCAGCAAAAGGGATTCAGCTTAGCGGCAAGCGGGGCGGGGGGATGACTTGTTGGTGACTGGTCGTAAAGGGCTGCCAACGATGAGGCCGCACTCACCCCGGCCGCGTCAATTCCTCCAGCCGCATCAGCCAAGCCCGGGCGTGCACCCCGCCATCGGCCACATCCCCACACATCTCCACCGACGCTTGCAGTTGCCCACACATCGCGGGCCGTTCGGGTTGCCCAAAAACTTTGCAGCGCATTTGTTCGTCAAGTTGCACGCAGGGCACGCCCGCTGGTTTGCCTTGGGGCATGGTGGGGATGAGCGAGGAGATGGATGACTCGCGCAGCTGGAATAAGGCGCGCACAACTTGATGCCCAGGGCCTTGCAGCCAGGGCTGGAAGACGCGTTCGCAGGAGACGTAGAAGTTGTTGCCGTCAATGAGGGCGAGCTTGGCCGCAGGAGTGAAGGCCATCTGTGTGCCAACAGGAGCAACACGGCCACCTGCGCCAACGACCACCAGGAGGTGGCCGTTGGCGTTCCCCGCTTGTCAGCGAGGCTGGGCTTTACAGGGCGACTGGCACGGCTGGGAAGTCGACGTCGGTGTCGGCAATGTGGTTGGTGTAGTTGGTCAACACGTTGAGGGCCACGTTGGCGGTGACTTCGATGACCAGGCCATGGTCCACACCCGCTGCTGCGGCATCGGCCAGATCGCTGTCGGCCAACACGCCACGCTGACGGACGATTTTGATGGCCAGCTCAACCAAGGCCTTGTCTTGTTCGCCTTCGGCGGTGCCGCTTCGGGCTGCGCGGATGGCTGCTTCCGACAAACCAGCACCTTTACCGATCAGGGTGTGTGCAGACAAGCAGTACTGGCAAGCGTTGGTTTGGCCCACGGCCAATGCGATCAACTCGCGCTGGGCGGCGCTCAAGCGGCCTTTGCTCAGTGCGTCGGAGAAAGCCAGGTAGCCGTTCAGGGCGGCTGGAGCCTGGGCGAAGGTGGCAAACAGGTTGGGTACCATGCCGAGCTTGGCCTTGACGCCGTTGAGGGTGGCTTGGGTGGTGGCGTCGGCTTGGGCAAGTGATACAGGTGCGATACGTGTCATGGTGAAACTCTCGTTTTGAATGGCTGTGCGACATGCACCAGTGAATTGTGCGATACGTATAATCACTGAAAGTACAAGAAAGCATACCCAAAGTATCAAGCGCCGCCATGGACCGACTTTCACCTTTGTTTGCCCGCTCGGTGCCCAGCGCACGCGTGTTCTATTCGGGCAACCTGTGCCAGATCTCCGCCTTTGAGGCCGAAGCTCATGTGGGCCATGTGCATTTGATGCGCAGGGGCACCATGAGCGTGATCGACCGGCATGGGCGCGCCAGCAGGGTTGAAGAGCCCAGTTTGTTGTTTTTCCCGCAGAGTTCTGCCCACCGGCTGGTGCCCGATAGCGCCGACGGTGTTGACCTGGTGTGTGCGTCTGTCGATCTGGGCGACGAGGCCCGAGGCGCGCTGATCTCTGCCATGCCCGAGGTGCTGGTGATTCCGCTGAACCAGTCGTCCAGTCTTTCACCCGCGTTGGACCTGTTGTTCCAGGAAGCCTTTGACGAAAAGTGTGGTCGGCAAGCTGCGCTGGACCTGTTGATGGAATACCTGCTCATCTTGTTGCTGCGCCACCTGCTTGACATTTCATCGGTCACCACCGGCATCCTGGCGGCGCTGGGCGACCCACGTTTGTCCAAAGCGGTCACGTCCATGCACGACCGGCCCGGCCATGCATGGACGCTGGAATCGTTGGCCGAAACCGCAGGCATGTCGCGCGCACGCTTTGCCAATCACTTTCGAGAGGTGTCGGGCCTGACCGCGCTCGACTACCTCACGGCCTGGCGCATCACAGTAGTCAAGGGTTTGCTCAAACGAGGCAAGCCGCTCAAGTCCATTGCGCCCATGGTGGGTTACGCCAGCGCTGTAGCGCTTACCCGCGCTTTCACCCACCGCGTCGGCATGCCGCCACTTGCCTGGCTGCAAACGCACACCGATCAGGACTGAGGCTGCCCCATGCCAGTTGCCATGCGGGTTTGATGCATGCCTGCGGCCACGACGGACACACCGCAATGCTGCTGGCTGCGGCCGAACATATTGCAAAGTCCACCACGTTTGATGGCACGCTGAATTTGATCTTTCAGCCCGCTGAAGAAAGCTTGGGGGGGCGCGCAAGATGATTGAAGACGGCCTGTTTGACCGCTTCCCCTGCGACGCAATCTTTGCCATGCACAACCTGCCGGGCTTTCGGCCAGGTCAGTTGTTATTGCGCGAAGGCGCAACCATGGCGTCCAGCGAAAACATTCTGGTGCACATTGAAGGTAAAGGCGGCCATGGTGCCATGCCGCACCAGAGTGCTGACCCGGTCGTTGCGGGTTCGGCAATTGTCATGGCGCTACAAACCATCGTTTCACGCAACGTACCCCCACTGCACATGGCCGTGATCACGGTCGGCTCTTTTCAGTCGGGTGTGGTCAACAACGTCATCCCCCAAAACGCCACGTTAAAGCTTAGCGTACGGGCGCTGGATCGGGATGTGCGAGAGTTGTTGCGCAATCGCATTGACCTTGCCCCTGGAAAACGAATCCCTTGCTGAGTGTTTCAATACAGGCAAGGA
>CAZSZN010000237.1:0-3812 GCA_964610405.1 uncultured Macromonas sp. | reverse complement strand
TGGCGGGGATGAAGGACAGCAAGGTGATCGTGGCGATCAACAAAGACCCGGAGGCACCGATCTTCTCGGTGGCGGACTACGGGCTGGAGGCGGATCTGTTCCAGGCCGTCCCGGAGTTGGTGGGCACAATCTGAGCCATCAACAAGCGCGTCGTACCACGGCTTGTACACTGCCACCATGCAGATGGAAGCCTTGATTTTTGACGCCGACGGTACCCTGGTGGACAGTGAAGTGCCCGGGCTGGACGTGTTGCACCGCCTGATGGCCGAGCACGGTTTGCCCATGGAGCGCGAGGCGGTGCACGACCAGTTCCGGGGCGTGCGCATGGCCGAGGTGGTGAGCTGGATTGCCGAGCGGTTGAACGAACCGTCGCCCGAGTTTCATGCTCGCTTCATGGCCATGACGCGGGAAGGCATGGCAGAACGGTTTCGGCAGGGCCTGGAGCCCATGCCCGGTGCAGTGGACTTGCTGGCCCGGTTGGCGGTGCCCCATTGCGTCGCCACCAATGGCCCCCGCGAAAAGGTGGAGCTGACGCTGCAGATGTGTGGCTTGCGCCCCTGGTTTGGAGAGCGGGTGTTTTCTGCCTATGAAGTGGGCGTGTTCAAGCCGGAGCCCGGTTTGTTCATCCACGCGGCGCGCGCGTTGGGGGCAGAGCCGACCCGGTGTGCGGTGGTGGAAGACAGTGCCACCGGCATTGCGGCAGGTTTGGCTGCGGGCATGAAGGTGTTTGCCGTTTGCCCGCCACACTTGGTGCCGCTGGCGCATCAAAACCAAGTGACCTTTATGGACGGGCTGGCCGATTTGCTGCACTTGCTGCCCGCGCACGCCTTGCGCTAAAGCATCGGGCGCATGCTGCGGGCGGTTTCCTGCAGCACGGGCAGCACCCGTTTCACGGCCGCTTCACTGGTTTCGTTGTTCATCGGCATGGTGATGCTGAGCGCGCCAATCAGGTGGTCGCTGTGGTTGTACAGCGGCACCGCAATGCCACGGAAGTTCATTTCCAGTTGTTGCTCGGAAATGAACCAGCCCTGCTCGCGAGCCTGCTCCAGGCAGGCGCGCAATTGAGTTTTGTCCATCACCGTGAACGAGGTATAGGGGCGCAGCGTTTGGGCCTCCAGCCAGTCGTTCCAGTGCGCGGACCCTTGCATCGCCCTGATGACGATGCCCGCAGCCGTGACGTGCGCCTGTACCCGGGAACCCAGCATGTAGCCGGTGTTCATGTGCCGGTGGGTGCCGCTGCGGGCGATGTAGACCACATCGTCGTGATCCAGCACCGCGAAGTACGCGGTTTCTCCGGTGCCTGCGGTTACGCGCTGCAAGTAGGGTTGCACCGCACGGGGCAGCCGGGCCGACTCCAGGTAGGCCTGCCCCAGTCGCAAGATGCGTGGCGTCAGCCAGAACAGCTTGCCATCGGTGGCGACATAGCCCAGGTGAGCCAGGGTCAGCAGGTGGCGGCGGGCGGCGGTGCGGGTCAGGCCACAGCGTTGGGCGGCCTGGCTGGCCGTCATGCGCGAGTGTTCGGCGTCAAACGCCTCAATCACGGACAGGCCTTTTTCCAGGCCCGCAATCCAGTCGCGGCGTTCCAGCTCAAAGCTGGCGGTCGGTGTGGTCATGGTTGGTCAGCCCTGCTTGAGTCGAACCCCCAGGCCGCCGCACAGCGCAATCAGCGCCACTCCCAGCACGGTCCACTGGTCTGGCGTGTGCCCGAAGGTGAGCCAGCCGGCCAGGGTAGCAAAGGCGATCTGGGCGTACATGTAAGGAGTGAGCCGCGAGGCGGGCGCGTGGTGGTAGGCCTGGATCAACAGGTAATGCCCGAGTGAGCCAAAAATGCCCAACAAGGCGGCCAGGCCCCACAGTGTCCAGTCGCCCATGGGGGCCCAGGCCCAGGGCAGCACGGCGGTGCAGCAGGCCAGGCCGATGAGCCCGGTGTAGAAGTGCATCGCGCCAGGGTCTTCGGTGCGTACCATGCGGCTGGTCACGATCTGGTAAATGGCGTTGATGAGCACCAGCAGCAAGGGCAGCAGCAGCGCGCCGTGAAAATCGCTGCCTTTGGGGCGGATCACGATCAGCGCGCCGGCCAGCCCCCCGGCAACCAGCAGCCAGGTCAGCGGGGTGACTCGCTCGCGCAGCAGCAGCGCGGCCAGCAGTGTCACCACCAGGGGAATCAGCATCATGATGGCGGTGAACTCCCCGACTGGCACGTGCTGCAGCGAAATGAAGGCGACCACGCTGGAGGTGAGCAGCAGCACGCCACGGCCCAGTTGCCACGCGGGCGCTTTGACACGAAACAGGCGGCGGCCTTGCTGTGGCCAGAGCAGGGCGGTGGTCATCACCGTCTGGATGACGTAGCGCATCCACACCGCCATGACCACCGGCACCAGGGGGCCCACGTATTGCGAGGTGGTGTCGAGCAGGGCAAAGCACAGGGTGGCACACACCACGAGCGCGATGCCACGGACGGGGTGCAAAGGGGCAGTATTGGAAGGCACGTGGGTCTGAGGAAGTTGGGTGTCAGCCCTTGCCCAGGGGCGGCCGTCCGAACAGGCTGGACGAGGTGCTGATGGGCCCCAATTCTGCCGCAGCCGCGAGCAGCATGGGGCCCACTGGGGCATTATTTCAAGCGCTGACCGCCGACGTGGCCATGAAGTGCTCCGCCGCCATCACCCGCAGGTCGGCCGCCACCAGCGGGCGGAAGTCCATCTGGTCAAGCACGTCGCGCTGCAGGTCGATGCCGGGGGCGATCTCGAACAGTTCCACCCCCTGCGGCGTCAGCCGGAAGCTGGCACGCTCGGTCAGGTAGAGCACCTGCTGCCCGCGCACCAGGCCCTGCGGGCCGCTGAAGGTGATCTGGTCCACCTTCTTCACGAGCTTGCGAACGCCGCCTTGCTGAAGCACGCGCATCTGGCCGTCGCCGGTTTGCAGCTTCACGCCCTTGGCGGCCAGCGTGCCGCAGAACACCACCTTGCGCGCGTTCTGCGCGATGTCGATGAAGCCGCCGGGGCCCACGGTCACACCACCCAGGCGTGAGACGTTGACGCTGCCTTCTTCGTCGAACTCGCCGAAGCCGAGGAAGGCAATGTCCAGCCCGCCACCGCCGTAGAAGTCGAACTGCGTGGCGGCGTCCAGCATGGCCGTGGCGTTGCGCGCGTAGCCGAACAGCACGCCGTCCATCAGCGTGCCGCCGTAGGTGCCGTGTTCAATGGTCTGGTAGATGCGGTGCTGCTCGTTGCGGGCGGCAATCAGCTTGGCGACGGCGTCGGGCACGCCCACGCCGTAGTTGATGACCGGGCGCGCCTTGCCGGTGTTGAACAGCTCCACGGCGGCGCGGCGTGCCACGGCCTGGCGTTCGCTGAAGGCCTCCTGCGAAGCTGCCAGTTCGCGCGCGTGGTCTTCGGCTTCGCTGGCGTGTCTGGCGTCGCCGGTGAGCTCGCCGCTGAAGGCCGGGTCGAACGGGATGGCGTAGCTGGTCTGCTGGTACGGGTCCACCACGATGGCGTCCACCCAGGCCGAGGGGATGCGCACCTCGCGCGCCTTGAGCGCGCCCTTGGGCAGGCGTTCCTTCACCTGCACGATCACCTTGCCGCCGCTGTTGCGTGCGGCCAGCGCGAGCGACTGGGCGTCGAGGTTGGCGGCCTCGTGCTCGAAGCTGATGTTGCCGTCTTCATCGGCGGCGCTGGCGCGCACGATGGCCATGTGGATGGGGAAGGGTTTGTAGCGCAGGTACTCGCGCCCGTCGATGTGGATGACCTCGGCCAGATCGTCCTTGGCGGCGTCGTTCATGCGGCCGCCGCCGAAGCGCGGGTCGCACACGG
>CAZSZN010000236.1:0-3842 GCA_964610405.1 uncultured Macromonas sp. | reverse complement strand
CATCAGCTTGGGGTGCGGGTAGCTCGACAGGCCCTTGCCGTCCACTTCCTGACGGAAATTCAGCAACTGCTCTTCGGTCAAGCGGCCTTCCAGGTAGGCGCGGGCGTACACCCCAGGCGCCACGTGGCCCTGGATGTAGAGGCAATCGCCACCGTGGCCTTCGCTCTCGGCGTGCCAGAAATGGTTGAAGCCGGCACCAAACATGTGGGCCAGCGAAGCAAACGATCCGATGTGGCCGCCCAGGTCGCCGCCGTCGGCCGGATTGTGGCGGTTGGCCTTGACCACCATCGCCATGGCGTTCCAGCGCATGTAGGCGCGCAGGCGTTCTTCAATTTCGATGTTGCCCGGGCAGTGGGCTTCTTGCACCGGCTCAATCGTGTTCACGTAACCGGTGGTGGCCGAGAACGGCATGTCAATGCTGTTTTCGCGCGCTTGCTCCAGCAACTGCTCCAACAGGAAATGCGCCCGCTCAGGCCCTTCTTTTTCGATCACCGCGTTGAGGGCGTCAAGCCACTCTCGGGTTTCTTGATGGTCGACGTCGGGCTGGCCAAGACCGTTGGCCGGCGTGGGGCTTGCGGACATGAATGTCTCCTCGCGTTGGAACTGAAAAAAGATTACGGCCACTTGAGCGCCGTGTCACGAAGTTTCGCACGGATTTTGAATTTTTTCAACATGCGATTTATGTTTTTACATTATGAAATTAAAAGGCTGGATTGGTGCTTTGAAAGCGCGGGATTTCCACTAGACTGCCTGCCATGCAAGACTCCCCGAAGCGACGCACCCCCCTGTTGTGGTGGCGCAACCGATGGCGCAACCTCAGCCCCCAAAAGCAGGACCGCCTGGCCACGCTGGGCCCGCTGCTGTCGGTGTTTCTGTTCCTCGCGGCCATTTTTTCAGCCCTCACTTACTTCACCATGGAAGAGCGCGACCGTGAAATGGAGGCCGTGACCCGCGATGTGGAGTACGCGCAACAGCGCTTGCGGCTGCGCCTGTTGGAGCGCCAGGAGCAACTGATGCGGATCGCCCGCGACATCACCAACCAGGAGCTGGATCAAACGGAATTCAACTTTCAGATCGAAACCCTGGTATCCCAGTACCCCGAATTGCTGGCGGTGACCTGGGTCAACCAGTTGCGTGAGGTGGTGACGGGCTATGCCTCGCCCAGCGCCCCACCCGAGATGGCCCGTCAACCCGAACAACCTTTGGGGCTGGACAGCACCGATGGCACTTTCGAGCTGGCGCGGGAACTGCGTCAAACGGTCTATTCCCGCCCCATGGTGCAACAGGGCGAGCACACCATCATGCTGTTGGTCCCCCTGAACGAGCAGGGCCGCTTCAGCGGTGTACTGATGGCGGAGTACTCGATCGAAGCCATGTTGCGCTTTGGTGTACCCAATGAAGTGCTGGCGCGCTACGCCGTCACCCTGCTGGACGAGCAACAGCAGGTGCTGGCCGGGACGCCGCACGCCGGCTCGGCGTCGGGGCTCAACCGCCTGCCTTGGGCGCCCAAAGCCCAATCGCACGAAATGCCGGTGTCGCCCATCGGGAACAGTCTCATCCTGAAAGCAGAGGGCTACCGCACCAACCGCGACACCATCGGCGAAGCCTTCTTCTGGATCGTGGGCGCCATGAGCGCGCTCACCGTCTGGATGCTGCTGGCCAACATGCGGCACACACGACGACGCCTGCAGGCGCAGCGCGCCCTGGTGGCCGAAACCAACTTCCGCCGTGCCATGGAAAACTCCATGCTCACCGGCATGCGGGCACTCGACATACGCGGCCGCATTGCTTATGTGAACCCCGCCTTCTGCAGCATGACGGGCTGGACCGAAGACGAGCTTCTGGGCGCCAAACCGCCCTTCCCTTACTGGCCCGACTCGGAACACGAAAGCCTGATGGCCAGGCTGGAAGACGAGCTCAACGGCCGGTCGCTGCCAGGTGGGTTTGAAGTACCGGTCAAACGCAAGAATGGCAGCATCTTCTTTGCACGAATGTACGTCTCGCCGCTGATCGACCCCAACGGCCAGCAGACGGGCTGGATGACGTCGATGACCGACATCACCGAGCCCAAGCGCATCCGCGAAGAGTTGACGGCGTCCTACGACCGCTTCACCACCGTGCTGGACAGCCTGGACGAAGCGATTTCGGTGGCCCCCTTGAGCAGCTCGGAATTGCTGTTTGCCAACAAGATGTACCAGACCTGGTTTGGCACCGCCGGACAGGGCCACCGCCTGCTGGTCGAGTCATCGTCCACCCGCCCGGGCGCCCAGGACGCAGAATCGAACGACCTGGTGGATGGGCTGGCCGGCCTGCCCACCGACGCACTGCTGGAAGCCAGCGCCGAAAACGCCCAAATCTTCGTGGCCGACTTGAACAAGTGGCTCGAAGTCCGCACCCGCTACCTGACCTGGGTGGACGGTCGGCTGGCGCAAATGGTGATCGCCACCGACATCACCGCCCGCCGTCTGGCGGAAGAACAGGCAGCCCGGCAAGCCGAACGTGCCGAAACCGCCAGCCGCCTCATCACCATGGGCGAAATGGCGTCCAGTGTGGCGCACGAGCTGAACCAGCCGCTGACCGCGATCAGCAACTACAGCAGCGGGATGATTGCCCGCCTGCAAAAACAGCAAATCACGCCGGAGGAATTGCTGGGCGCTTTGGAGAAAACCGCCAAGCAGGCACAGCGGGCGGGCCAGATCATCCAACGCATCCGCTCGTTCGTGAAGCGCAGCGAACCCAACCCCACCTTGTCGGACGTGGCCCAGATGGTGAGCAACGCCACCGAACTGGCCGAAATCGACCTGCGGCGTCACATGATCCGGCTGAACATCTACGTGGCAGCCCGCCTGCCACGCCTGATGGTGGACCCGATCCTGATTGAGCAGGTGCTGATCAACCTGATCAAGAACGGCGGCGAGGCCATTGTGCAAGCACAGCGCTCGCCGGCCCAGCGACACATCGAACTGACCGTCACGCCCAAACGCGTCGAAGGGCAGGACACGATCGACTTTTGCGTGACCGATACCGGCAAAGGCGTGCCGATGGAACAGCTCGAACGCATCTACGAAGCGTTCTACAGCACCAAAGCCGAAGGCATGGGCATCGGCCTCAAGTTGTGTCGCTCCATCGTGGAGTCCCACCACGGCAGGCTGCAGGCGCGAAACCTCTACAATGGACAGGAGATCACGGGTTGCGAATTCAGCTTCTGGATACCCGTGCCATCCGCTGTCAATGCGTGAAGACCCGCCCCCACAGGTGTGGGCTGGCAGACAAAACGAGAAAGAGTGAGATGAGCTTGATTCCGAAACGAGGCACGGTGTACGTGGTGGACGACGACGAGGCGGTTCGCGACTCGCTCCAATGGCTGCTGGAAGGCAAGGACTACCGGGTTCGCTGCTTCGAGTCCGCCGAGGCTTTTCTCAGCCGTTACGACGCCCGCGAAGTGGCCTGCCTGATCGCCGACATCCGCATGGGTGGCATGACCGGCCTGGATTTGCAGAACCGGCTGCTGGAACGTCAATCCCCTCTGCCCATCGTGTTCATCACCGGTCACGGCGATGTGCCCATGGCGGTGGAAACGATGAAAAAAGGCGCGCTGGACTTCATCCAGAAACCGTTCAACGAAGACCAGCTGGTCGACTTGGTGGAACGGATGCTGGACAAGGCGCGCGATGCATTCGCGGTCTACCAGCAAGCCGTCAACCGCGACGCGCTGCTGAGCAAGCTCACCACCCGCGAATCGCAGGTGCTGGAGCGCATCGTCGCCGGCCGACTCAACAAACAGATCGCCGACGACCTGGGCATCAGCATCAAGACGGTGGAAGCGCACCGCGCCAACATCA
>CAZSZN010000235.1:0-3851 GCA_964610405.1 uncultured Macromonas sp. | reverse complement strand
TCATCAGCTTCGTGCTCGTCGCAGATGGACTCAGAATGTGTTAACAGGCCCTAGCGTTCCGTGCTGGTGGCAACCACCCCAAAAGCCGCCAGAGTGCGGCTTTTGTCATTTATAAATTCTGGAGACCGACATGACCCACTTTTCTTTGGCACGCCGTGCCGTACTCGGTGCCGCCGTGGCCCTCTGCGGCGTGGCCGCGTTGCCGGCCTGGGCCCAAAATTTCCCGACCAAACCGGTGCGCGTCGTGGTGCCGTTTGGCCCCGGGGGGGTGGGTGACCTCACGGCGCGTGCCGTGGCCAACAAGCTCGCCGACATTTGGGGCAAGCCTGTGGTCATCGACAACCGTCCGGGCGCTGGGGGCGTGGTGGCGGCAGAAACCGTGGTCAAAGCGGAGCCGGACGGCCACACCTTGTTCCTCATGTCCAACGGCACGGCCGTGACGCAGGCCCTGTTCCAGAAGCTGCCATTCAATGTGCTGACCGACTTTGCGCCGGTCTCCACGCTGGGTTACTTTGACATTGCCGTGGTGGTGCCCGAGAACTCGCCCTTCAAAACCTTGGGCGAGTTGGTGGCCCACGCCAAGGCCAACCCCCGCAAGCTGAACTTGGGCAGCATCAACGTGGGCAGCACCCAAAACCTGGCGGCTGAATTGTTCAAGAGCACGGCGGGTATCGACGTGCAGGTGGTGCCTTACAACGGCACACCGGCCCTGCTGTCGGCCATGCGTGGTGGCCAGATTGACGTAGCCGTGGAGATTCTGGGGCCGGTGCTGCCACAGGTGCAGGCCAAGGCGGTACGGGTGCTCGCCGTCACGGACGATCAGCGTTCGAAGGTGCTGCCCGATGTGCCGACCGCCAAGGAAGGTGGTGTGCCCGGCTTCGTGGTCAGCTCCTGGAATGCGCTGGCAGCGCCTGCCAAAACCCCGGCGCCAGTGGTGACCAAGCTCAACCGCGACATCAACGCTGCGTTGGCTGCCCCCGAGGTGCAAGCCACGCTCAAGCAGTTGAACGTGGAGGCCCGTGGCAGCACGCCCCAGCAGTTGACCGACATGCTGGCCAGCGACGTCAAACGCTGGGGCCAGGTGATCGACAAAGCCGGCATTCCACGCCAGTGATTGCAACGGTGGCCGGGTTTCCTCCTCTTTAAGCGTCTTTCCTCATGTTGGAAATCCTGGCCATCACCGGCCCCATCTACATCGCGATTGGGCTGGGTTACCTGAGTGTGCGTTTCGGCTTGTTCACCCGCGACGACACCCGGGTGCTGGCCAAGTTCGTGCTCAACTTTGCCTTGCCGGCTTTGCTGTTCCACGCCTTGGCACAGCGCCGGCTCGACGAGGTGCTCAACGTGACGTACCTGGCTGCGTTTGCGTTGGGTTCGTTCACCTTGATGGGCTTGCTGGTGGCGTGGGCGCGCTGGGGGCAGCGCAAGAGCCGGAGTGCCAGTGCCTACTTCGCCATGGGCATGACCTGCTCCAACAGCGGCTACATGGGTTACCCGATTTTGGTGATGACGCTGGGGCCCATCGCCGGGGTGGTGCTGGCGTTGAACATGCTGGTGGAAAACCTGTTCAAGCTCCCGGTGCTGATGGCCTATGCCGAAACCGACCCTGCTTCGGATGGCGAGCGCCGATCGACAGGTGCGGTGCTGCGTTTGATGGCGGGGCGGTTGCTGACCAACCCCATGATCCTGGGCATTCTGGCGGGCACGCTGGTGGCATTGCTGGGCTGGACACTGCCTGCCGTGGTGCAGCGGACGGTCGCTTTGTTCGCCCAGGCGAGCGGGCCGGTGGCGCTGTTTGTGATTGGCGGTTCGCTGGTGGGGCTGCAATTGCGCGGCATGCGCAGTGAGATGGCGCAAATCGTGGCAGGCAAGTTGCTGCTGCACCCGTTGTTTGTGCTGGGTGCGGTGTTGTTGTTGCCTGTGTTGGGTATGGCCGAGCTGGACAGCCAGATGCGCACCGCTGCCGTGCTGTCGGCCGCGATGCCGATGTTGGGCATCTATCCCTTGCTGGCCCAACGGCACGGGCGTGGCGATGTGGCGGCGGCCGCGTTGCTCGCCACCACGGTGGTGTCGTTCCTGTCGATCAGCGGTTTGTTGTGGCTGATGCGTCAAGTGCCGGGCTGGCTGGACTGACGCCGCTGGGCGCGGTGAACAGGTCGTGGCACACCCGGTGCATCAATTCCATGGTGGCTTGCAAGGTCAGCGTGGCGGGCCGCTGCGAACTGCTGGCCAGCCAGAGCCGGGTGCGCAGCGCGGGCTGAACGATCGTCCTGACGGTGTAGGCCGACGGCCGGATGGAGCGCACCACCGCATGGCGCGACAGGATGGCACAGCCCATGCCTTCGGCCACCAGGTCCAGGATGGCTGAGACGCCGTCAATTTCCAGCGCAATCTGGGGCCGTTGGCCGATGGTGGCCATATCCGTTTCCACCTGCATGCGGATGGCGTTCGGGCGGGTGGGAATGACCAGGGGCAGGCGGGCCACGTCGGCCAGGGCGATGGGTGGCGGAGGCGGGTCTTCCTGCAGCCCGGGCGTGCGCGCTTGCACCAGCACCAGTTCTTCGTCAAACAGCGGTTGCAGGTCGATTTCGGGCATGGGCTGGGCGTTGTAGAGCACCGCCAGGTCCAGCCGGCCGTTGACCAGTCCTTCCTGCGTGGCGCTGGACAGCCCTTCGGAGATGGACAGGTGGGCCTCGGGCAGTTGACGACGGAAAGCGCGGGTCAGCGGCACCGTCAGCACGCGGGCCAGCGTGGGCGGCAGGCCGATGGCCACCCGTCCCGCCAATGCGCCGCGCACCCGGCCCAGGTCTTCGCGGGCCCGCTCCACCTGGTGCAAGATGCCGCGTCCATGGTCCAGCAGCAGTTTGCCCGCTTCGGTGGGCACCGCGCCGCGCCCGTTGCGCAGCAGCAGCGTCTGGCGCAACTCCACCTCCAGCAACCGCACCTGCCTGCTCAGAGCGGGTTGGGCAATCTGGAGCGCGTGCGCGGCGCGCGTGAAGCTGCCCAGTTCCGCCACGCGGACGAAGTATTCCAGCTGTTTCAGGTCCATGTAAGGATTCTAAATAGTTTGGCCTTGGTTATGCCGTTTTGAGATAGCAGGTAGACGGGGTCGGGTCTGGTCATTCGGTCGCGTGTGCGACAGAATGCCCGGATGGATCAACCGATGGAGACGACCTCTGTGAGTACCTTGCGCGGCATTTCTTCCATGGCCACCCGGGCGGTGCTGGCCGAATTGGCCGACGCCTACCAGCAGCGCACCGGGGTGCAGGTGGCCATCGAATCGGTGGGTGGCGTGGATGCCGCCAAGCGCGTGCAGGCGGGCGAGGCGTTTGATGTGGTCATCCTGGCGTCTGACGCCATCGACAAGCTCGTGGCGTCCGGCCACGTGGTGGCGGGCAGCCGGGTGGATCTGGTGCATTCCGGCGTGGCCATTGCCGTGCGCGAAGGCGCTACGCCCCCCGATGTTTCCACCGAAGACGCGCTGCGCCAGGCCGTGCTGGCCGCGCGCACCGTCAGCTACTCCACCGGCCCCAGCGGCGTGGCCCTGGCCAAACTGTTCGAGCGGTGGGGCATTGCCGATCAGATCCGCGACCGCATCGTCACCCCGCCGCCGGGCATTCCCGTGGGGTCGCTCGTGGCCAAGGGCGAGGTGGAGCTGGGCTTCCAGCAACTCAGCGAACTCATCAACCTGCCTGGCATCACCGTGCTCGGCCCCATGCCCCAGGCCATCCAGATTGTCACCACTTTCTCGGGCGGCGTGTGCGCCAGTTCCGCTCAAGCCGATGCCGTGCGCGAGATGCTGGCCTTCATGGCTTCGCCCGACGCTGCCGAACCCAAGCGCCGCCAGGGCA
>CAZSZN010000234.1:0-3885 GCA_964610405.1 uncultured Macromonas sp. | reverse complement strand
TGCGATCAAGGAAGGCCGCGAGCCGAACTCCAGCGTGGCCAAGGTGTTCAACTGCTACCAGGTGCTGCACCAGTTGGAGCAGCAGCTCAACGGCTGAGGCCCAACGCGATGCAACAACGTCCACTGGGCTCGTTCACCGTCTCGGCCATCGGCCTGGGCTGCATGAACATTTGCCATGCCTACGGCCAACCGGTGTCCGAGCAGCAGGCCGAGCGCGTGCTGCTGGCGGCGCTGGACGCCGGCATCACCCACTTCGACACCGCCGCGCTCTACGGCTTTGGCGCCAGCGAAACGCTGGTGGGCAAGTTCCTGAGCCAGCACCGCTCGAAGTTCACCCTGGCCAGCAAATGCGGCATGACCGGCGTGCCGAACGAGCAGGGCGTGAAGGTGCGTGTCATCGACGGCCGGCCCGCCACGCTGAAGGCCACTTGCGAAGAAGCGCTGCAGCGCCTGCGCACCGACGTCATCGACCTGTACTACCTGCACCGTTGGGACAAGCAGGTGCCGATCGAAGACAGCGTCGGCGCGTTGGCCGACCTGGTGCGCGAAGGCAAGATCCGCAGCATCGGCTTGTCGGAGGTGTCGGCAGACACCTTGCGCCGCGCTCACGCGGTGCACCCGATCGCGGCTTTGCAGACCGAGTATTCGCTGTGGACGCGCAACCCCGAAATCGCGGTGTTGCAGGCCTGCCGCGAGCTGGGGGTGAGCTTTGTGGCTTTCAGCCCGGTGGGGCGAGGGTTTTTGTGCGGTCCGCTTGATGTGAATGCCTTCGACGCCAAGGACATCCGCCGTGCCATGCCACGTTTTTCGCCAGCCAATTACGCGCACAACGCCGCCTTGCTGCCGGCCTACAACGCCATCGCTCAGGAAGTGGGCTGCACGCCATCACAACTGGCGCTGGCATGGCTGCTGCACCAGGGGCCGGACATTCTGCCCATTCCTGGCACCACGAGTGTGGAGCACCTGCTGGAAGACCTGGCCGCTGTGGATGTGTCACTTCCAGCCGAGGTGTTGGCACGACTGAACACGGTGATGAACGATCGACTGGTGGTGGGCAGCCGTTACAACGAGCAGGGCAACCGCGAAGTCGATACCGAAGCGGCCTGAATCCGCGTTCGTTCAGCGTCCCTTGAACTGCGCGGGCCGTTTGTCCAGACGCGCGCGCATGCCTTCGTGTTTGTCCTCGGTGGCGAAGCAGGCCTGAAAGGCTTGGCGTTCGTACTCCAGCCCCGCGCTCAAGGGCGTTTCCAGCGCTGCCAGCACCGACTCTTTCAACAGTCGCAACGCGACGCTGGGCATTTGGCACAAAGCACTGGCCAGTGCAATCGCGCGCGCTTCCGTGTCCGCATCGGGCAGCACTTCAGCCACCAGGCGCCAGTTCAGCGCTTGTTGTGCGCTGATGGGTTCGCCCCACAGCAATATCTGTATCGCGGCGTGTTTGCCCAGCGTGCGCGTCAGGCGCTGGGTGGCGCCACCGCCGGGCATGATGCCGACCTTCACCTCCGGTTGACCGAAGCGGGCCGACTCGCCCGCGATGATCAGGTCCGCATGCAAGGCCAGTTCGCAGCCACCGCCCAAAGCGTGGCCACGCACCGCCGCGATGAGGGGTTTTCGGCATTGCGCCAGGGCGCCCCAGAGCAGATCGTGCCGGCGGGCCATTAGCTCGGCGGGGGTGGCGTCCACGTATTCGCCCAGGTCGGCTCCGGCGCAGAAGGCCTTGTCGCTGCCGGCCAGCACGATGGCTTTCGCCTCCG
This sequence comes from uncultured Macromonas sp., assembly GCA_964610405.1. Classification (GTDB taxonomy): domain Bacteria; phylum Pseudomonadota; class Gammaproteobacteria; order Burkholderiales; family Burkholderiaceae_C; genus CAZGDZ01. Next base: position 2,131 of record CAZSZN010000234.1, on the reverse strand, counting down.
GGTCGGCGTCGAGTTGGGTGATGTGGGTGGCCAACGCGCGGCGCAGCTCCAGGTTCAGCGCGTTCAGCACCGCCGGCCGGTTCAGGCGCAACAGAGCGACGCCCGGGTGCGGGTGTTCCAGCAGCAGTACCGGGCTCATGGCGCATCTCCTTGGAAGCGGGGCGGGCGCTTGTCGAAAAAGGCCGCCACCGCTTCTGCGTGGTCGGGCGTGTGGTGCGCCAAGCCTTGCAGGCGGCCCGCAGCGTCCAACGCTTCGTCCAGGGTGCCGCCACGCCCTTGTTGCAACAGTTGTTTGGTCCAGCGCAGCACCTGGGTCGGGTTGGCAGCGATGCGGCGCGCCAGTTGCAAGGCGGCCTCCAGCAGCGCTTCGGGGGCCACCACCTGGCTCACCAGCCCGATGCGCAAGGCTTCCTGCGCGTCGAGGGTTTCACCGGTCAGGGCCATTTCGGCGGCCTTGGCGTAGCCTACTGCGCGTTGCAGCAGCCAGCATCCCCCGTCGCCGGGGATGATGCCGACCTTGACGAAGCTTTCGGCGAAGCGCGCGGTGGTGGCCGCGATGCGGATGTCGCACATGCACGCCAGGTCGTTGCCGGCCCCGATGGCCGGGCCGTTGACTGCCGCAATCAGCGGCACCTGCAGCCGGGCGAGTGCGCGCGGGATGCGCTGTATGCCTTGGCGGTAGTGGAGAGTGATCTCTTCGGGCGAACCCGCGAACATGCCGGTGCGATCGCGCATCTCGGCCACGTTGCCGCCCGAGCAAAAGGCCGTCCCGGCGCCGGTGAGCACCGCCGCGCGCACGCTCGTGTCGGCGTTCAATTGATCGACGATGGCCTCGAACCCTGCAAACATGTCCTCGCCGCTCAAGGCGTTGCGGGTGTCGGGTTGGTTCAGGGTCAACAGCACCACGTTGCCGTGGCGTTCCATCAAGATGGGAGGGGCTGTCACATCAAATCTCCGGTGTTTTCGAGGGCCATGGCCACGCCCTGGCCGACGCCGACGCACATGGTCACCAAGCCGTAACGGCCGCCGGTGCGCTGCAGTTGCCGTGCGGCGGTGAGCGCCAGACGCGCGCCGCTCATGCCCAGCGGGTGGCCGAAGGCGATGGCACCTCCGTTGGGGTTCACATGCGGCGCGTCGTCGGGCAGACCGAGCGCGCGCGTCACGGCCAGGCCCTGCGCAGCAAAGGCTTCGTTGAGTTCGATCACGTCGAACTCGCTGATGCGCAGGCCGGTCTGTGCCAGCAGCTTGTGGACTGCAGGCACCGGGCCGAAGCCCATCACGCGCGGCGCGATGCCGGCGCTGGCGTAGCCGACGATGCGGGCCAGCGGGCGCAGGCCGTGTTGTGACACCACTGCCTGGTTGGCGAGCAGCAGCGCGGCCGCGCCGTCGTTCACGCCCGACGAGTTTCCGGCGGTGACGGTGCCATCCTTGCGGAATGCGGGCTTGAGCGCGGCCAGGCTGTCGGCGGTGGTGTCGGCACGCGGGTGTTCGTCTTCGCTCACCAGCGTCACCGCGCCCTTGCGGCCCGGCACCTCGACGGGGGTGATCTCTGGTGCCAACACGCCCGAACGCATGACCTGAGCCGCACGTTGCTGGCTGCGCAGGGCAAACGCATCCTGGTCGGCGCGCGAAATGCCATGCTCGCGCGCCACGTTTTCTGCCGTCTCGCCCATCGCGTCGGTGCCATGCATCGTTGCCATGCGCGGGTTGACGAAACGCCAGCCGATGGTGGAGTCGTGAACTTCCGCGTGGCGCGAGAACGCGGCCGTGGGCTTGGGCATCACCAGTGGCGCACGGCTCATGCTCTCCACGCCACCGGCGATGGCGAGTTGCGCCTGGCCCGCGTGCAGCGCCCGCGCCGCCTGCGCCACCGCTTCCAGCCCCGAGCCGCACAGCCGGTTCACCGTCACGGCAGATACCTCTACCGGCAGGCCCGCCAGCAGCGCGCTCATGCGCGCCACGTTGCGGTTATCCTCGCCGGCCTGGTTGACGCAGCCGTAGACCAGCTCGTCGATCAAGGCCGGGTCCAGCGCGGGGTGCCGCGCCATCAGCGCACGGATCGGGATGGCGCCCAGGTCATCGGTGCGCGCCGATGACAGGGCACCGCCGGAGCGCCCGATGGGCGGGCGCA
>CAZSZN010000233.1:0-3971 GCA_964610405.1 uncultured Macromonas sp. | reverse complement strand
CCTCGGCATTGCGCAGCACCGGTTGGTGGCTCAAGTGCTTGCGCAGGTGGTCGGCGGCCTCGCGGATTTCGCGCTCGCCAGGGAGAAACACCAGAATGTCGCCGCCCTTGGCGCCACCACGCCACAACTCGTCCACGCCATCGGCAATGGCATCGTTCAGGTCGTAGGTATCGGCCCCTTTGCGGGTTTCCTCGAACGGCCGGTAACGCATCTCCACCGGATAGGTGCGGCCCGACACCATCAACACCGGCGCTGGGCCTTTTCTTGAAGCAAAGTGCTGTGCGAAGCGGTCGGCGTCAATGGTGGCTGAGGTGACGATGACCTTCAGATCCGGCCTGCGCGGCAGGATCTGCTTGATGTAGCCCAGCAGGAAGTCGATGTTCAGGCTGCGCTCGTGCGCCTCGTCAATGATGAGCGTGTCGTAGGCCTTCAGCAGCGGGTCGGTCTGCGTTTCGGCCAGCAGAATACCGTCGGTCATCAGCTTGACCGAGGCGCTCTTGCTCAAGCGGTCGTGAAAGCGCACCTTGTAACCCACCACCTCGCCCAGGGGGGTGTTCAATTCCTCGGCAATGCGGCTGGCCACCGAACTGGCCGCAATGCGCCGGGGCTGGGTGTGGCCGATCAACTGCCCGCGTTCACCGTGCGGCGCGTTCAGTCGCCCGCGCCCCATGGCCAGCGCGATCTTGGGCAACTGGGTGGTCTTGCCGGAGCCGGTTTCGCCGCAAACGATGATGACCTGGTGCTCGCGCAAGGCGACCTCGATCTCGTGGCGCTTGCCAGAGACGGGCAGGGATTCGGGGAACTCGATCTTCAAAGCGTTGGCGGTCAAGGCGGGGAACTGCAGGGCAGGCACAAGAAAACACAGAGCTTGCGATTATCCTTGGGGTCTGGGCCACGCGGTGGCCACCCGTTTGCACTACCCCCTGACATGTCCACGGTCTTCAACTTCACCTTCGTGCCCTGGTTTCGCTCGGTGGCGCCGTACATCCACAAGTTCCGCAACCAGACCTTTGTGGTGGGCATCCCCGGCGAGGCGATTGCCGCCGGCAAGCTGCCCAACCTGGCGCAAGACCTGGCGCTCATTCAGAGCATGGGCGTGCGCGTGGTGCTGGTGCATGGCTTTCGGCCGCAGGTGAACGAGCAACTGCGCGCCAAGGGGCACGAGGCGCGTTACCACAACGGCATCCGCATCACCGACGAAGTGGCGCTGGACTGCGCCCAGGAAGCCGCCGGGCAACTGCGCTACGAGATCGAGGCCGCCTTCAGCCAGGGCCTGCCCAACACGCCCATGGCCGGCGCCACGGTGCGCGTCATTTCGGGCAACTTCATCACCGCCCGGCCGGTGGGCATCGTGGACGGGGTGGACTTCCAGCACTCGGGCCTGGTGCGCAAGGTGGACGTGGGCGGCATCAGCCGCACGCTGGACATGGGCGCCATGGTGCTGCTCTCGCCCTTTGGCTTCTCGCCCACGGGCGAGGCCTTCAACCTCACCATGGAAGAGGTGGCGACCAGCGTGGCCACCGCGCTGCAGGCCGACAAACTGATTTTCGTCACCGAAGTGCCTGGCATCCGTTTGCGCCCCGACGAACCCGAAAGCGACGACAACCCCATCGACACCGAGCTGCCGCTGGCCCAGGCCGAGCTGATCCTGAAAAACGCGCCCCCGGGCCAGAAGCCCACCGACACCGATTTCTACCTGCAGCACTGTGTGCGCGCCTGCAAGGCCGGCGTGGAGCGCAGCCACATCATCCCGTTTGCGGTGGACGGCTCGCTGCTGCTGGAGGTGTACGTGCACGACGGCATCGGCACCATGGTGGTGGACGAAAAGCTGGAAGAACTGCGCGAAGCCACCGCCGACGACGTGGGCGGCATCCTGCAACTGATCGAACCGTTCGAGAAGGACGGCACGCTGGTCAAGCGCAGCCGGACCGAGATCGAGCGTGACGTGGCCAACTACACCATCATCGAACACGACGGGGTGATCTTTGCGTGCGCGGCGCTGTACGCCTACCCAGAGGCCCGCACCGCTGAAATGGCGGCACTGACGGTGTCACCCCAGGCGCAGGGCCAGGGCGATGGTGAAAAAATCCTCAAGCGCATTGAGCAGCGCGCCCGCTACATGGGACTGGACAGCATTTTCGTGCTGACCACCCGCACCATGCACTGGTTCATCAAGCGCGGCTTCCAGCCGGTGGACGCCGACTGGCTGCCCGAGGCCCGCAAGCGCAAATACAACTGGGACCGCCGCAGCCGAGTGCTCGTCAAGAAACTGAACTGAGGCTGACATCCGAGCCCGGCTCGGGGTCACATCTGGACACCGACGAAAAAAAACCGCCTGGCAAATGCGAGGCGGTTTTTTGAGGGGCCATCACAGCCCAGGAAGCATTACTGCTTCTTTTCTTCAGCAGGAGCGGCCGGAGCAGCGGCAGCGTCAGCAGCCGGGGCGGCAGCAGGAGCAGCGGCAGCGTCAGCAGCGGGGGCGGCCGGAGCAGCAGCAGCGTCAGCAGCGGGAGCGGCGGCAGGAGCCGGAGCTTCCACAGCAGGAGCGGCTTCTTCTTTCTTACCGCAAGCAGCCAGAACAGCGGCCGACATCAGAGCGGCGATCAGGAGAGACTTGTTCATTTGACAAATGATGATAGGAACCGGGACCGAGTTTGTGACACCGGGTATGCCATCCCGACGGGCAATGCCAGTGAATTCGATGCACCTTGTTGAACAAGTCACGCACCGGATCGGGGCAGATCATAATCCAAAAAATACCGGGTTAACCCTGACGGTCAAAAATTTTTCATCACGGGGCCCGACGTGGCCATTCAGCAACAGTGATAACGTCACAAACCCAGGGTGGACGCGGGAAATGCAACCGCAGCCTGCTGCCACAACGATTCCAGTTGCTCCTGCCAGCGCGCGCGCAAACCAGTGTCGGCGCTGATGACGAAACCGCCGTGGACCGGATCGGCGCGCCAGAGAGCGGCCCCGGGTGCCAGCAAATGGCATGGCGTTTGGGCGTGCTTCTGACGCCCAGTGGCGCGGGCCTGAAAGCGGTGATCCCATTGCCGGCGCCACACCACAAATCGGTGCTGGGCGGACTGCACGTGGCGGAAATCGGCCGCCATCATGCGCAATTGCCCACCTTGCAGCGCCCAGCGCTGGAGATCGGCACAGACCGACTGCTCGGCCAACGGCCAATCGCGGAAATCGGGGTCGCACCACAGCATGGACGGCCAACCCTCGTCCGCCGCCCGGCATACCGCCGAACGCACAGCCTGCCGAAAGGCTTCGAGCCCTTCGAACCGGCCTTCACGCCACGCATCGTCCTCGGTCATGGGTCTTCAAGCCTCCCGAATCAGCCAACCCGCCTCAAACCAATCGCCCAGCAGGGCTTGAGCGGCCTCGCTGGCTTGCTGCACCGCCTTCGCATTGAGCCGGCGATCGTCGGCCAGGCGCTGCATCAAGCGAGCGTCGCGTCCACCCGCTCGAAACGCTTCGCCGTTGATGAACACATGCTGCTCATCGTAGAGCATGCGGGTACGGCGGTCCAGGCGCACGGCTGTGAGGGCCCAAGCACCATCGGGCTCATCAAACCAGACGGTGGGCTTGGGTTCGGTCAACACCTCGCCCAAAGCGCAAGCCAGCGCACGCTCGTCTTTCACCAAGCGCTGCAGGCCGTCGCGGGCAAACGACAGCAGGGCCGAAGGCACTGCGGCCGGCTGCGCAGTGGCGGGTTGGCTGGGGTCCTGGTACAGCACCGCATCCTCGTGTTCATCGGCCAAGCGCTGCACCAATTCGGCCGCCAGCCCACCGCGTTGCGGCGCCCGAAAGCCGATGGAGTAGGTCATGCACTCGCCATCCACGGCCACGCCATCGTGGGCCCATTTGGGCGGCAGGTACAGCATGTCGCCGGGCTCCAGCACCCACTCCTCTTCAGGTTCAAAATGCTGCAGAATTTTTAGCGGCACGCCTTCTTGCAG
>CAZSZN010000232.1:0-4042 GCA_964610405.1 uncultured Macromonas sp. | reverse complement strand
TTGCCCACTTCCACCGCCAGGTCGCCGCGCGCCACCATGATGCCGTCGGACACGTTGAGGATGCTTTCCAGCTCCGGAATGGCTTCGGCGCGCTCGATCTTGGCGATCAGGCCCGGGCGGTGCCCGTCGCTGCAGGCCACGTTGCACAGTTGGCGTGCCAGCGCCATGTCGGTCGCGTTTTTGGGGAAGCTCACCGCCACGTAGTCGGCCTTCAGGGCCATGGCGGTTTTGATGTCGTCCATGTCCTTCGCGGTCAGGGCCGGCGCGGTCAGGCCGCCGCCCTGCTTGTTGATGCCCTTGTTGTTCGACAGCTCGCCGCCCACCACCACCACGGTGTGGACCGCCGCGCCCAGCACGCGCACCACCTTCAGCACCAGCAGCCCGTCGTTCAGCAGCAGGATGTCGTCCGGCTTCACGTCGCGCGGCAGTTCTTTGTAGTCCAGGCCCACGCCGTCCAAGTCACCGGGTTCGGTGCGGTCAGCGTCCAGCACGAAGGGGGCGCCGTCTTCCAGCATCACCTTCCCGTCGGCGAACTTGCCGACGCGGATTTTGGGGCCTTGCAGGTCGGCCATGATGGCCACCTCGCGCCCGGCGCGCTGCGACGCTTCACGCACCAGTTGCGCGCGCTGGATGTGGTCTTGTGCGGTGCCGTGGGAGAAGTTGAGCCGGACCACGTTCACGCCGGCGCGGATCATGGCCTCCAGCAGGGCTGGGTCGCTGGAAGCGGGGCCCAGGGTGGCAACGATCTTGGTGGCGCGAGCGGGCATGTAGTGTCTCCGGTCAGGGGTAGGAATGGGTCAAGGCGCGCCAGCATTATTTCAGCTTCTGGTTACCAGGTCGTTACAAAATTACAAAACACCCGTGTTCCCCCGGGTACCCAGGTTCGGCGGGCACGCGCACAATCCCTACATCGTTGGGTATTTCGCTGAGAGGACGTTCCATGACTGCAACAGCCCCCCATTTCACGGGTCTTGAGCCTCAATACCGCCTGGGTGATGGTGTGATGCTGGTGGCGCTGGGTTTGTACGCCTTGGGTGCCTTGGCCTTGGGTTTCACGCACGACCAGCCAGGGTTGACCTGGGGCGGGGTGCTGCTGTGGACCGTGGGCTTGAGTGCGCCGGGTGTGCTGGGGTTTTGGCTCGGTCGCGGCAGCTTGGCCTCCCGGCTGCTCATGGCCTTGTCTTTGTCGTCGCTGGTGGCCTTGCACATCCAGGTGTCGGCGGGCATGACCGAGTTCCACTTCGGTGTTTTCGTCACGCTGGCGCTGCTGCTGGTGTACCTGGACTGGCGGCCGATCGTCCTGTCTGCGGTGTTTTTTGCCGCGCACCACATGGGCTTTGACCGTTTACAAGCCGTCGGTGTTGGGGTGTACTGCCTGACGCAGCCCAACTTCGGCATCATCCTGCTCCACGCTTTGTATGTGGTGGTGCAGACGACGTTGGAGGTGGTGCTGGTGGTGAAGCTGGCGCACAGTGTGCGGGGCAACGCCGAGGTGGCGGTGCTCGCAGGGTCGTTGCAGGACGGGCAGCGCATTTCGCTGGACACCACCGGCTTACCCGCGCAGGCAGAGCTGGCATTGCAGTTGAAGGACAACCTGGCCCGCATTGCCACGGCTGTGGCCTCGGTCCGCGCGGCCGCGCAGAGCTTGCAGAACGCCAGCCAAGAGATCGCCACCGGCAACCGGGATTTGAGCCACCGCACCGAGCAGACGGCCAGTCACTTGCAACAGGCCTCGGCCAGCCTGGAGCAGCTCACCGACAAGGTGCGCCACAGCGCGGACGCTGCGGGTCAGGCGCGCCAGATGGCGCAGAGCGCCACCTCCGCTGCGCACAAAGGCGGTGAGGTGGTCGGCCAGGTGATTCGCACCATGGGAGATATCGAGCAAAGCAGCGCCCGAATCCGCGACATCATTGGGGTGATCGACGGCATTGCGTTCCAGACCAACATTCTGGCGTTGAACGCGGCGGTGGAGGCCGCCCGGGCGGGCGAGCAGGGGCGCGGTTTCGCCGTGGTGGCGGGGGAGGTGCGCACCTTGGCGCAGCGCAGTGCCCAGGCCGCCAAGGAAATCAAAGACCTGATCGGCGTCAGCGTGGCCCGGGTGCAGGACGGCAGCGAGCTGGTACAGGCTGCGGGTCAGACCATGGGCGACATCGTCAGCGGGGTGCAGCGGGTGACCGACATCATCGGTGAGATCGCTGCCGGTGCCGACGAACAGAGTGCGGGCATCGTTGAAGTGAACCAAGCGGTGGCCCAACTCGACCAGATGACCCAGCAAAACGCGGCTTTGGTGGAAGAAAGCACCGCCGCCACCGAAAGCCTTTCGCACCAAGCTTCGCAGTTGCTGCACGCGGTCGAGGTGTTCAAGCTGGAGGGGCGGTGATGGCCGAGCGGGGTTCGGTGCTCAAGGGTGTCCGCATCGTCAGCCTGGCCCTGAACCTGCCCGGCCCCGCCGCGTTGCTGCGGCTCCGCGCCCTGGGGGCGCGCTGTGTGAAGGTGGAGCCGCCGGCCGGTGATCCGATGCGCCACTACAACCCGGCTGCCCATGAAGCCTTGAGCCGCGCGGTGACCGTGGTCACCCTGGACCTGAAAACCCCCACCGGCCAAGCGTGGCTGCACCGCCGCCTCGCATCGGCGGATGTGTTGTTGACCTCATTTCGCCCGTCAGCCTTGCGCAAACTGGGGCTGGATGCGGCCACGCTGCGCCAGCGCTGGCCCGGCCTGTCTTGCGTCGAGATCGTGGGTGCCCCGGGCCCGGCGGCCGAACACCCCGGGCACGATTTGACCTACCAGGCCGAGGCAGGGCTGGTCAGCGGGCAAGCCTTGCCGCCGAGCTTGTTGGCCGACATGGCCGGGGCCTTGATGGCGTCCGAAGCGGTGCTGGCTGCTGTGCTGGCCCAGCGCAGCACCGGCCAAGGCGTGCATCGCCGGGTGGCGTTGTCCGACGCGGCGCACTGGCTGGCGCAGCCCTTGCACTGGGGTTTGACCGGTCCCGGTCAGTTGCTGGGTGGCGCCCATGCGGGGTACCAGGTGTACGCTTGCCGCGACGGCCGGGTGGCCTTGGCCGCGCTGGAGCCCCACTTTGCTGCCGCCCTCGGGCGGGTGGTGGGGCTGGCGCCGTTGACGCCCCAAGATTGTCTGAAGCCTGCCGCGCATCAAGCGGTACAGGCCTTCATGGCCCGCCACACCTGTGCCGAGCTGGACGCCTTGGCCCAGGCGCACGACCTGCCGTTGCTGACCTTGCCCGGTTGAACCTGCCGGGCAAGTGCCTCCAGATGGGCCGGTGTGCCTCAGGCGCGTCGCGCCAGCACCTCGAACGCCGGCAGGGTCTTGCCTTCCAGCACTTCCAGGAAAGCACCACCGCCAGTGCTGATGTAGCCCACGTCCTTTTCGATGCCGTACTTGGCGATGGCCGCCAGCGTGTCGCCCCCGCCGGCGATGCTGAAGGCGCTCGACTCGGCGATGGCCTGTGCGATCACCTTGGTGCCGTTTTCGAAGGCCGCAAACTCGAACACGCCCACCGGTCCGTTCCAGACGATGGTGCCGGCTTGCTTGAGTTTCTCGGCCAGTTTGGCGGCGGTTTGGGGGCCGATGTCCAAGATCAGGTCGTCGTCGGCCACTTCGGTCGCGGCTTTCACCGTGGCCGGGGCGTCGGCCGCGAAGGTCTTGGCGCACACCACGTCTTCGGGAATCGGCACCTCGGCGCCACGCGCTTTCATCGCGGCGATCACTGCTTGGGCCTCACCCAGCAAGTCCGGCTCGGCCAGGCTTTTGCCGATGTTCAGGCCGGCGGCCAGCATGAAGGTGTTGGCGATGCCGCCGCCCACGATCAGGCCGTCCACGTTCTTGGCCAGGCTCTGCAGGATGGTGAGCTTGGTGGATACCTTGCTGCCCGCCACTATCGCGACCAATGGGCGCTTCGGGTTGGCCAGGGCTTTGCCAATGGCGTCCATCTCGGCCGCCAGCAGCGGGCCGGCGCAGGCGATGGGCGCGGTTTCGGCGATGCCGTAGGTGGTGCCTTCGGCGCGGTGTGCGGTGCCAAAGG
>CAZSZN010000231.1:0-4059 GCA_964610405.1 uncultured Macromonas sp. | reverse complement strand
TACGGTGTGGTGCCACACCATCTTGTTGGAGGTGCTGGTGCCGTTGGTAACGAAGAAGCAATGGTCGGCGTTGAAAATGCGCGCGGCGTTGCGCTCGCTTTCGCCAATGGCACCGTTGTGGTCCAGCAGTTGGCCAAGTTCTTCCACTGCGTTGCAAACGTCGGCGCGCAGCATGTTCTCACCAAAGAACTGGTGGAACATCTGGCCCACTGGCGTCTTGAGGAAGGCCACTCCGCCGGAATGCCCAGGGCAATGCCAGGAGTAGGAACCGTCCTCGGCGTAGTCGAGCAGCGCCTTGAAGAACGGCGGCTGGATGCCTTCGAGGTAGCTCTTGGCTTCGCGGATGATGTGACGCGCCACGAACTCCGGCGTGTCCTCGAACATGTGGATGAAGCCGTGCAACTCGCGCAGGATGTCGTTCGGCAGGTGCCGGCTGGTCTTGGTTTCGCCGTACACGTAAATCGGGACTTCGGCGTTCTTGCGGCGCACTTCGGCAATGAAGTTGCGCAGGTTCTGCACCGCAGGGTCTTGCTCAGGAACGCCGGTCACTTCCTCGTCGTCGATCGACAGGATGAACGCGCTGGCCCGCGACTGCTGCTGTGCAAATTGCGACAGATCGCCGTAGCTGGTGACGCCGACGACCTCGAAGCCTTCACTCTCGATCGCCTGCGCCAGGGCGCGGATGCCCAAGCCGGAGGTGTTTTCGGAGCGGAAGTCTTCATCGATGATGACGATGGGAAAACGGAATTTCATGGGCGCAAGTGTAAGGATTTAATGTGTCAGTTCACCGAACTTTCGTCATTTTTGCCCCACAATGGTCCGTCAATTCACACAATTTGGAGCGCCATGGAAGATTCGACCCTCTGGTGGTTGGTGGCTGGCGGGGCGGTGGCCCTGGAATTGGTGACAGGCACCTTCTTCCTGTTGATGTTGGCCGTCGGCCTGGCGGCGGGTGCTTTGGCGGCCCATGCGGGCCTCGCGATGACCGGCCAGTTGCTCGCGGCGGCGCTTATCGGTGGCGGGGCCGTGGTGTTTTGGCAGCGCTGGCGCAAACGCCGGCAGGCCCTGCGAGCCGCCCCAGACAACCCGGACGTCAACCTGGACATCGGCGAAACCGTGACGGTGCAGCACTGGGACGCCGATGGCAGTGCCCGTGTTCGCTACCGAGGGGCCGATTGGACGGTGCAGCCCTACACCCCATTGGCCACACCCCTGCCGGGCGTGTACCGCATCGTTTCCGTTCAAGGCAACCGCCTGCTGGTTCGCCCCCTCTGACTTTCTGCCCACAAGGAAAACCCCATGGAAATCGCCTTCCTGCTTTTTGTCATCGCCGGCATCTTCATCATCAAATCGATCAAGGTGGTGCCACAGCAAAACGCCTGGGTGAAAGAGCGCTTGGGCAAGTACGCAGGCACACTGACGCCGGGCTTGAATTTTCTGGTGCCCTTCATCGACAAGGTCGCCTACAAGCACAGCCTCAAGGAAATCCCGCTGGATGTACCCAGCCAAGTTTGCATCACCAAAGACAACACCCAGTTGCAGGTGGACGGCATCCTCTACTTCCAGGTGACCGACCCGATGCGCGCGAGCTACGGTTCTTCGAACTACATCATGGCGGTGACGCAACTCGCCCAAACCACGCTGCGCAGCGTGATTGGCCGACTGGAGCTGGACAAGACCTTTGAAGAGCGCGACATGATCAACGCTCAGGTGGTCAACGCGATCGACGAAGCCGCGTTGAACTGGGGCGTCAAGGTGCTGCGCTACGAAATCAAGGATTTGACGCCGCCAGCCGAAATTCTGCGTTCGATGCAAGCGCAAATCACCGCAGAACGTGAAAAGCGTGCGCTCATCGCGGCGTCCGAAGGCCGCAAGCAGGAGCAGATCAACATCGCCAGCGGCGAGCGCGAGGCAGCGATTGCCCGCTCCGAGGGTGACAAACAGGCCGCCATCAACCAGGCCCAGGGCGAGGCCGCCGCCATTTTGTCGGTGGCGGAAGCCTCGGCACAAGCCATTGAGCGCATTGCGGCCGCCATCCGCACCGAGGGCGGTGAACAAGCGGTTCAGCTCAAGGTGGCCGAAAAGGCGGTCGAGGCTTATGGCCGTGTCGCAGCAGACGCCACCACCACCTTGATCGTGCCGGCCAACATGACCGAAGTCAGCAGCCTGATCGGTTCCGCCATGCAGATGGTCAAAACCGTGAAGCCGAACTGACGCCTGATCGGTCTGGGACTGCACCAGTAGGCTTCAAAACCAGACCAGAACCGGTGTACAATGCAAGGCTACACGGAGAGGTGGATGAGCGGTTTAAGTCGCACGCCTGGAAAGCGTGTGTGGGCTAATCCCCACCGCGGGTTCGAATCCCGCCCTCTCCGCCAAAAACGACAAAAGCCTTGCAAATCAACCATTTGCAAGGCTTTTTCATTGGTCTGACCGAACATGACGTTGCCGGCTTATCGCATCACCGCGGCCACCGGGCTCGATCAGGGAGACAGAGAATACCAACAGGACCAACTGAGCCTGCAGTCTCACCCGCGCCATGCATCGTGTTTGCTGGGCGTGGTGGCCGATGGCATGGGCGGGCGCAGCGGTGGGCGCAAAGCCGCCGACCAGGTGCTGATGACGGCCCAACAACTGTTTGAGCGCTTCGACCCGGCCTCCGACGACCCCTCTGCTTTTCTGTTGCGGGTGGCCAACGAAGCCCATACCGTTATCCGGCTGACAGCCGCCTCCGCCGAAGAGGAGCCCCACAGCACGATCGCAGCCTTTCTGTTGCTCCCAGGGGGTGAATGCCATTGGGTGCATTCGGGCGACTCCCGCCTGTACCACTTTCGGGACGACAAGCTGGTGCAGCGCACGCGCGACCATTCCTATGTGCAGGCATTGGTGGACCGGGGTGAGCTGTCGGAAGAAGAAGCGGCCGACGACCCCCGCAGCAACGTGTTGCTGCATTGCCTCGGCACCGAAACCGACCCCGTGCTGAGTCAGCGCAGTTTAGGCAAGTTGCTGCCCGGTGACGTCATCGTGGCCTGCAGCGACGGCGTCTGGCACCACATCAGCACGGCAGAGCTGGGACTGGTGGCGGGGCAACTGACGCCCCGCCCTGCCTGTGAATTGCTGGTCAAACGCTCGCGTGAACGAGCGCGCGGTCGCGGCGACAACCTTTCACTGATCGTGCTGAAGCTCGAAGCCCTCTGACCCCGCTCAGGTCAGCGAGGTGTTCACGTCCCGGCGCTCTTGTGCCAGGTACTCCGCCGATTGCATTTCGTTCAAGCGCGACACGGTGCGCGGGAACTCGTGCGACAACGGTCCCTCGGTGTACAGTGCTTCAGCCGGCACCGCTGCCGACAAGATCAACTTCACCCGGCGGTCGTACAGCACGTCCACCAACCAGGTGAAACGCCGCGCTTCCGACGCCATGTTGACCGGCATGTGTGGCACGTTGCTCAGCAGCACAGTGTGGAACTGGGTCGCCAGTTCCAGGTAGTCGTTTTGCGAGCGGGGGCCGCCGCACAAGGTTCTGAAATCGAACCAGACCACACCACCCGCCTTGCGCACAGCGCGGATTTCACGCGCTTCGATGTGCAACACCGGGTCTTCGTCGTGCGCTTCGGCCAGGCGTTCGAACGCGGACTCGATCGCCCGATCAGCTGCGTCATCCAACGGACAGTGGTACAGCTCCACCTGTTCCAACACCCGACGCCGGTAGTCGGTGCCGTTGTCCACGTTGATGACTTCCATGCCCTGCTTCAGCAGTTCAATGGCGGGCAGGATGCGGTCGCGGTGCAGACCATCCGGGTACAAACCGTCCGGGTGAAAGTTGCTGGTGGTGACCATGCCGATGCCGTACTTCTGCATCGCCACCAGCACGCGGTGCAGAATCATCGCGTCGGTCACATCGGCCACGTGGAATTCGTCAAAGCAAATGAGCCGGTAGCGCTTGGCCATGCGCTGGCCCAGCACGTCGATGGGATTGACCGTGCCCTGCAGGTCCACCAGTTCCCGGTGGTTTTCGCGCATGAACTCGTGAAAGTGCAGGCGGGTTTTGCGGCGCAAGGG
>CAZSZN010000230.1:0-4136 GCA_964610405.1 uncultured Macromonas sp. | reverse complement strand
CCAGCGCGGCCACGGCCTGCGCCCCGCCCAGGGTGAAGGCGCGACTCACGCCCGCAACAGAGGCGGCGGCGAGCACCAGCGGGTTTTTCTCGCCGCGCGGGGTGGGCACCACCATGACGATTTCGCCCACACCCGCCACGTGGGCCGGGATGGCGTTCATCAGCACCGACGACGGGTAGGCCGCCTTGCCGCCGGGCACGTAGATGCCCACGCGGTCCAGCGGGGTGACCTTCTGGCCCAGCAGGGTGCCGTCCTCGTCGCGGTAGGTCCAGCTTTCGCCGCTGGCCTTCTTTTGCGCCTCGTGGTAGCGGCGCACCCGGTCTGCGGCTTGTTGCAACGCGTCGCGCTGGACGGCGGGCAGGCCATCGAACGCGGCTTTCAGCTCGGTCTGGGTCAGTTCCAGCTCGGCCAGGGTGGTGGCGCTCAGGTCATCGAAACGCTGGGTGTAATCCAGCACGGCGGCGTCGCCGCGCGCTTTCACATCGGCCAGAATGTCGGCCACCCGCTGTTCGATGGCGGCGTCGGTGTCGGCCGACCAGTGCAGGCGCTGCTGGAAACGTGCCTCGAAATCGGCGTCGGCGGTGTTCAGGCGCAGCGGCGTGGCTTTCAGCGTGGCGTCGGTCATGCGGCCACCTGTGGCTGACTGGCACGGGCAAAGGCGTCCAGAATGGGACGCAACGCCTCGCGCTTGACCTTGAGCGCGCCCTGGTTCACCACCAGGCGCGAAGAAATGTCCATGATCTGCTCCACCTCCACCAAGTGGTTGGCCTTGAGGGTGTTGCCGGTGGACACCAGGTCCACGATGGCGTCGGCCAGGCCGGTCAGCGGGGCCAATTCCATGCTGCCGTAGAGCTTGATCAGGTCCACGTGCACGCCCTTGCTAGCAAAGAAATCGCGCGCAATCGCCACGTACTTGGTGGCCACCTTCAGGCGGGCGCCCTGGCGCACCGCGCGGGCGTAGTCGAAGTCGGCGCGCACGGCCACGCTCATGCGGCACTTGGCGATCCCCAAGTCCAGCGGCTGGTACAGGCCCACGTTGCCCGCCCCACCCCACTCGGCCTCGTGCTCCAGCAGGGTGTCCTTGCCGCACACGCCCAGGTCGGCGCCGCCGTACTGCACGTAGGTGGGCACGTCGGAGGCGCGCACCAGCACCACCCGCACGTCGGGCCGGTTGGTGGGCAGGATCAGCTTGCGCGACTTTTCCGGGTCTTCCAGCACCTCGATGCCGGCGGCGGCCAGCAGCGGCAGGGTTTCTTCGAAGATGCGGCCCTTGGACAGGGCCAGGGTCAACTGGCTGGCGCTCATGAGAGCCTTTCGATGTCCGCGCCCAAGGCGCGCAGTTTCACTTCCATCTGGTCGTAGCCGCGGTCCAAGTGGTAGATGCGGTCCACCACCGTTTCGCCGTCGGCCACCAGCCCGGCAATCACCAGGCTGGCCGAGGCGCGCAGGTCGGTCGCCATGACGGTGGCGCCGGACAGGCGCTCCACGCCCTCCACCAGGGCCACGCGGCCGTCGATGTGGATTTTGGCGCCCAGGCGCTGCAGTTCCTGCACGTGCATGAAGCGGTTTTCAAAGATGGTCTCGGTCACGCTGCTGGCACCGGGCGCCACGGTGTTGAGCACCATGAACTGCGCCTGCATGTCGGTTGGGAAACCCGGGTATTCGGTGGTGCGAAAGGTCTGCGCCTTCAGCGCCGCCGCGCCGGGTGAGGCCACCTTCAAACCCTCAGGCACCTCATCCACCGTCACACCGGCATCGCGCAGTTTGTCGATCACCGCGTCCAGGTGATCGCCACGGGCGTTGTGCAGCAAAGCCTCGCCGCCGGTGGCGGCCACCGCACACAAGAAAGTGCCCGCCTCAATGCGGTCCGCCACCACGGTGTGGTCACAACCGTCCAACCGATCCACGCCCTGGATGCGGATGCGGCTGGTGCCATGGCCTTCGATCTTGGCGCCCATCTTGATCAGCATTTCGGCCAGGTCGGTCACCTCCGGCTCCTGGGCCGCGTTTTCCAGCACCGTCTCGCCTTCGGCCAGGGCGGCGGCCATCAGGAAGTTCTCGGTGCCCGTGACGGTGATCATGTCGGTGGTGATGCGTGCGCCCTTCAAGCGGGTTTGGCCGGCCGGCAGCTGGGCCACCATGTAGCCGTGCTCCACCACGATCTCGGCGCCCATGGCCTGCAGGCCCTTGATGTGCTGGTCCACTGGACGCGAGCCGATGGCGCAACCGCCAGGCAAGGACACCTTGGCGCGGCCAAAGCGCGCCAGCAGCGGCCCGAGCACCAGCACCGAGGCGCGCATGGTTTTGACCAGGTCGTACGGAGCGACCGGGTCGATCGGGTCCGCGGCGTGCAAGGTGAGGCCACCGCGTTCACCATGCACCTGGGTCAGCACGCCCATGTTCTCCAGCAGCTTGCGCATGGTGGCCACGTCGCGCAGGCGCGGCACGTTGCGCAGCATCACAGGCTGGTCGGTCAGCAAAGCGGCACACAGTTCGGGCAGGGCCGCGTTCTTGGCCCCTGACACGTTCACTTCACCATGAAGGCGGCGACCGCCGCGAATGCGCAATTGGTCCATGAGCGTGGTTCAGCGTTGGTTGGCCCATTCGGCCGGGGTGTGGGTTTTCATCGACAGGGCGTGCACTTCGTCGGTCTGGATGCGCTGGCCCAAGGTGGCATAGACCAGTTGGTGGCGCTGGATCAGGCGTTTGCCCTCAAAAGAGGGAGACACGATCACGGCGGCCCAATGGCGCCCGTCGCCCGAGACCTCGATGTGGTCGCAGGGCAGCCCTTGGGCGATGATGGTTTGGAGTTCGTCGGCCGTCATGTGTGTGCGTTCAGTGTCTGATTTTGTAGCCCGATTTGAGCAGGTGCAAGGCCAAGCCCCCCACCGCGACAAAAGCGGTGCCCACGATCGCCAGGCTGAGCCAGGGGGAGACGTCGCCCTGGCCAAAAAACCCGTAACGGAAACCGTCGATCATGTAGAAAAAGGGGTTGAGGTGGCTGACCTGCTGCCAGAAGCCGGGCAGGGAGTGGATGGAATAGAACACGCCGCTGAGGAAGGTCATCGGCATGATGATGAAGTTCTGGAACGCTGCCATCTGGTCGAACTTCTCGGCCCACAGACCAGCAATGACGCCCAGCGAGCCCAGCAGGCCCGCGCCCAGAAAGGCGAACACGGCAATCCACACCGGGGCCACAAATGTCAGGTCGGTGAACCAGACAGTGGCCAGCAACACACCCGCGCCCACCACCAGCCCGCGCACGATGGATGAGCCGACATAAGCCACGAACCACGCGCGGTGCGACAGCGGAGTGAGCAGGACGAACACCAGATTGCCCATCACCTTGCTCTGGATCAGGCTGGACGAACTGTTGGCGAACGCGTTCTGCAACACGCTCATCATGATGAGCCCGGGCAACAGGAAAGCGGTGTAGCTGACGGTGTCGTAGACCTTGACGTGCTCTTCCAGCACATGGCCAAAAATCAGCAGGTACAAGATGGCCGTCATCACCGGTGCTGCCACCGTCTGGAAGCCCACCTTCCAGAAACGCAGGATTTCCTTGTAAAACAGGGTCTGCCAGCCGCTCATGCTGTGCTTCATGCCGCCACCTCCACCGCAGGCTTGTTGCCGGTGAGGTCGAGAAACACGTCTTCGAGATCCGCCTTGGTGATTTCGATGTCCTCCACCGGCACGCCGGCTTCGCGCACTTGCGCCAGGATGCGCTCGACCTCCAGCGCATCGTGCGCCGGCAACTGCACAAAGCGGCCGGTCACCCGAGCCTGGGCCGCCAGCGCGGGCGGCAGGGCGTGGTCGGTCTTGAAGCGCAACACATTGGCCGACGCGCGCTGGAGCAGGTCGGACGTTTTCTCCAGCGCCACCAGTTCGCCTTTTTTCAGCATGGCGATGCGGCCGCACAGCTCGAGCGGGAAGCCGCGGGCGAGCGCGAACGCGAAGCCCGAGATGTACGCATCGCCGCAGCCGGTCGGGTCGACGGCGGCCTTCGGCTTCGCGATGGGGATCTCGAGCTTCTTCTTCGCCTGGTTGTCGTAGATCCACGAGCCTTCTTCGCCGCGGGTCACGACGGTGATGGGCGCCGAGCCGATGAGCTTGTCTTCCGACCACCCGATCGCCTT
>CAZSZN010000229.1:0-4241 GCA_964610405.1 uncultured Macromonas sp. | reverse complement strand
CGCCGTGCGCGGCCGGGTGTTGCGGACCGAAGTTCAGGGTGTAGTTCTTGATTTCAGCCATGTTTCATCTCACGACGAGGCGGCGCCTCAGTGCAGCCCCCCGTAGTTGTCTTCGCGGATGATGCGCGGCGTGATCTCGCGCGGCTCGATCGTGACGGGCTCGTACACCACTCGGCGACGCTCGGGGTCGTAACGCATCTCGACATGCCCGGACACCGGAAAATCCTTGCGGAACGGGTGGCCGATGAAACCGTAGTCGGTGAGAATGCGGCGCAGGTCGTCGTGACCGTCGAACACGATGCCGTAGAGATCGAACGCTTCACGCTCGTACCAGTTGGCCGAAGACCACAGGCGACTGACCGAATCCACCACGGGAAAATCGTCTTCGGGGCAGAACACCCGCACCCGCACGCGCTGATTGAGGCTGACCGACAACAGGTGGGCCACCACGGCAAAGCGGGCACCTTCCCAGGCACCATCGCGGTAGGCCGAATAGTCCATGCCACAAATGTCCACCAACTGCTCAAACTGGCAGCCCGGCGATTGTTGCAGCAAGCGCATCACTTCCAGGTAGTGAGCAGCAGGCACCTCGATGGTCACTTCTTCACGGACCAGGGCCACCGACGACACGCGGTCGCCCAGCACCTGCACCAATGTGTCGCGCAACACCTCGGGATGGACCGCAGACCAACCTCCGACGTGGCTCGCGCCTTTCATAGCTTGAGTCATCTTCAAACGCCTTCTGCGCCTCAGGCGCGCGCAATGGTGTTGGTGCGGCGGATTTTCTGCTGCAACTGGATGATGCCGTACAGCAGCGCTTCGGCCGTGGGCGGACAGCCCGGCACGTACACGTCGACCGGCACGATGCGGTCGCAGCCGCGGACCACCGAGTAGCTGTAGTGGTAGTAACCGCCCCCGTTGGCACAGGAGCCCATGGACAGCACCCAGCGCGGTTCGGCCATCTGGTCGTAGACCTTGCGCAAGGCGGGCGCCATCTTGTTGCAAAGGGTACCCGCCACGATCATCAGGTCCGACTGGCGCGGGCTGGCACGGAACACCTCGGCACCGAAACGCGCCAGGTCATAACGCGCGGTGGCCGCGTGCATCATTTCAACCGCACAACAGGCCAAGCCGAACGTCATGGGCCACAACGAGCCGGTTTTGGCCCAGTTCACCACCGAGTCGTAACTGGTGGTGATGAAGCCTTCTTTGAATACGCCTTCAATCATCTGAACTCCTGCGCGCCGATGCCGACGTCATTCCCAATCCAGTGCGCCCACTTTCCAGGCGTACACAAAGCCGACAATCAGATCGACCAGGAAAATCACACCCACCCAGAAACCGTAGGAACCGATGTCGGTGAAGGCCACCGCCCAGGGAACCAGGAAGGTGATTTCCAGATCGAACAGAATAAACAGGATGGCCACGAGGTAGTAACGCACATCGAATTTCATGCGCGCGTCTTCGAAAGCCTCGAAGCCACACTCGTAAGGGGAGTTCTTTTCGGGATCGGGCCGATTGGGCCCCAAGATGTAGCCCAACACCTGGGGGAGCACCCCAACAGCAAGACCCACCAAGACAAACAAGAGAACTGGAAGGTATTGCTCTAGGTTCATTTGGCTGTCCCGCAGGCGCCCCACGGGACGCCAGGATTTTGAATTGGTGCCGACGGCGAGACTCGAACTCGCACAGCTTTCGCCACTACCCCCTCAAGATAGCGTGTCTACCAATTTCACCACGTCGGCAAAAGGATTTGGAGGAATGGGAGAGAGGTCGGCTTGACCAGCCCCCTCTCCTCAACAGACCGAGATTCTACCTCGAAATATCCGGGTTTTCCGGGGGGTCAGGTCACTGGCCCGGAATCTGTGCTGCGCCGGTAGGGGCCGTGGCCGGTGCCGGAACGGCATCAGCGGGTTGCTGGGTGGCCGGCAAGGATTCGAGGACACTGCCCGAGGCGGCCGGACGCGCATTGCCAAAATAGGCCAGGCCCAAGGTGGCGACCAGGAACACGGTGGCCAGCGCAGCGGTACTGCGTGACAGGAAGTTGGCGCCGCCGGTGGCACCGAACAGGCTGGCGGAACCGCTGCCACCACCACCAAAGGCGGCGCCCGCGTCGGCACCTTTGCCGTGTTGCACCAGGATCAGACCGATCATGGCAATGGCGGACAGCAGTTGCACTGCCAGAAGAATGGTCATCAGGACGTTCATACAGACTCCAGAAAGGTGTGCTTCAGGCCTTCGGGCAGGAAGCGATGATGCTCAGAAAATCGGCCGGTTTGAGCGACGCGCCACCGATCAGGCCACCGTCGATGTCGGGCTGTCCCAACAACTCTGCGGCGTTGGCGGCGTTCATGCTGCCGCCGTACAGGATGCGAATGCGACCCGCGTTGGGCGTGGCAGCCTGCAATTGTGCGCGCAACACGGCGTGCACGGCTTGCGCCTGCTCCGGCGTGGCGGTGCGCCCAGTGCCGATGGCCCAGACCGGTTCGTAAGCGACGACGATTTCACTGGTGCAATGCCCGACCGAATGGATCACGGCCGACAACTGGCGCTTGACCACGAATTCGGTGCGGCCGGCTTCGCGTTCGGCCAAGGTCTCGCCGACACAGACGATGGGGGTGATGCCCGCTGCCAGGGCGCGCTGGGCTTTGACCGCCACCTGATCATCGTGTTCGCCATGGTACTGGCGGCGCTCGGAGTGCCCCACGATGACGTAACGGCAACCCAGGTCGCGCAACATGGCCGCGCTGGTTTCACCGGTGTAAGCGCCCTGCTCATGGCAGGACACATCCTGCGCCCCGCACGCCACCGGCGAGCCCGCCACCAAAGACTGCACCTGTGCCAGGTAAGGCATGGGCGCACAGACAGCCACATCGGCCGCCACGGATGCACGCAAACCCTGGAGAATGTCCTGCAGCAATGCGGCATTGGACGCCAGGTTGCCGTTCATTTTCCAGTTGCCAGCGATCAGCTTTTTCACAGGAAGAGCTCCCACAATTCAGAATTTCAACGTTGCCAGTCGATCAGCAGCTTGCCGATGTGCTGGTTGGACTCCATCAGGGCATGAGCAGCCGCCGCTTCGTGCGGACCGAACACCTGATGCACCACCGGCCGGATCGCCCCCTGGGTCATCAAGGGCCACACATGGTGGTGCAGCTGCCGGGCGATGGCCGCCTTGAACGCGACCGGCCGGGGCCGCAGCGTCGAGCCCGTGATGGTGAGACGACGGCGCAACACTTTGGCGGCATTGACTTCGGCCTGCGCCCCACCCTGCACCGCGATGATGACCAGGCGGCCGTCCTCGGCCAAGCAGTCGATCTCACGCGCCACATAAGGGCCGGCCACCATGTCCAGGATCACATCGACCCCGCGACCACCCGTCAGCCGGGCCACCTCTTGCACGAAATCCTGCGTCTTGTAGTTGATGGCATGGTCCGCCCCCAACTGCAAACAGGCTTGCACCTTGTCGTCGCTGCCCACCGTCACGATCACAGTGGCGCCCAGGGCTTTGGCCATTTGGATGGCCGTGACCCCGATGCCACTGGAGCCACCTTGCACCAGCAAGGTTTCTCCGGCTTGCAAACGCCCCCGGTCAAAGACATTGCTCCAGACGGTGAAGAAAGTTTCGGGCACACCCGCCGCGTCTTGCACCGACCAGCCAGCGGGCACTGGCAAGCACTGGCCCACCGGAGCGACGCAGTATTCCGCGTAACCACCACCGGCCACCAGGGCACACACGGCATCGCCCAGGGCCAAGCCAGCCTCGGCCAACGAGGCCGCATCACCGGACTCGATGAATCCCGCGACCTCCAGCCCTGGGATGTCGGAGGCACCCGGCGGCACCGGGTAATTGCCCGTGCGCTGCAACACGTCCGGGCGGTTCACGCCCGACGTGACAACACGGATCAACACCTCGCCAGCCCCAGGCGCAGGGCGCGCGCGCCGCCCGAGCTGCAACACCTCGGGACCACCGTGGCCGGTGATCTCAATGACGCGCATCGATTCAGCCATGCCCGAACGCTGCCTTCACTGCTGCTGTTGCTGCTGCTGGGCCACCGCGTCTTCGCGGTCGATCAGCGCCTTCATGGACAGCTTGATGCGGCCCTTTTCGTCGGTTTCCAGCACCTTGACCTTGACGATCTGACCTTCCTTGAGGAAGTCGGTGACCTTTTCGACGCGCTGGTGCGCGATCTGGCTGATGTGCAGCAGGCCGTCCTTGCCGGGCAGCAGGTTGATCAGGG
>CAZSZN010000228.1:0-4282 GCA_964610405.1 uncultured Macromonas sp. | reverse complement strand
ACCCCCACAAGATGGTCCCCCCCTGGCTGGTGCCGGTGGCGTCCTGCGCCGTGACTCGGGCTGATTAAAACGGCTTCGCGGGCGAGGCCATGAGCATGGGCGAGCGCACGCCGCTGGCCGCGCTCGACGCCGCGGCTTCTGGCCGCATGGCGGTGGCCGAGGCCATCACCAACCTGCTGGCCGCGCCGATCGAACTGCCGCGCGTGAAGCTCTCCGCCAACTGGATGGCCGCCTGTGGTGAACCGGGCGAAGACGCTGCGCTGTACGAGACCGTGAAAGCGGTCGGCATGGAGCTCTGCCCGGCGCTGGGTATTTCGATTCCCGTGGGCAAGGACAGCCTGTCCATGCGCACGCAGTGGAAAGAGGGCGGTGACACGAAGAAGGTGACCTCGCCGGTCAGCCTGATCGTGAGCGCCTTCGCCACGCTGGCCGACGTGCGCGGCACGCTCACGCCGCAGTTGAACAACGCCCTCGAAGACACCACGCTGGTGCTGATCGACCTCGGCAAGGGCCGCCACCGCATGGGCGGCAGCGTGCTGGCCCAGGTGCTGGGGCAGGGTGGTGGCGAGGCGCCGGATCTCGACGACGCCAAGGACCTGGTGAGCCTGGTCAACGGGGTCAACGCCCTGCGCGCGCAAGGCCAGATCCTGGCCTACCACGACCGAAGCGACGGTGGCCTGCTGGCCGCCGCGGCCGAGATGGCCTTTGCCGGCCACGTGGGCGTGGCGCTCAACGTGGACCTGCTGGTCACCGAAGGCGACGGCATCAGCGACAGCCGCGCCGAGATGGGCGACGCCAAGAACTGGGCCGGCCAGGTCAGCGCGCGGCGCGAGGAACTCACGCTCAAGGCGCTGTTCAGCGAAGAGTTGGGCGTGCTGCTGCAGGTCAAAACCGACGACCGCAACGCGGTGATGCAAACCCTGCGCGAACATGGGTTGAACAAACACAGCCACTTTGTCGGCAAGACATGCCCGGCCAATTCGGCAATCGAGGCGGGCAAGGGACAACTGCAGGTCTGGCGCGAAGGCAAGGCCGTGTTCTCGGCCAGCCTGTTCGACCTGCACCAGGTCTGGGACAGGGTGAGCTGGAAGATCAACCAGCAGCGCGACAACCCGGCCTGCGCCGACGCCGAACACGCGGCCGCCGGCCGGCCCGAAGACCCGGGCCTGCACACAAAGCTGAGCTTCGACCTAAACGACAACGTGGCCGCGCCGTTTCTCAATCTAACGCGGCCGCGGGTAGCTATCCTGCGCGAGCAGGGTGTGAATTCGCATGTGGAGACGGCCTATGCCTTTACCCAGGCCGGCTTCGAGGCCTACGACGTGCACATGACCGACCTGCAGACCGGCCGCGCGAAACTGGCCGACTTCAAGGGCGTGGTCGCCTGCGGCGGCTTCAGCTACGGCGACACGCTGGGTGCCGGCATCGGCTGGGCGCGCAGCATCACCTTCAACCCCGGGCTGTCGGCGCAGTTCCAGGGTTTCTTTGCGCGCACCGACACCTTCGCTCTGGGTGTCTGCAACGGCTGCCAGATGTTCGCCGAGCTGGCCGACATCATTCCCGGCGCCGAGGCCTGGCCGCGTTTCACCACCAACCAGAGCGAGCGCTTCGAGGCGCGGCTTTCGATGGTGGAGGTGCTCGAATCGCCCAGCCTGTTCCTGCAGGGCATGGCCGGCAGCCGCCTGCCGATCGCCGTCGCCCATGGCGAGGGTTATGCCAACTTCCATCATCGGGGCGACGCGACCAAGGCCATCGCCGCGATGCGCTTCACCGACAACACCGGCGCAGCCACCGAGGCCTACCCATTCAACCCCAACGGCAGTCCGGGCGGCCTGACCGCCGTGACCACGGCCGACGGCCGCTTCACGGCCATGATGCCGCACCCCGAGCGCGTGTTTCGCAACATCCAGATGAGCTGGACCGACCAGGACCCGACCGCCCCGAGCGCCTGGACGCAGATGTGGCGCAACGCTCGCCAATGGGTCGGCTGAGCAAAATCTCCCGGGGCTCCGACGCATGACCATCGAAATTCCCAAAGACGCGCGTGCCGTGGCGATCGCCTCGTTCAAGAGAGGCGGGGGCGCCTGAGGCAGGGTGGTCACGGAGCATGCCATCAAGCACTTGTTACCAGAGCCAGTGGCCCGAAATGTTGCTTAGAACGGTTTGATTTTTTGAGGGATCGAAACATGTGTGGAATCGTGGGTGTGGTCAGCAAAACGCCAGTCAACCAACTGATTTACGACGCCTTGCTGCTGCTGCAGCATCGCGGCCAGGATGCGGCCGGCATCGTCACCCAGCAGGGACGCAAGTTCTTCATGCACAAGGCCAAGGGCATGGTGCGTGACGTGTTTCGAACCCGCAACATGCGTACGCTGCCCGGCATCTGCGGACTGGGTCAGGTGCGCTATCCCACGGCGGGAAACGCCTATAGCGAAGAAGAGGCGCAGCCCTTCTACGTGAACGCGCCCTTCGGCCTGGTGCTGGTGCACAACGGCAACTTGACCAATGCGAAGGCGCTGAAGCAAGAACTGTTTCAAACTGACCACCGCCACATCAACACAGAGAGCGACTCGGAAGTGCTGCTCAACGTGCTGGCGCACGAACTGGAGAAGGTCACGCGCGGCATCACCTTGAAGCCGGCCGACGTGTTTGCCGCTGTGCGCGGCGTGCATCAGCGCGTCAAGGGTTCATACGCAGTGGTAGCGATGATCGCAGGCCACGGCCTGCTGGCCTTTCGCGATCCGTTCGGCATCCGCCCGCTGTGTGTGGGCCACAACGACCAGGGCAGTGTGATGGTCGCCAGCGAATCGGTGGCACTCGAAGGCAACGGGTTCGAGCTCGACCGCGACGTGCTGCCCGGTGAAGCGGTGTTTGTCGAAATGGAAGGCAAGGTGCACTTTCAGCAGTGCGCCGATAAGGTCAGCCACAACCCCTGCATTTTTGAGTTCGTCTATCTGGCCCGACCCGACTCGGTGCTGGACGGCATCTCGGTCTATCAGGCCAGGCTGAACATGGGTGTGACTCTGGCCAAGCGTGTGGTCTCCACCGTGCGGCCGAGTGACATCGACGTGGTCATTCCGATTCCAGAGACATCTCGCCCGAGCGCCATGGAGCTGGCCCAGTTGCTAGGACTGCCGTACCGCGAAGGCTTTGTGAAGAACCGATACGTCGGCCGCACTTTCATCATGCCGGGGCAGGGCGTTCGAAAAAAATCGGTGCGCCAGAAGCTCAACGTGATCGGCAGCGAGTTCAAGGGCCGCAACGTGCTGCTGGTGGACGACTCCATCGTGCGCGGAACCACCAGCCGGGAGATCGTGCAGATGGCGCGCGACGCCGGCGCCCGAAAGGTGTACCTGGCCAGTGCTGCGCCTCCAGTGCGATATCCGAACGTTTACGGAATCGACATGCCAACAACCGACGAATTGGTGGCGCACAACCGCACGGTGGAAGAGGTCCGCGAGAGCATCGGCTGCGATGCATTGATCTACCAGGACCTGGATGCGATGACGCAGGCCATCGGTTCGCTCAACCCCAAGCTCACCGGTTTTGACGCATCGCCTTTCGATGGCGTGTACGTAACCGGTGACATCACGCTGGAAGACATTGCGCGCTTGAATGCCGGGCGTGACGTGCACGAAGAGGGCGACGGCGACACCTCGCGTCTGGCGCTGCCCAACGCGTAGCTTGCCTGAGTGCTCCGGTTGATGATTTCGCGGAAAACCGACATGACCGCGAAACGGCGGCCGGGCGAGAGACTGGGGAGCAAAGGTAGTACGGCGAGAGCTCCGAGGCTCACTGCGACATAAGCGGTTACATGTAATTCAAGGGCGAGGTCGCCGCGCGCCGTTTTTGCCAGTGAAGAAGAAGGCTTCTCCTGCGGTCACTCGCGACCCGCCTTGACCTAGCTTCGAATCTTGCCTGGCTGCACCCGAGGGTGCGGAGGCCATAGAGCGCACCATGCTTGCTCTGGAGCATCCTGTTCCTTGTGAGGACGGCCGCGGCGGCCTGGGGCACCTCTCGCTCTGCGTGCCCCCAGATTAAGCCGTCCTTGCGGAAGACACGGTCCGTATCGAACGTGTAGTGCCGCCCGAGCTCAGGCTAAGGTGCCTCAGTTGCCTGTCCGTCAGTTCTTCGCTCCACCAGCTGGATCCTCGGAGGCTCATAACCCGGCGCGATTGTTGCGTTGGAGGATCCGTAGAGAGACAAAGGATCTTGAAGCCAAAGCGCTGTTGATTCCAATCCAAACTTGCCCCACAAATGAGGTGATTCCGCTCCAAAACTG